>CAYHCM010000157.1:0-7901 GCA_964355045.1 uncultured Chitinophaga sp. | reverse complement strand
GTCAATATATTCATGTAATTCATGCACCTGATTCCGTCGGAACAAAATGCAGACCCCAACGAAATTATATTTACCTGCAAGGTGGGGTTGTTTCTTATGGCCTTCCCAATTTTATCTCCTCCTATTTTTGGGATAAATCATTTGGAGTTACACGCAATTGCATCAATGATTCATCCCTTTTTTCTTTTTCCGACCCTACCTATCCTAAAGATTCTGTACGATGGATATTTGGAGACCCGTCATCAGGGGCAAACAACATATCAAAAAAAATAACAGGTATTTTTCATATTTATAAAAAGCCCGGAAATTATAATGTAACCTTAGTTAACTATTACCGCGATATTATTGATACCGTTAAAATAACCATTTACATCAAAGACCCAAAACCCTATCTTGGAAGGGATACTTCTTTTTGCAATTCGTTTGCGGCTATCTTAGCCCCTGCCAATAAATACCTATCCTACCAATGGAATACAGGGAGTAAAAAAAACAATATTATAACATACAATAAAGGAACCTTTTGGTTAAAGGTATTAGACTCCGCAGGCTGTTGGAGTGGTGATACCATTACCATAAAAAATCCATGCGTCCAGTCAAGTTTCACAATTTCTGATACGGGACAGTGCTTAAAAAACAATGCGTTTAGTTTTAAAGAAACCACCACGTACAAAGACGATAACCGAAAACAATCCATCTGGTATTTTGAAGACAACACCAGTATTACAGACAGTATTGCTAAGAAAAGCTTTAATAACAAAGGAACTTATACTATTAAATTAGTTTCTGAAAGTACGGCAGGTTGCATGGATTCATTAAGCAAAACAGTCCATGTTTACCCTCAATCTTTGGTAGGCTTTGAAATAAATGATTCTTCACAATGTTTTAATCAACATAGCTTTGATTTTAAAATTAAAAAAGACACCGGCAAAATAAGCTACCAATGGGATTTGGGCGACCAAAGCATTACCATGGGTAAAGATATAATAGCCAAACGCTATTTAAAAACCGGCAATTACAAAGTTAGCCTGACCGCCACAACCGATAAAAATTGCAAAGACACAGCAGTTAAATTCGTTACCGTTCTTCCCAATCCCAAAGCAGATTTTACCTACGACATAGCCTGCAGCCGCACCATCACCAAATTTCAGTTTACCGGCACAAAACCGCCATCCCCCATAACTACCTACTTCAACTGGAATTTTAATAATGAAGCTACTTCCACCCTTGAAAGTCCTACACATAAATTTGCTGCCGCAGGAACCTCAACCTGTACCCTTATCTTAGCCTCCGACAACGGCTGCAGCGATACTTTAAAGAAAGTCATAGAAATAAAACCCCAATCCAAAGCGGATTTTACAACGGAGGATGTTTGCGAAAGTGACAGTACTGTTTTTAAAAATTTATCGCAAGATGCCACAGGCTATAACTGGAAATTTGGGGATGGCAATACAAGTAAATTCCAATCCGCCAAAGGCGAGACAAAACACAAATTCCAAATTTCAAGCACGACTACTTTTAATGTAACCTTGGTTGCGCTTGTTGCGAATGGTTGTTCTGATTCTTTAACCAAAGCCCTGACCGTGAATGCCAATCCGGATTCTGAATTCAGCTATACAATCACAGGCAATAAAGTGGATTTAAGAGCCACCGTGCAGGGAAATACAAAATACCAATGGAAGTTTGGTAATACCGATAGTGCCACCACCACGGTTGGATATTACTCTCATATTATAAAATCTTCTGACCAATACAAGGTATGCCTTAAAGTTACCAATCTGGCCGGTTGCACATCTCAAACCTGCAAAAATGTAACGGTCGGAATTTCTAATATTTCCAGGTCTTCAGGTGTTAAAATTTACCCCAACCCGAATGACGGAAATTTCATAATTGAAATTGAAAATCCGGGAAAGGAAGTTTCGATTGAGGTTTATGATATGATGGGAAGAATGGTTAAAAGGGTTAAAATGGTTGAAAAAGTAATTGGTTTGGATTTGGATGTGGGAGATGGAATTTATCTGGTGAGGGTAAAAAATGGGTATGTTGTTTGGAATCAAAAAGTTATGATTTCGTTTGGTGGGGACACCAACCGATAAGAAAAAAGTTATGATTTCGTTTGGTGGGGACACGAATCAAGGCGGAGAACCGTTGATCAGAAAAATGGGAGAGGAATGGTATAATGAGTTGGAAGAAGTGAGCAAAGATTGGAAGGGGAAGGGGTAAAAAAAACGGCTTACCAATGTTTATTGATTTTGATTCGTGGACACTGTTGCCTTGATTCGTGTCCTCATGAATCAACCGAAAATTTAAAAAAACTGCTTACCAATGTTAATTGATTTTGATTCCTGTTCGGGGTTACACCGAATCAAAAAAAATGGGTTCATTAAAATCTTCAGACGTTTTAATTTTTGCCATCAACCGACCATATACCGGTGAATTGGAGTTATCCTGATTTTGGTAATTGGTTTTTGAAAATGGTTTTGTATTTTCAACTATCGTAATTCCTATCGATTGAAATAGCTGTATAAGTGAATCGTAAACTTTTTTATTTTCCACTTTGATAGTAAGTTCCATACTTTTAAAATTTATTGGATGCAAAGATAATTTTTTTGAAATACAAAAACTTAATTTGGGTTAAAGATACGTTGGGTTAATAATTCCTTCGAAAATCATAATTAATTGAAGTAAAAATTTCTCCACAGGATTGTCCCATCAGCAATTGCAATAGCATGGCTGGGGCCTGGTGGTATCATTGAAAAAACAATTTCAAACAAAAGACAGCAAAGGGATAAAAGTGGCAAATGTTTGAGATTAGAAAAGACAGATAAATTGCTATGAAGAGTTAGGCTGGGAGAGGTTTATTTATTTATCTATGACTTTCATGAGGTTAGTGAGAGACGTTGTAAATGGAATTCCAGAACCCTGTTTGGTTTTAAAGGCATCCAATTTGGTTATGTCCCACACATGATTTTTTAACTCTTCCTCAACATTGTCTTCAATATCATAGACCAAATAATAGTTTGTTGGTTCTGGGTTTGGATACTTTAAATCAATCATATTCTGTTTGGAAAAAATTCTTGGTCCTATTTCTTTTATTTTTATAATACGATTCGTTTTTGTTTCACCTGCAGTATGTAGTAAAATATATTTTGCTCCTGTTTCTTTTGGGCTCAATCTGAGCGAACCTCTTGTTGTGCCAGTTCTTGCATTATAAAATTGATGCTTCATTATCCATCTCAAATGTTCTTCGTCTTTATAAAACGCAATTAATACAAATGTTTCATCCGGTAATAAATTCCTATTAATTCCATAGGCCTCGGGTAATGATTCATTAACTTCATTACTTATTTTATCTTTATATGTTTCATATGTTTTTAAAGAAATTTTCTCGCGCTGGGATGCCCTGTTCATAAAGTGTGTAAGGATTTCCTTCAAAAATATTTTTAGTTCTTCAGATCCATCATTTGATCTTGAAGGTCTGATTGCAAATGCCCCCAATCCTGGAAGCAATTCGTGAAACCCATGTTTGCTGTCGGACTCATTACCCGGATACAAAACATAAGCACCGCCCGTCCTTCTTATGGCATCACGATAGGTATGCATTTTTAAAATATCTGCTCTTTTGTATGTACCCTTTTTTTGCTCTTCTTTTTCCTCATCTAGATTTTCGTCCTTGCCGAAAATGGTTTGAAGGTTTTCAATTTTATACTTTGCATCAAAATGTATATGAACAATTAATTCTTCCTTTTCAGCCTGCTCTTGTTCAATACCAAAAGGCCAAAAACTTAAAGTATAATCAGGTCTTAAATTTCTTGTCCAGCTGCCACCATGGGGATATTCCTTTCCGCCACTAAAGGTTTTATTATAACTAAACTCTATTCTTAGTTTTCTCTTTTCCGTATTATAAACTCCTTCAATTGGCAAAAACTTACCTTGTTTCAATTGTAAACCTAATCCATCTTTGGTTTCTTTTATTAATTCCTGAATACTTCTTGGCTCTATTTTAAAAACTTCTTTAATTATATCCAGTAATTTAAAAAACAGCCAGTATTCATATAATACAGCAACATCTCTTTTATTTCCACTATATATATCATCACCCCCATGCCATACCAGTTTTGCGGCAAGGTCAAACATTAGCCAAACTCTTAGAATCTCCCTGTACCCTTCTTTACGTTGCAGTATCGGACTATTTAAAGGCAATGTTGTTGGAGTTGAAATTTCCTTGAATACTGAATGGCTTAAAAACTGTTCCAATTTATCTTCTAATAAAGTGGCTTCATTCTTAATGCGGCTGTTATCGTTCAATTTCATTTTGAAGTCGCCACAAAAAGATTGAAAAGAAACCAATGCATGTTTTACAAATCTATTTTCAGGCGTGTCAACTGTTTCAGTTTTATTGTTGATTTTGATTTTAGATGGTATTGAATGAATACGTCTTTTAAGAGGGTGTCCGTTAGGTAATTCAATTCTGTTACTGGCACTTGTTAACTGTCTTATTGCAGAATTATTAAACTTTTTTACACCTCTGATGTCTTTTATAACTTCACTATCTTTCCATTTGGTTACTGGGGCTGAAATAATTTTGTGGACGGAATCATCAAACTCTGTTGAATCTAATATGGACTTAATAAAAGCAAACCTTTGATAAAGGGTATTTGCCCCAGCATTAAAATCAATTTCAAAATATTGTGATGCTGGTGAACTGTGTTGCAATAATAAATCAGTGCACTTTTCGGTAATTTCCTCGAGCATGTGCCGGTAATCATTCCTGTAAGTTGTTTTTACAGACTGCACTTCCAGTTTTACTTCCCCGCATTTTTTTTCATCAATGTTTAAAACATCAATGTTTAAAGTTCCAACATAAATATTGGGTGAAATGCGGCCTGATGATTTATTAACTTTTGATTTGCTTACAATTTCGGAAGTTTGGAGACTGAAACCATCTGTAATTTTATACTCATAGTAATTACCTTCTTTAATCTGATAGGGAGCTTCACCATTTTCTAAAGCATCCAATACTTCAAATAGTGTTTCACCATTGTTTTCGGCAAAAAGTTCTAATTGAATCTTTCTACCGGACAAATTAAGGGGTATAACTATTTTATTTTCGGCCATTAAATTTATGCCTCGGCATAGCTGGTAAATCCATTGCTTATAAGATTCTCATGCATTCGAAGTATTTTTTCCAGCGAAACGGGATATTTATATTTAGTAGCATCCGAAAAATCCATTCCCTGCTTTAGTAAATAATCATCAATATTCTGTCCTTCCTGCAAACAAAGAGCTCCAAGTGTTTTCAAAACAGGCTCGAGTTTTCTCCTTGAACCATGAACCTTGGGCAATAGTTTTTGCATAATAGCCGCATCAATAATATCAGTTATGCTCCATGTTGTTTCAATTTTATTTACCACAGCTGCAAATCTTTTTATTTCGGAGGCACTACGATAACCAAACTCTGCTCCTGTTTTTTTCAGTTCAGAAAAGAAACTCATTAATGCCTGGTTCAATTCTTCTTTATCTTTTGCTTCAAGGCTATCATCCATTGCTATTTCAACAAAACTATTAGCCATATTTGCTCCCAAGCCTTCCAGTTTTTCCAACTTAATAGAAGAGTTACTATTTAAATAGGTCGTCATTTCATTTGCATTAACTCTAAACTCAATTACATTAGCCCTGTCAAGCACTTTGGGACTAAACATGTAAGTAGTTTCATCAATATTCACAGTTCCAATAATGAACAGGTTTTTTGGAAATCCAATTTCAGTAGGAACCTCATTCCAGTCTTCGGCTCCTGAATGCAATGATATTTTACTTTTGGTTTCCATTACACTTAAAAAGTCAGCAAAGTATCTTTCAACATGACTAAGATTCATTTCATCAAGTATCAGAAAATAAGGTTTAGCGGAATTGGCTTGTGCTTCAATTATCAAATCTAAAACTCTGTTATCCGGCTTCACATATTCTCCGCTTTGCAAAGCATTGGGAAAACCAAGTAATGGTTCTCTGTTTGTCCAGTCAGCACCAACAGGCACAATGCAATACTGATTTTCATCATCACAAATCCACATTGCAAAAGCCTGTGCAAGTTTTGTTTTGCCTGAACCGGAAAGCCCGGTGAGAATTACAAAGGGTTTGGTGAGGAGAGAAGAAATAAAACGGGTGTTTAGTTTTTCGTTTATGAAATAACCTGCCTCTAATGCATCATCATAGAAATTTTTATGTTTAAAATCTTCAATTGAATTAGTTTGTAGTGTACTCACACCATTGATAAATTTTCTGTAATGATTTAGAGGAGCAGACAAACCATTTTTCCATTTAATATTGTATTCCTTGTATTCGTCATTTAAATCTAGGACTTGGATTACA
This sequence comes from uncultured Chitinophaga sp., assembly GCA_964355045.1. Classification (GTDB taxonomy): domain Bacteria; phylum Bacteroidota; class Bacteroidia; order NS11-12g; family UBA9320; genus JABWCE01. Next base: position 1,535 of record CAYHCM010000157.1, on the reverse strand, counting down.
GAATCCAATTCATTAATGTCAGTTATTTCTAGCAGTTTCTTTGAGGTTATTTTGGAATTATTTAGAATTTCATTGATTTTTCGTATGTATCCAAAATAGCTATTGACACTATTCAATTCAATTCTTTCAGCTAAATATTCTCTGAAATTTGTTTGAGACTCCTTTAATTCAATTTTATTAGCCATGACTTTTAAAAATAGATTTTACTTCTTTTGATGAAACTGGTATAAATATTTCTGTTCTTTATTTCTCTTTCCCAAACCACAATCACTTAATAATTCATCTCTGCAAGTTTAGTTTGTTTGGCAATGTCATTCAATCTGTTTTTTTTAATTTTTTCTTTCCACCATTCCGTCCTTGTTTCAGGGATCACATAATATTTACAATCCTGATGCCCGTGCCAAAAACAGCCGTTAACAAAAATGACGGTTTTATATTTTGGCAATACAATATCCGGTTTTCCGGGTAGTTTTTTATCGTGCAGCCGGTATCGGTATCCATGGGCAAAAAGAAATTTCCTTACCAATAGTTCGGGCTTGGTGTTCTTGCCTTTGATTTGGCTCATATTAAAGCTCCGGGTTTTTGTATCATGCACATCTGCCATGGCAGTAAATTATTATTTTTTGTTTTTAGATTATATGGGCATGGGTATCGTTTTCCTGACGTCAGGAAAATGATAAACCATTTCTTCCCCGGCATTCTTGCAGGAGTCCTTTGCCTTTGCAATTACTTTTTCAAAATTTTCCCATTTAGAGTATCCGAGTATGGTTTGCAACTCTCTTGCACTCCAGCATTCTATATCGTTGTAGATATAACATACCTGTTCAAATTTTTGAAAGAGTTCAGTGATTAGTTCTTTTTCATTTTCTGATATTTTAGTTGTTCATCGAGAGTTTAAATGGCTCGGCTTTGGGAGATGGAATAGATTGTATTAATCTGAAGTTGTTCGGCGTCAGCTACATCGGTCATTCGCATTTTACCGTCTTCAGCTGCCATTTTCAACTGTCCGATTTTTTCGGACAGTTGACTTCCTTCCTTCTGAAGTTTAGCTTTAAGGTCACTCCAATATTTTCTTGGTCTGTCAGTGCCGGTTAAAATTTCAATAACATCCACAATGGAAAGATACCATTTTTCAAGTTCTTCATCCCAAAGTATTCCTACTTTTTTGTCTTCAAATAATTTAATGTCGGAATTTTTTTTCATTGTTATTTGATTTATAGTTAATCCATGCGATGTTCTGGTTTGGTTTTTTTCTCCTGATGCGGCTAATAGCATAGCTCCGGGTTTTTGTATTATGCACATTTAGGACGGGACGATAGCTAAGGTAAACTTTTTTAAGAACCAAATTCCATCCGCCTAAGGCGAACCAAAATCCAAATTTCAAGAGGAGCGATAGGCTTGGTTCTTAAAATTTTGGATTTGGACGTCTTGTTTCTTTTACTCTGATTACTTCTTTGCCTTTTTAAATTACAAGTGTAGAAAGTTCATAAACTTTATACCAATAGAAAAACGCTTCCGGATTGGATTTTTTAAAT
>CAYHCM010000156.1:0-7937 GCA_964355045.1 uncultured Chitinophaga sp. | reverse complement strand
GCATCCTCCGTATTACCGCGGCTGCTGGCACGGAGTTAGCCGATGCTTATTCTTATGGTACCGTCAGCTCCGAACACGTTCGGAGGTTTCTTCCCATACAAAAGAAGTTTACAACCCATAGGGCAGTCATCCTTCACGCGGCGTGGCTGGGTCAGACTTTCGTCCATTGCCCAATATTCCCTACTGCTGCCTCCCGTAGGAGTCTGGTCCGTGTCTCAGTACCAGTGTGGGGGATCATCCTCTCAGACCCCCTATGCATCGAAGCCTTGGTGAGCCATTACCTCACCAACAAGCTAATGCACCGCATGTCCATCTCTAACCGCCTGAACTTTGATAAAGAAAAGATGCCTTTTCTAAATGTTATGGGGTATTAATTTCGATTTCTCGAAGCTATCCCCCAGTTAAAGGTAGGTTACATACGTGTTACGCACCCGTGCGCCACTCTCATGTCAGTATTGCTACCAACAATCCCGTTCGACTTGCATGTATTAGGCCCGCCGCTAGCGTTCATCCTGAGCCAGGATCAAACTCTTCGTGTTAAAAAAGTTTTGTTGAAAATTTCTCAAGAATTATTTCCCATCAAAAGAGGATGGGCACTCACTATTTCTACAATACTTCAAAGAACTTAATTTATTCTATTTATTGAATAAAATTCTAATTTATTTAAGGGAGTGCAAAGGTAGATTTTTTTGTTAAAGTGCCTAATTAATTTTTAAAAATTTTAGCTCTTTTTTCTACTTTTTTACTTGTTATCCTTGCACTTATTTACCCTTTTAAAGGAGGGTGCAAAAGTAATTATTTTTATCAAACGAGCAAAATTAAACTTATTAACTTTTAGCTTTTCCCGATGTTAAAATGACCACTTTAAAAAACATTTTCCCTGAACGCGGGTGCAAAAGTACAATTTGATTTTATATAAACAAAGCCTTGAATGAGTATTCTTTACTTATATTATAAGTGCCTGAAATTGAAGCCTGTTATTTATTAAGTTAATTTTATTATTCACTACTTGCAAAATTTGCGACTACTTTAAGGGGTAATATTGTTGGTTCGATATAATATTTCGGAAAACTTACTGCAATGCCCACTCTGTAATATTGTGAATTTAACATATTTTTCCTGTGAGGTGGTGATGTAGCCCAATTATTTACTATTTGCTCTGCTAATTGACCATAGGTCAACACCTGAAGAGGTTTCAATGTAACCGGATCGAAATATTGGTATCTGGCTTTATTTTTTTTAATATTATATTGAATAGTAGCTCCCTTAAACTTAAACGGGAAATATTGAATAAGGTTTTCGCTAAGATAACTGTATTGACCATAAAATTTTCTAACCCTTTTCTTTAAATCAGGGTAAGATTTATCGGAAGGATTGGTATGATCAAAGAATTTTTTGGTTTGCATATTAGTTAGATGAAAGTTGGCTGATTTAAATAATGTATCAGACCATACTAAAAGTGCAACTTTATTTTTTGCTCTGAAATTATTAATACTTTTGAAAATAGCCTGTTGTAAGAATTTTATATCAGGAGAATTGAGGTTAATTACTGAATCTGAAGTTGGTTTACTAATAGTTTTGATAAAATAGCCCTTCCCGATTAAAGGATTGAAGAGCATAGTTATTAAAAATGTTAAAAATAATAAAGGCTGCATATATTTTACTGCAGCCTTTACACCTATATATATTGGTAATTTATTTAACTCCATTATTATTATTCTAACCTAACGGCAAAAGCATCCTTTGAACCATCGGGCATAATTCCGTCAATTAAAACCGATCCCTTCTTTCCTTCTAACATTGATTTCAAATCTTTGACTGTATAAACAGGTTTTTTATCAATAGCTGTAATTATAAATCCCTCGGGAATTCCTTTTTCTTTTAAGGGGCTATTTGAAAGTTTGGTAATCCTTACCCCACTTTGAATCTTTAATTTTACTTTATCCTCACGGGTAATATTTTCAAAGGTTGCTCCCAGAATTGTTTTAGATTCGGATTTTACGGCTGGCTCTATTTCAGTTTTTCCATCCTTCGAACGAAGGGTTACTTCAATTTCTCTATTCGTATTACTTCTGTTGATTAAAAGTATCACCTTTTGACCCGGGTAATACCTGCTTACCTGTTCCTGAAGATCGGATGATGAATTTACAATTACATCATTAATCTTTAAAATAACATCTCCCTTTTTTATTCCGGCCTTATCGGCTGCACTTCCCTCAACCACCTCCGGCACAAATACACCTTTAATTACTTTAATTCCTTCTTTTTCGGCCAGTTCAGAAGTTATATCCTGGATTTTTACCCCAAGTATTGCTCTTTTAACTTCCCCGTACTTTTTAATATCATCCAATATTTTTTTAACAATATTAATGGGAATTGCAAATGAATAACCTGAATAACTTCCGGTTTGAGAAGCAATAGCTGTATTTATTCCAATAAGTTCTCCGCTTACATTTACCAAAGCCCCGCCACTATTACCGGGATTAACCGCAGCATCGGTTTGGATAAAATTCTCAATGGCATATTCAGTATTTTGCCTCAGTAAATTAATATTTCTACCTTTGGCACTTACTATACCTGCTGTAACTGTTGAAGTCAAATTGAACGGATTGCCAACCGCAATTACCCACTCACCTACCCTGATATTATCAGAATTTCCAAATGCAATAAATGGAAGTTCGGATTCTTCAATTTTTAAAAGTGCTAAATCTGTCTCAGGGTCTGTTCCTACCAGCTCGGCTATATATGTCCTTTTGTCATTTAAGACTACTTCTATTTTTGATGAATTTTCAACAACATGATTATTGGTAGCAATATATCCATCGGGTGTTAAAATAACTCCCGAACCGGATGACTGTTGCGGCCCCTGTGGTATTCTTTTATCATGAAAAAAATCAAAAGGATCAAAAAATTCCTCACTTTGAGATTCTTTATTTTGTGAGGTTGTTTCGCCATAAGTAGTTTTAATATGTACTACCGTATTAACAGCTTTTTCTGCCACTTCTACAAAATTAACTTCCGGAATAGAACCAACAGCCAACCCATGTGTGGAATAGGCTTGTTGAATTTCAGAAATTGTTTTTTGCGAATCGTACTTGAATAATTTGTTAACACCCAATGCTACAAGGCCACCAATAAGAGCTATGGCAAATACTGCAATGATTTTTTTAATCTTATATTTCATCTTTATTACTATTTATTCTTATTTTTTTTACAAATTTCAAGCCAAATGGCTTAATAATTTCATTAAACTATTACATTTGAAAAATTACAAATATGCGTGTTCGAATTTTTAAAACGAAATTATTTAAATTTTGATATATCTTCATTTACCTTTGTCGACAAATCTATATAAACTTTCTATAAATGTTCGGAATAGGATTTAACTCCGAAGGTGACTTGGTAAACGAGATTAAGCAGGGTAATGAAAAAGCTCTGGTGACCTTGTACAAGCAAAATTTAGGTGCAATTAAAAAATTTGTTTTGAACAACAGCGGAACCATTGACGAAGCACAGGATGTATTACAGGAAACATTAATTGCTGTTTGGCAAAATGTAGCAAAACCTGATTTTTTACTTCATGTAAAACTTAGCACCTATGTATTTTCAATTGCTAAAAACCAATGGTACAAGCAGCTAAAAAAGAAAACGAGGTTTAAAGTAGTAGATGTATCTATGACAGAAAACCTGAGAGCTGATGAAGCCCCAATGATGTACGACACGAAAATTGTGAGTGACTATGTAAACAAGTTGGACGATACATGCCGGAGATTATTAATGTTTTTTTATTTTGACGGACTTGACATGAACACCATTGCTGAGCAAATGGGTTTTGCCAATTCGGATACCGTTAAATCAAAAAAATATCAATGCTTCAAGAAACTGGAAACTTCCGTTAAAGAACATTTTGGTAAAGATGATTTTATGTAACCATAATGAAAAGCGATATTGATAAAATTTACTTAATAGACAGATTTTTAAAAGGTGAACTTTCAGGACTCACCTTAGATGAATTTAAGAACAGGATGCGAACCAATAAGGATTTTGCCCTGGAGGTAGAATCTCAAAAAGCCATCATTGAAGGAATAAAATTGGCCCGAAGACAACATTTAATTTCTATTTTGAAAGGTGAAAAAATGGCAGCAGTTCCTGTCATACAGGAAAAAATTGCTATAACTTCCGAAAAAGTCAAAGAGTATAAACCAAATTCTATTGTAACTGAAGATGAAAATGAAGCGAATGAATATAAACTTACACCCAATTATAATAACTGGTATTGGGCGGCTGCAGCGGTTCTTTTTACTTTATTTACATTATATTTTATTTTTGGATACTATCTTCCACGACAAACAAATGAATATGTAAATACAGATACCACACAGTCGAATATTACTAAAATTGAAAAAATCAAAATCACACCGGAAAATGAAAATGAGGATTCAATTGATTTAGCGGTAAATCCTTTTACAAATGACACGATGGATAAAGTGGCCTCTGACCAAAAGCCTGAAACCCTTCTTCCGGACGATAGTTTACAAATAGAAAAAGATAAAAAAATATCCGAAAGAATTTATTCGGTAGCAGCACTCGAATCAATTAATCCTATAGGAACCAAAGGAGGAAACACCAATGTTTCATCAGGCTCGCCTGATAGTCTTAAAGTAAACACGATAAAAAAAGTAAGAGGTTCAAGCGTAAAAGTAGAATACTGGCAATCCGTTGTTAATTTTAAAGGATATAAGTTATCGCGCATTAATTTGCAATTATATGATATTAAACCGGATGAAAATATTAGCCTTAAGTATCTTGATAAGGTTTTGTATATGAAAAAAAATGGCACCTTTTATAAATTAAAAGCATCGGGTAATTTTGAATCCTACCAAAAGGAAGGCAATGGTGATATAATAAAAATATTGGAAACTAAATGAGAAAGGATTTCAGGAAATATCATGGCACGGGAAATGATTTTATTTTAATTAATAATATTGACCTCCGATTTTCTCACTCGCCCGATTTGGCTATAAACCTTTGTGACCGGCATTTTGGAATTGGAAGCGATGGGCTGATAATAATAGAAAAAGCAGAGGAGGCAGATTTTAAAATGATTTTTTATAATCCTGACGGAAGCAAAAGTTTCTGCGGTAACGGCAGCCGGTGTGCCGTAAAGTTTGCTAAAGAACAGGGTATTATTACAACTGATAAAACTAATTTTATAGCATCCGATGGCAAACATATGGCAGAAATAAAGAATGATGGTATCGTTAATTTACAAATGCATCAACCAAAGATTGTACCTTTAACGTTCACTGAAAAACAACTGCCGGTTATAGGTAAGGTTTTGGTATATACCGGATCACCTCATTTGATTTTATTTATTGATTCCAAACTTAATATTTTAGAAATAGATGTCAGACATTACGGTTCCAAAATCAGATATAGCAATGCTTTTAAAAAAGAAGGAGTAAATGTAAACTTTGTGAATATTGATGCCGAAAATAATCTCTCAATCAGAACCTATGAACGAGGAGTAGAAGACGAAACCCTTAGCTGTGGAACAGGAGTTACAGCATCAGCAATAGCTTATCATTCGTTATATAATAATAAAATTGGTAAACATACAATAGATGTGAATGCTATAGGTGGGCAATTGCAGGTAAAATTCAATTTTCAAAATAATGAATATTCAGACACACAACTTTGCGGCCCAGCTCAAATGGTATTTGAAGGTGAAGTGAATTTTTAATTAAAATGTAAATTTTAGCTTCAAGAATTAAACCAGCCATTGAAAAAGATTATTTGTTCTTAAATTTCTTTTTATAATACAAAATAGATTGCCAAAGTGTTGTCAGAATAGAACACTGAAAACAACTGTGAATATTATTTTTTGCAAACATCTTTTTTTTTCAATAAAAAAATTAATACTTTGTGCTTAGTAATGAGCCATAACATCAATAGAATTAGTGTTTCCATAAGCCTTTTGTTAATTTTTAACTTGACAGCTACAGCCGCACGTAATACAATTACAAGGGATGATAGTTTCATGATTAATCAGTTTTATGCCTTGACTGAAAAATCGGGTGGAACGGATGGAAAATCATCTTACCTAAAATTGCCAACTAACCAAAATCAGGTTAATATTATTGATTTTTATAAAACCAACCTTAAAAAAGCGCAAGAAGACAAAAACCAACGGGATATTGTTATATGCTATTATAACCTTGGTATAGCCTATTATCAGGGTGGAAATTACACAAGTTCTCTCATGAATTTAAAAAGTGCAGTTGAAAATTCAACAACCAACGAATGTACTAATATTAAATATTCAGCCCAATGTCTTGAAGGATTAATTTTAGGGCTTGAGGGGAAAAAGGAAGAGGGACAGGCTATTTTAAATTCGGCAAAAGAGTGTTTTAAAAAAACGAATTATCAAAAAGGGATTTCTGATTATTATCAATATTCAGGAATTTTAGATTTTGAAAAAGGAGATTATCAGGGGGCATTTGATAATTTTTTTGAATCAATAAAGCTTAAGGAGAAAATAAACGATCAACCGGGTAAGGCTGAAACCAAACTTAATTTGGTAAAGTTTATGATTCATCTTGAAAAAGGAAAAGACGCTATTGTATATGCAAAAGAGGCTTCGGAATATGCCGATAATCAAAACGACAAACGTATAAAAGCTTTAGCATTAAACTATCTTGGTGAAGGCCACATTTTAGAAAAGCAATTTCAAAAGGCAAATATTTATATAATTGCTTCTCAAAATATGAATAAAAGCCTCAATAATGATATTGGTCTTGTTCAGAATAAAAATGCGCTTGGAAACCTGGCTATTGCCATGGGCGAATATTCGAAAGCTGCCGAAATTCTTAATGAGGCGTTAGCCTATCAGGTTACAATTAATAATAATCATTACGAATCGAACACCTATTACCTGCTAGGCACTTTATATAAAAATGCAGGTAATAATGCAAGAGCTATAACTTACCTGAACAAGGCCATAGTTTCAGCATTAAAAACCTTGAAAGTTCCGGTGTTATATAAGTCGTTCGAATTACTTGAAAAAATTTATACCGAAACAGGCGATTTTAAAAATGCAGCATTAACAACCCAAAAATTAAAAGCCATCAGTTCAAAAATAAATAACCTTTCGCCCGATCAACAATTTAAAAAGTTGGAAGAAACCATGTCGAAAGCTGAGAGGGAAAAAAAATTATTAGAAAATGAGACAAAAATAAATGAAGAAAATAATGCAATTAAAATGAATCAATTTAAAATGTATTCATTATCGGCTATTGTTCTCGGACTTTTATTTATTGTCGGTTTACTTATTTATCAGGTTCAAACCAAAAGGCGGGTTAATCGTACACTATCAAAAAACAACCATTTGATGAATGGCAAAAACGAAGAATTGCGCCGATTGAACAATCATTTGGAAGATGCACGAAGAAGAGCAGTAGTAGCCAATGACGCTAAATCAAACTTTTTAGCCGTAACCAGTCATGAAATAAGAACACCGATGAATGGAATTATTGGAATGTCGTCATTATTGTTAGAATCGAACCTGAATGAAGAGCAACGCAAATTTGTTAGCAGTATTTATAAAAATGGTGAAAACCTCTTAATGATTTTAAATGATATTTTAGATTTTTCTAAAATCGAATCGGGTAAAATTGATATTGAAGATAAATCGGTAAACCTCGAAACCCTTTTTGATGAAGTTTTTACCATTTTTTCAAAACCTGCAGCCGACAAAAAAATTAATTTACTGAAAGAACTTTCACCAAATGCTCCTGAATTTATTAAAGGTGATGCTTTAAGATTGCGACAGATTTTAATAAATTTGGTAAGCAATGCTGTTAAATTTACACAAGATGGCTACATTAACCCATATTGCAGCTTAAATGTTGATAAAGGGGTCAAAACGACTGAATTTA
>CAYHCM010000155.1:0-7953 GCA_964355045.1 uncultured Chitinophaga sp. | reverse complement strand
ATCAAAAAATGCTGACGGCTAATTTGCGGTTTTTTGCCTGTAATATTTTGCAACCGTGTTATTTCTTTTTCCAATAATCCGGGTTTTGTATTAGATTGATAGGAAGGATGAATCCCTATGGGATATATAACATTGAGTTTTTTAATAACCTCCGATTGTCTTTTATTTTTCCAGTTTATGTTTTTATCAAAGGGGGCATAATCGGCCAAAAGCCAAAAATAAATTACTTCTGTATTAAGCTCCTCGTGAAGTTTTTCTATTTCATCAAATACATCAAAGGCATCTTTTTTTAAACCTGCCAAAGTCTGAAATCTATCTTTTACCTCCCCCAAATTGCCTTTAAAACTATCTTTTAAAAACCCGGCTAAGCTCCATAAAAATCCTTTTTCCCTGTATTGAAAGGTGCTGTCAATATCAATAGTAGAAATAAATTTAAACTTTGGCTCATTAAATTTTAACTCCGGCCATTTAGTATGAAGTTCATGTTTTAATTTTTGAATCCAACTATTTACCAAAGGAAATTCAAAACTTTTGGATTTATATAAAATACTGGCTTCAGGCGGAAACCGATGATGGGCATCGGGTTCAAACCCTTGGTATTCCTCATAGCGGCTTACCAAATAAAAAGTGGCTGCAAATAAATCAAAATCCCATTGGCCGGCTATTGGGTTTTCATTAGGGAATAAAATTGTATCCGCCCCTGAATTTTTGAATGGAACATCTACTGGGTCAAAACCTGTTAAATATAATAAATCAGCACAAACCGGAATAAAAATGGCCTTGGTATTTTGATTGGTCGTGGAATAATTAATATTGGCTTCTTCAAAATCTGAAACTATTTCATAGTCAATTCCTAAAAGTTGTTTGCAAATTAAATCGAAAACATAGGTCGCTCTATTGCTTTCTATTGAGGAAAATATTTTTATATGGGGATTCAATTATTTGTGAATTTAAACTTCGATTTATTCAATGCATAAAAAGATTCATAACACCCGCTAAATAAAACCTTTTACCATTGCTTAACAAATTTTAAATTTGCCCCTCACAAAATAATTTTAATCCCTTGCAAAAACGAGCACTTATAACAGGAATTACAGGACAGGACGGTGCCTATCTGGCTGAATTTTTACTAAATAAAGGCTATGAAGTTCATGGAATAAAACGCCGAAGCTCCTTGTTTAATACCGATAGAATAGACCATTTATATCAAGACCCGCACGAAAGAAACCTGAAACTAAAACTTCATTATGGCGATTTAACCGACAGCACCAATTTAATTAGGATAATACAGGAAGTTCAGCCCGATGAAATTTATAATCTTGCAGCACAAAGCCATGTAAAAGTAAGTTTTGAAACTCCGGAATATACCGCCAATGCTGATGGAATAGGAACTTTACGGATTTTAGAAGCCATGCGAATTTGTAACCTTACCGAAAAATGCCGCTTTTATCAGGCCTCCACTTCCGAATTGTATGGTTTGGTGCAGCAAGTTCCTCAATCTGAAACCACCCCATTCTATCCCCGTTCGCCTTATGCGGTCGCCAAAATGTATGGCTATTGGATTACGGTAAATTACCGCGAAGCCTATAATATGTATGCGTGTAATGGAATATTATTTAACCATGAATCGCCCATTAGGGGTGAAACGTTTGTAACCCGAAAAATAACGAGGGCAGCATGCCGTATAGCTATTGGATTGCAGGATAAATTATTTCTTGGAAACCTTGGTGCTAAAAGAGATTGGGGACACGCCAAAGATTATATTGAAGCTATGTATTTGATGCTTCAGCAGCCAATAGCCGAAGATTATGTAATAGCCACCGGAATTACTACTGAGGTAAGAGAATTTGTACGTATGAGTTTTGCCGATCTTGGAATTGGCATTGATTTTAAAGGCATCGGCGTTAATGAAATCGGGTTTATTACATCCATTGATAAAGGCCGGATGGAATTTCTAGATATAAAAAATGAAAATTTAAAAGGAGGAAAAGAGTTGGTTTTTGTGGATTCTTCATATTTTCGCCCTACTGAAGTTGATTTATTAATCGGAGACCCCACTAAGGCCAATAAGCAACTTGGCTGGATTCCAAAATATGATTTAAATTCGTTGGTAAATGATATGATGAGAGGGGATTTGAAATTGATGAAGAAAGAGAAATATTTATTGGATGGTGGGTTTAAAGTATTCAATTACTTCGAGTAATGCAGAGTAATAGCAAAATATACATAGCCGGCCACCGTGGTATGGTTGGCTCAGCCATAAAAAGAGCCCTTGAAAAAAAAGGTTTTCAGAATTTAATTTACCAAACTTCCGTTGAACTTGACTTACGGGATGCTAATCAGGTTGCTGACTTTTTTGAAGCAGAACAACCCGAATATGTTTTTTTAGCAGCCGCCAAAGTTGGTGGAATTGTGGCGAATAATACCTACCGTGCTCAGTTTTTATACGAAAATTTACAGATTCAAAATAACATTATTCACAATGCCTATTTGCATGGAGTAAAAAAACTGATGTTTTTTGGGTCGTCATGTATTTACCCCAAATTAGCACCACAACCTTTAAAAGAAGAATATCTATTAACAGGATTATTAGAGGAAACCAACGAGCCGTATGCCATAGCCAAAATTACCGGGATAAAAATGTGCGAAGCTTACCGAAGCCAATACGGGTGCAACTTTATATCGGTAATGCCTACCAATTTATATGGATTAAATGATAATTACGATGAACAAAACAGCCATGTATTGCCGGCATTGATTCGAAAATTTCATAAAGCCAAAATTAATAACAACCCCGAAGTAACTATTTGGGGAACCGGAACTCCAAAACGCGAATTTTTGTTTGCCGATGATTTGGCTGATGCAGCCCTAAAACTTATGCAGGAATATGATGGCGAAAAGTTTGTAAACATTGGTACCGGTTACGATTTAAGTGTAAAAGAATTAGCTGAAAAAATTCAGAATATAATTGGCTACAAAGGCAATTTAGTTTTTGATGTCACCAAACCTGATGGCACCCCGCGAAAACTTTTGGATGTGTCTTATTTAATTAGTTTGGGCTGGAAATATAAAACAGAATTAGAAGATGGGATACGAATTGCCTATGAGGATTTTTTGAAAAGGGAAACGATTAATTGAATTAAGAAAAATAATTTTTATTCCTTTTATACCACCAAATCATCTCCAACCATTCTCGGAATAAAATTATAAATAGATTGCTGCATACAAAAATCTATGTCCTTTTCAATTCCTAATCGTTCAAAACGCTGGGCATGAGAGGCCTTTTTGATATATCCTGAAAGGTCAAATTTTGCTTTATCATAAAGGTCAATAGCAGCCAACGTTGAATCACATTCAATAACAAATTTATCGGCTAATAATTGGGCCAAAGCTCCTGCAAACAGGGTATCTTCCAAATTAAATTTATCTTTCCAACCGGCACAAAAAGCAATCACATCGCGGTTTTTTACTTTGCAATAATCGGCTACGGCCTTCAAATTCAAAAATGATCCTATTATAACTTCGTCTGCTTCATAGCTCAATTGCAAACAGCGGGTACCATTGGTGGTGGTGATGGCTACCTGTTTGTTTTTTAAATCTGTATTAAGGTAATCGAAGGGAGAATTTCCTATTGAAAATCCATCCAATTTTTGTCCATTTCGTTCGGCTGCTGCAATAAATCCGTTTTGCTCCAAAGCCAGTGCTTGCTCAGGATGAGCTACCGGCCTGAAACGCGAAACTCCTGAATGAAACCCAACACAGATAGAACTTGTAGCCCTTAAAATATCTATGACTACTACCGTTTTCCCTTTTAAATAATATAAAGGAAGAAGGGCTGGTGAAAGAATGGTTTCGAAAGAATTTTGAACGGTGAATGTTGAATGGTGAATGGGCATTGAATATTTCCTAAATAATTAATAAAACAAATTATTATTTAATGTTTGCAAGTAATTAAATACTCGTGCGTCAGCCATCCCCCTTATGAAGAGCTTGTCCCGAATTTTCATCGGGAGGGCAGGGGGATGTAAATCCAAAACAAATAAAATACCCAATTTTAAAGCGAATTATCTAAATAAACTTAAAGTTTTTCCCCGGAAAATAAGCGTTATCGCCCAATTCTTCTTCAATTCTTATAAGCTGATTGTATTTGGCAATCCTGTCGCTTCGCGATGCTGAACCTGTTTTTATTTGTCCTGAGTTTAAGGCTACTGCTAAATCAGAAATAAATGTATCTTCGGTTTCACCACTGCGATGACTCATAATATTGGTATAGCTATTTTTAGTCGCTAAATTTACCGTATTAATGGTTTCAGTCAAGGTTCCAATTTGATTTACTTTTACTAATATAGAGTTGGCTACTTTTTGGTCAATGCCCATCTGTAAACGTTTTACATTGGTTACAAACAAATCATCTCCCACCAACTGAACTTTATTTCCAATGGCTTCCGTTAATAATTTCCAGCCATCCCAATCATCCTCAGCCAAACCATCTTCTATAGAAAGTATTGGATATTTTTGTGACCACGCTTTCCAATAAGCCACCAATTCGGCAGAATTCATGCGTCGGTTATCCGATTTATGAAACGTATAAATGCCCGATTCGGTATTATACATTTCGCTAACGGCTGCGTCCATGGCTATATAAATATCTTCTCCCGGCCTATAACCCGCTTTTTCTATTGCTTCTAAAACAGTTTCAATAGCTTCCTCATTCGATTTAATATTTGGTGCAAAACCCCCTTCATCACCCACATTGGTGCTGTATCCTTTACTTTTTAAAACATTTTTTAAATGATGAAAAACTTCCACTCCCATTCTTAATGATTCTGAAAAAGTTGGAACATTTACCGGCATTATCATAAATTCCTGAAAGTCTATGCTGTTGTCGGCATGGCTTCCACCGTTCAAAATATTCATTAACGGAATGGGCAATGTGTTGGCATTAACGCCACCGATATAGCGGTACAAAGGTTGATTGGCTTCTTCGGCTGCAGCTTTGGCTACGGCCAATGAAACGGCCAAAATTGCATTAGCCCCCAAATTACTTTTATTGTCGGTTCCATCCAGTTCCAACATGATGCGGTCAATATCATTTTGGTCAAAAATATATTCTCCAACCAAGGCATCGTTTATTTGCTCATTTATATTTTCAACGGCTTTCAAAACCCCCTTACCCATATATCTGGATTTGTCACCATCGCGCAATTCCATGGCTTCGTGTACCCCGGTGGATGCCCCTGACGGAACAGCGGCACGACCTACGATACCATTTTCGGTTACTACTTCGGCTTCCACGGTTGGGTTACCTCTCGAATCTAAAATCTGACGGGCGAATACTTCGGTTATGAGTGACATGTTTTTTGAGTTGTTAAGGACGTAGGAAAATTTTGAATAATACTTTATTTTTTATTTGAATTAAATATCTCAATCCCAGTATTTTCAATTACCTCCATCAAGGGACTATCATTATAATTTTTACTCGAAAAAGTTTTGGTATCAATATCTATAAACTCATTTTTAATATTAACCAATGCAAATAATTGTTTGTCTTTAAATCCAAATCCGCTAAACATGTCCGAAAACAATGCTACATCAATGTCGGAACCATCTTTTTGTTCATTTTTAGCATAGGAACCAAATAAAACAACCCGTTGTAATGGGATGCCATTATCAAGTAACTCATGGGTAAATTTGTCCACTTTATTTATTGCACTTTCTCTTGTAAGCATTCCTTTATTTTTTTGGCTTTTGTTAATACGTCTTGGGTTACCTCCCTGTTATATTGAGCCTTTATTTTAAATAAATGGTCGGGGTATCTTCCTTCCAATTGAAAATCATTAAATCCCTGAATAAAAATTAAATCGTCTTGCTCAAATTGTAGGTCAGTTTCTTGAATTAGTTTTATTAGGTTATGGGTTCTTGGTGGAATATTTTCTTTCGAACATCTAACCCAATTGGCTTTAAGTAATTTTTCAATAGTTAAATGAGCAAAAAACAGACAATGTAAATAGTGGTTATTATTAAACAAGGTTTGTACAGTTTCCCAATCTTCACTTGCTGTTGCTTTCCAATATTCAATATGCTCGTTTTTTGTCATTAATTAATTTTAAGAACTTAGTACTCCAACAAAATCATCGAATAAATACCTTGAATCATGAGGTCCCGGGCTGCTTTCAGGATGGTATTGCACCGCAAATGCTTGTTTCCCTTTTACACGAATTCCTTCAATGGTGTTATCGTTTAAATTTATATGGGTAATATCTACGTTTTCAATTCCGGGGCCGATTGGGTTTACAGCAAATCCATGATTTTGCGAGGTTATTTCACTTCTACCGGTTACTAAATTTTTTACAGGATGATTTAATCCCCGGTGACCATTATGCATTTTAAAGGTTTTCATCCCAACGGCTTCGGCCATAATTTGTAGCCCAAGACAAATACCAAATATTTTTTTATCTGCTTCCAAAATGTGTTGAACCGTTTTAATGGCATAATCCATGGGAGCGGGGTCGCCGGGACCGTTGGAAATAAAGAAACCGTCCGGGTTCCATTTCATCATGGTTTCAAAAGAAGTTTTACCGGGAAATATTTGTAAATAACAATCACGCTCAACAAAGCAACGCAGGATATTTGTTTTTACTCCTAAATCTAAAACCGCCACTTTGAATTTGGCTTCAGGGTTTCCATAAAAATAGGATTTATCGGTGGTTACTTTTGATGATAATTCCAATCCTTCCATGGACGGAACTTTGCTCAAAAGTTTTTTCAATTCTCCTTCATCCAATATTTCGCTCGAAACGATGCAATTCATAGCTCCTTTGCTGCGAACATGTCGTACGATTTGACGCGTGTCCACATCCGAAATGCCTACTAAATTGCCTTCAATAAAATAATCGTTGAGGCTTTTATCGGCTTCGGCACGTGAATGATAATTGGCAAAGTTTTTACAAATCAATCCTGATATTTTTATAGAATTGGATTCTATTTCCTCGTTTTTCACACCATAGTTTCCGATATGATCGTTGGTGGCCAGTAGCATTTGACCGAAATAAGACGGGTCGGTAAATATTTCCTGATAGCCCGTCATTCCTGTATTAAAACAGATTTCGCCGCTGGTGGTTCCTATTTTGCCAATGGCTTTTCCGGAATATTTTGTACCGTCCTCAAGAATAAGGATTGCTGGGTTTGTGATTGCCGTCAAGTGGTTATTAAGTTTCGGCAAAAATAAAATAATAAAGCCTAAGATTTGTTATCAATAGCCAGAGATTCTCATATTAAATTTAGCCGCAGATAATCAGATTAATATTTAGCCGCAGATAATCAGATTAATATTTAGCCACAGATTTTCAGATTTTTAAAAATTCTTTCAGATTAAATCAGATGGATAAAATATTTCATATTTTATTTCAAAAAATAATTTCAATCCGGGAATCTGTGACACTATCTTAATAAACCTAAGAAGGAATTCTATATTATTAACCTCTTGTGTTCTAAAGAATCTTTTCCAAAATTAATTATTAAACCCACCTTGCATTTCGATAGTTTCATTTAATTTAATACCCATTTATAATGCTCATCAGCCATTTCCTTTTGAGCCTTTACTTCCAATATTACTTTGTCAAAAACCACAAAATCAGCATTGAAATAACGAGCAAAAATTACATCCTTATATTGAACCTGAAATTTTTTTTCACGTTCATAAGGAATATTCTTTAACTTTAATTCATATTCAATGGCATCTTTGTAAACCACCTCCAACAAGCCGCGTCCTAAAATATTATGTACCTCCATACAAATTCCAATGATTTGGAAAGTCTCTTTTTGTAAAGGATAATTTTCTTCTGAATAATCCAAGTATAAATAGGTATAAATCCTTGGCGAAGATAAATAAATTATTTCAAAGGCAAATTTCAATTTGCCAATCTGATTTAATCTGAATTAATTTTTTAATCT
>CAYHCM010000154.1:0-8366 GCA_964355045.1 uncultured Chitinophaga sp. | reverse complement strand
AATTATTATGATAATTCTCAGGTATCTTTAACCCGAACAAGCAATGTTAACCCATACAAATTAGGAATCTATATGGACACATATACTGCTACTGATGGCAGCGGCAATGTAACCGTTCGTCGTCGTTGGGTAAGAGTTATAGATGATCAATCTCCGGTTATTAATGGTTATTCAATGAATGTAGGATTATATTCAGTTATTAATGCAGCCGAAGGTTTATCCATAAACGATAATTATGACGCTCCTACAGTTTTGCTTCCACGTTTGCAGATATTATTTAACAACCTTAATACATATAAAGAAGGCGTTTATACAGTTATTTTTAGTGTAACTGACCTTAGCGGAAATTTAAGTTTACCTTACCAGAGAACCATTTGGGTGAGTCGTAAATTTGAAACCATCACCGGCAGTGTCGCCAATATTGATAAAGACAAATCATTAAATGTTTATCCTAATCCATCTACAGGTAGCGTTAATATCAGTTATAATTTTACAACTCCTGAAACTTTGGACATTCAGGTTTACAATTCTACCGGTTCACTGGTTGCTGAAGTTAATGCAATTCATGGACAAAACGGAGTTCAAACCATTGACCTTTCAAAGGAAGCTAATGGCTTGTATAGTGTAAGAATGAGAGTAAACGGAAGACAAATAACCCGTAAAATTTCTATCCGAAGATAATTAATTTACCTTCTAAAGGCCTTAAAAATGGGACTCTTTGCTGAGTTCCATTTTTTTTTTAAAAATATTTTAAAAAAAAATGCAACCTTTTGGTAATTTGCAGTCTATAATAATAACAAACATTGGACAGCACTGCGCTTTATGAAATCATTGAAGGATGTAAACAAAATGATCGCAAATGCCAAAAGTTGCTGTTCGAGTTATTTTCAAAAAAAATGATGGGTGTATGCCTCCGATATAGTCCCAATTATGAAACCGCCCGTGATATGGTTCAGGACGGGTTTGTAAAGGTATATAGTAAAATTTCAAGTTTTAAAGGAGAAAGTTCACTGTTTACGTGGATGTCCCGGATTTTTATTAATACCTGCCTTACAAACTTAAATAAAGCAGAAAATAAAAAAACGTTTATTGACATAAACGACCCGGTAATGCAATACAAAGCTGAAACCCCGGAGGAAGATATTTCAATTGAAAGCGTAATAAAAAGTTTGCCGGTGAGCCAAATATTTGACTACATAAAAATGTTGCCTGAAAAATACAAAATGGTATTAAACCTGTATTCGGTTGACGGTTACTCACACGTACAGATATGTGAAACACTTGGAATACCATTAGGTTCCTCAAAAAGCCGATTGAGCAGAGCTCGAATTATGTTGGTGGATATTATAAAAGAAAACGAAAAATTAAATTGAATTTAGAACGTAACAATATGGACAATTTGCTTCAGGATAAGTTTTTATCCTTTGAAGGAGATATACCCATGTCCGATTGGAACGCTATTGAAAATAGATTAAATAACAAACGCCGCTTTGCATGGCTTTGGTGGGCTGCATTGCCTTTAATAATAATTTCAGGTTTAGGTTTGTATTCTGTTTTAACCTCTCCATCAGCCGAAAAATTATCAAAAATCACTCCTTTAAAAAATAAAATTGAGAAGTCAGAATCAATTATCCAAACGGATAACACCCCGGATAATGTAGTTTCAGAACCCCGAACAGAAGCCAATGATAAAAAACGCAAAACCACTTCTACTCCAAATAATACCCCATCGGTAAAAGTTAAGGATTTGGATATTACCGTAACAGAACCAAACGTTCCTCAGGCTAATTTTGAAACCATTAATTTAGTCAGTAAAACTGTGAAAGATATATGGAGCTTCACATTGCCAATGCCTGAATTAAGGAAAGAATTGGAATTGGTTAAAAGAGGAAATAATAACCCGCCATTCCTAAGTTTTGAATTTGGCTTAAACATTGCGCCAGCCATAGGTTTGGATGCTATTAAGAAAAATAGCTCCCGAAGTAATTTTATCCATCGTGATTTTTTTGGAGCAATAAACGGCACTTCCTCTTTTGGTTCCGGATTTAATAACGGAATACATGCCCAGATAAACTTTGGAAAACATTGGTATCTGCGTCAGGGAATATATATCTCCAATTATTCAGTTTATCATGATTATAACCATACAATTGATTCATTCCCTAATGTAGATATGAATCCTGGTTCAACTCGAGGCATAATAGGTTATTCGCCATTGACGCCTGTAACTGTAAAATATTCCGGCAAAGCATCTGTCAAATATCTTTCAATTCCCTTAATGATAGGAAACCGTACTTATTTTACAAAAAAATTAGGCATTGAAATCAAAACCGGCATTACCCTTTCACGGATGCTGAGTGCCTCCGGACAAACTGTAAATCCTACTTATTTAACTTTAGAAGATATCAATAGTAATAATACTATCAGAAAATGGACAACAGGCCTTACTTTTTCAGCAGGATTGTTTTACAAACCAAATAAGAATCTTATTTTTACCGTTGAACCCAATTATTCAACGCTGTTAGGTTCGGCCCAATCAAAAGATTACCCAGTAAAAAACAGATATTACAATTACGGAATTAATTTAAATGTAAATTATATATTGATTAGAAAATAAAAATGAAAGCCCTGGTAAACATATTCTTATTCCTCTTGGTACTTTTAAATAGTGCTATAGCTCAGGTTATTTTGCCGCTTGGAATGGGCCAGAAAAACTCATTAAACATTACATGTTCTGATAAGGACAAATTGTGGGTGATAAGCGATGAAGCACAAAAATTTGTAATTAATAAATGGGATGGAAGTTTTTGGATTCCGTATATGGATATTCCCGAAAACTTCCTTTCAACCCTTGCTGCTACTCACTCTTTAAGAACCGCCAAAGCCATTTATTACCATAAAGGTATCATTCATGTTGCTTTTGCAAATAATCAAACAGGCCAAATTCTTCTATTAAAAAATTCAGGGAGAAATTGGGAAACCATAAATACCGATAAAATCACAGTTGAAGGAACCATGACATTTATTGCTGCCGATGATACCCTGTTGTTATGTGGTAAATTATTAGTGGATCAATTACCCAAATCTATTTTAAAAATAAATAAAACCGATTGCGAGGTGTATGCCGGAACATGGGCTAACCAAACTATCAGCAGTGAATTTAAGGATTTTGAATACAGCGGAAACCGGATATGGGCCATAGGTATTTTTTCATCTATTACAGATGAAAAACATTTTGCCATTCTTGAAAATAAAATTTGGAAATCGGTTGACAATCCTCCATATACAAATGGTTTTGATGCTTTCGGAAAATATAATAATGGATTAGTTGTAGCTGGTTACGACTTTGACGGGCAAAAATCAATCAGTTTGCAAAACAGCGCCGACCCTACTAAATGGAATGAAATATCAAACGGATTGACAGGCTGGGACATTATTTCTATCTCTGATTTTCTTCAGGCAGGTATTAATCTTTGGGCAGCGGGCAAGTTTTATAATAAAGCAAAAAATCAATTGGCCTCGCTTGCTTTCTGGAATGGCAGCGCATGGTCTATTCCACAATTTGACTACATTGGAGATAAGGTAAAATTAAATGGTACTTCGGAAGTGTTAATTTCAGGTGATTTTTATGATCATCAGGGATTGGTTCTTAATAAAGCCGGGAAATTAACGTTTGGAACTGCCCTCATTGCAGGTAAAGTATTTTATGACCTGAATCAAAATTGCAGTCAGGATTTTGGCGAAAACCCGATTCAGGGGGTTATTATTCGATTAATTCCTGAAGACATTTATATAATTTCCGACTTTAACGGAAGGTATTATTTTCCGGTAGATATAAAAATTTCTGTTCATGCGATTGAATTACAGACTCCTTTATATCATTCAGCTACCTGCAATAATTTTAAATCTGTAAAACATGTGGACGAACTAACCATTGCCGATATAGATTTTGGAATTATACCAACAAGCGGGCATACCGATGCGGCCGTTTCTGTTCAGGATTATACCGGATGGAGAGCCCGACAAGGATTTACAGAGCAGTATAAAATTTGTGTAACCAATAAAGGCACCCAAAAAACCGAAACAAGCCGTTTGGTATTTACCTCAGATAATCGGATAACAAACTGGGTTTTTAGTGAAACACCGGTTACAATCAATAACAATACCAGCGAATGGAATATTAAAACTTTGGCAATTGGCGAAAGGTATTGTATTAATGCCAAAGCTGAAATACCGGTTCAAATTACGTTAGGCGACAAATTGCAATTTGATGCTAAAATTATTGCCAATGCTGATGAAAACGCTGCGGATAACCTAACTGTGCTGCAACAAAATGTGGTGGCAGCTATTGACCCGAATGACAAAACCACCAAACAAGGTTATATTATAGCACCTACAATTACCACCCTTGATTATAAAATACGGTTTCAAAATACAGGTACAGATACTGCCTATAATATTATAGTTAAAGATACTATTGATGCTAATTTAGTAATAAATCCAATGGGTGCAGGATTATCTTCGAGTTTTAAGGATTATGATATAGCTCCTAACACTTGGTGGATAGCTGCCGACGGCAAATACCGTTATTATTATGCATTCCGGTTAAAGGGAATTATGTTACCCGACAGCAATACGAATGAAGCCGAAAGCCATGGTTTTATTAATTTCACATTAAATATAAAACCGACTCTTGCACTTGGTACCTTAATTAAAAACCGCGCTTTTATTTACTTCGATTATCAGGAACCCATACTTACCAATACAGTTAAAAATTTAGTATCCTTGGGAGGAGGTATAAAAAATATAATGGCTAAAGATAAATTAAATATTTATCCAAACCCTGCTGCTGAGCATTTATATATTTCCAATCCAATGAGAAGCGTGGTTTCTGTTAGCGTAATAAATTCATTAGGGCAAGTTGTTTTAAGCAAAAAAATATCTGCCGGAAGCCAATTAATTATTGAAACCACCACATTGGTAAAAGGCTTATATCTTATAAAAGCCGAAGGATTTGCCGCCTGTAAGGTTTTGGTAAATTAATGGGTTGCTAAAGCAAGCGAAGCCACGCCAATACTGATATTCTTTACTTCATTTAATGTATGACAACAGGCTTCCATAGTAGCCCCGGTTGTAAACACGTCGTCCACTAATATCACCCGTTTTCCTTCCAGCTTTTCAGGTTCATTGAGTATAAATTTTTCAGAAACATTGAGCCATCTTTCAAATCTTTTTTTCCGGGTTTGTGTGTCTGTATAACTTACGCGTTTCAGGTTATTATCAACGATAGGTATATCGAGCGATTGTGATAAACCTTCACAAATAAGCAAGCTTTGGTTAAAACCTCTTGCTTTTATTTTTGCAATATGAAGCGGTACAGGAATTAAATAATCCGTGGCCGTAACAAAAGGCGTTTCTTTTAAATGATTTCCAAATCGGTTTCCCAAATTTATTCCAATATCTTTTCTGCCTTTATATTTTAGCTGATGCAATAACTTTTGTGTAATTCCGGCTTTTCTAAAATAAAGATAAGCCGTGGCAAAATCAATATTTACCCTACCCCATAGGGCTTTAGCCATATCATTTACCGGATCTTTATGAAAATTAGTAACCGGTAATTTAACAGCACAAAACGTACAAATTATGGTTTCGTGGGTAACCAACGAATTTCCGCAATTAATACAAACTACGGGATAAATGAGATCTAATATTCCGGTTAACAAGTTCATAGGACTAAGAATATTTGTGTAAATAAAATACAAGGAATTTACTTTTCAAAGAAAAAAATTTAGTGCTTTACTTTTTTGCCACAAAAACACTAAAACTCAAAATTTTCACAAAAAAATATTTAGTGGGTTTTAGTGGCATACCTTTGCCCCATGTTTGAAAACTCTTCAAAAACTTTGCTTGATTCCATCGGCGAATTAGGGCTAATTAAAAAACTTACCGAAAATTATTCCCCCAAAAATCCGGATTTAATAAAAGGAATTGGCGATGATGCGGCCTTAATAAAAACCAATCCCGAAAAATTACAAGTAATCAGCACCGACCTGATGATAGAAAACATAAACTTCGATTTGGCTTATACACCTCTAAAACATTTGGGTTATAAAGCTGTTGTTGCCAATATCAGTGATATCTATGCTATGAATGCAACGCCAAAATTTATTACAGTTTCCATAGCCATGTCGAGCAAATACACACTGGAAGCATTGGAAGATTTTTATACCGGAATATATTTAGCCTGCGAAAAATATGAAATAGATTTAATTGGAGGCGATACCAATACTGCCGCTCAGGGGCTTACTATTTCAATAACCGTGATTGGTGAGGTTTCACCCGATAGCTATGTAACCCGCTCGGGTTGTAAACCGAATGACTTACTTTGTGTAACCGGCGATTTGGGCGGAGCTTATCTCGGTCATCAATTAATGGAAAGGGAAAAGCGTGTTTTTTTAGCAAACCCTGAAATGCAACCCGATCTGGAAGGTTACGATTACATAGTAGGCCGGCAACTAAAACCCGAAGCCCGGAAAGACGTCATAGAATTATTAGCCGAACTCAATATAAAACCTACGTCCATGATAGATATAAGCGATGGTCTTGCTTCGGAATTAAAACATCTGGCCTTACAATCCAATGTAGGTTTTGCTGTGTATGAAGAAAAATTGCCGGTAGATACCCAAACCCTGCAAATGGCCAGCGAGTTTAATCTGGATGCGACCACCTGTGCCCTAAATGGCGGGGAAGATTTTGAATTATTATTTACAATTTCCCAAGCCGATTTTGAAAAAATAAAATCTAATATGGATATTACAATTATCGGTCATGCCACCACACAGGCCAATATTTGTCAATTAATAACCCCTTTGGGAAATGTATTTGATATAACGGCTCAGGGATGGTTTTGAGTAATGATTAG
This sequence comes from uncultured Chitinophaga sp., assembly GCA_964355045.1. Taxonomy (GTDB): domain Bacteria; phylum Bacteroidota; class Bacteroidia; order NS11-12g; family UBA9320; genus JABWCE01. The sequence continues at coordinate 1,444 of CAYHCM010000154.1, read as the reverse complement.
TAGGATTGGTTAAAATTGTGATTGGTGATTAGTAAATGAATATCAGAAATGCTTAATTCATATATTTTTTTTCTTCAAAAGTATATTCAATCTTAATGCGTCAGCTGTCCCCCTTGGAAGGGGGCAGGGGGATGCTTTTCCGATTAAAACCAGATCAATCCCAGTTCAAAGTGCCATTTTCATTTAACGTGCGATGGGCATCCTGCATGGATATTATTCCACTGTTACGACTTGATTCAATCATATTTTTTAATTGCAAATCAGTAAGTGGTTTTCCCGGTAACGAAATGTTATCGCTCGTTTCATCCACCACGGACAAGTGAAGGTTCATTTTACCGGCAAAATCTATCAATTTTGAAACATTTTCTTTATTGGTATTTTCTAATTGCAAAAGCATGGTGTAAATTTATAAAGGTTATTGGAAAAATCCAATCCTTTCTTAAAACTAGATACCCCACTTAAAATACTATTTTCGTCCAATCAGGCGTTTTCCTTTTATGATGAAAGAATTAATACTTTTAATTTTATTCTTTTTTATCCTTCAACGATCTCAAGCTCAGCAAGCTGTAGTTGCGCTACCAGCCATGAATGTAATTTATATAGGATTGGATAATCCTGTTGCCATTGCAGTGGAAGGCTATTATTATAAGCAACTCACAATTTCTACCAAAAACTGTCTTATGAATGGAACCTATCCAAATACATATCTCGTTGCAAATACAGTGTCGCCTTATGGATGTATAGTATCTGTTTCTTACAAATCAGGTAAAAAAACTTTGACGGAGACAAAAAGTTTTCGAATAAAAAATTTTCCAAAACCAGAATCTATGTTTGGTACTTTAGAATCCGGATATTATCCAGCTTCAGCCGTTTTAGGTCAAAGTACAATAAGAGCATTATGGCCAGGTGTTATACATGAAATCTTGGGAAATAGCATTATTTCTTACCAATGGACATTTATTGGAAACTCTGTTTTTAATACCTGCTTTGAAAAAGAAAAGAGCGCTTCAATTTCCGAAAAATTAAAAGGATTCATCCGAAATTCAAAACCGGGCGATGCAATTATAATAGACCAAATAATGGCTATTGGACCGGGAGGAATCAAAATGTTATTAGACTCGATTGAGATTACCATAACGGATAAAAATCCAAGCCATCGTTTGTATAATTTTTTGATTTTTTCTTTACAAAATGCAAAATCTGAAACCACATTTCACCATTTCGGGGATTCTGTTTTCTGCTGTAATAGCGATGACGGGCTTCCTGACGGAATTTTAAGAAAATACAATCTGGAGTTTGGGGATTCTATTTTACTCTTTGAATTAAAATATGCTGAGAAAAAACTGGTTTGGATAAAAGAATTTTATAAAAACAAAAATTTAAAAATTGAATACAATTTCGAAAGAAATGATACCATAGGCCAAGCCATCAGTTATTATGAAAA
>CAYHCM010000153.1:5900-8487 GCA_964355045.1 uncultured Chitinophaga sp. | reverse complement strand
GTTCTTCCGGTTTCCAGCTTACATTCAATGAGTGAAACGTAGGTCAAATTTTCCAAAACTTTGTAATGCGTAACGGCATGTTTACCTATTTCGGGGTCATCATATACCCTGAAAATTTTCCTATCCCTTTCACTTCGGGCTATGTTGCCGGTTATAGTTCCTTCCTGTAATTTAAAAGTTCCCCATACAATGGCCTGATAAACTCGGTCAATGGTATGGTTTTTAAATTGTAAGGCTAATTTATTCATTGCCATTTCGGTTTTGGCTACAATCAAAAGTCCCGAAGTATCTTTATCAATCCGATGAACTAACCACGGTCGGATATCACCTTCGTTAGCCCCTTTTTGAAAATGCCAGGCCAAGGCATTTACCAAAGTTCCTGTATAATTTCCATAGCCGGGATGCGCCACCATACCGGGCTTTTTATTAATTATGGCTAAATATTCATCTTCATACACAATGTCCAACGGGATATTTTCAGGAATTATTTCTAAATCACGGGGTTCTTCAAATGCAATTACAACAATCACATCGCCCGGTTTTACTTTATAACTTGATTTGGTTGGCTTATCATTTACCAAAACTTTCAACGAATCAATGGCATCCTGAATTTTTACCCGGGTTACGTTTTCAATCCTATCCATCAAAAACTTGTCAATCCTTAGTAAATCCTGACCTTTATCTACTACAAAACGGTGTAATATATATACTTCAGGTATGACGGATTCGTCAGAATCGTGATCGTAAGTTGAGTTGATTGAGGGAGAAATAAGCACAGAAAAATTGTATTTTCGCAGCGCAAATTTACTCTTAAACATCCAAATGATAACGCACCAATCTTCATTAAACGATTTTACTACGCAAATAAAATTTGTTTTAAAAACATACCATACCCATGGATTAAAGGTTTCCGATTTTTCAAACATAGTGATAGGCGGACTTGGCGGAAGCGGAATTGGTGCCCAAATTACAAAAGCCTGGTTTTTTGATAAAATGCCAATTCCTTTGGAAACCGTGGCCGATTATAATTTACCAGCCTATTGCGATAGTAAAACTTTGGTAATATTAAATTCGTATTCTGGAAATACTGAGGAAACATTAAGTCTTTTTGGCGAAGCCAAAGAAAAAGGAAGTACCATAATTTGCATTGCCTCCGGAGGTCAATTGGCTGAATTGGCTCATGCCGATAACTTACCATTTTATCAACTGGAAGAAGGCTACCAGCCCCGCATGACTATTGGATATGGGCTATCCTTTCTTTTTTTAATTTTGGGTGAATTGGCAGGTATTGATACCCGGCCTGACTTAGAGGAAGTGATTGAAAAATTTGAAGAGATGCACGAATACCAATTAGATTCGGCTCAAAGTGTTTTCCGTTTTTTTAAATCTTCTATCAAAAACAAATTTGTAATAGTTGCTGATAAATATTATGCCCCGGTAGCTACCCGTTTTTGCCAGCAACTTAATGAAAACGCCAAACTTGAAGGTTTTTTAAATATTTTGCCCGAGGCAAACCACAATGTAATTGAATCGTATTATGGCCGATTGAATACCAACTTTTTGTTTTTATATTGTGATAATAATCCACGGGTTCATGCCCGTTTTGATTTTTTAACTTCTAAACTTGAATTGGATAATAATAAGGTGCTTAATATGCTCGTGCCTGAATATTCTATCTTCAGTATTTTTGATATTATTTACCGTTTAGATTGGGTCTCCTTATTTTTAGGTGATGAACATGGTTATGACCCGATGAAAATAAAAAACATAATGGAACTAAAGGAATATTTAACCGACCTTGAAATAATTGAAGAAACGGAGGACGACGAATAATGGGTTTATTAGATATTTTTAAAAATAAACCAAAATTGGCGGAAGAACCCGATACTTCTACGTGGGTTGATTTTCATTCACACCTTTTGCCTGGTATTGATGATGGCTGCAAAGACATGGATGAAACCCTTGCAAATATTAGAGAACTGCAATATCAAGGGGTAAAGCGAATTATTACCACTCCGCATATCTTTCAGGAACTTTATCCTAATACACCCGAAATTATTCGGGAAAAATTGGCGTTGGTAAAAAAAGCCTTGGTTGAAAATAATATTAACATTGAGATTGAAGCCACCGCCGAATATTATTTGGATGAATGGTTTTGTCAAAACTTTGAAAAAATTGAATTACTCACGCTTCCTGGTAATCATATTTTGGTAGAAACCAATTATATGGAAAGGCCTCATTTTTTGGAACAAATATTCTTTGACCTTCAAACAACAGGATATAAAGTAATTTTTGCTCATCCGGAGCGGTATAATTATTTGCTTAATAATTACAATGCTTTTCATAAATTGCATGATGCAGGTATATTATTCCAATGCAATTTACTGTCGTTCACCGGTTATTATTCGCCTCAAATAAAAAAGGCTGCCCAATATCTTTTAAAAAATAAAATGATTCATCTGGTAGGTTCTGATATTCATAAAATCCGCCATACCCAAACCATTACACAGTTCAAAAAAAGCAAGGATTATCAGGAGTTATTGAAACTGGATTTGATGAATAATTCGATTTAAGGGAAACACGGAGA
>CAYHCM010000153.1:2220-5800 GCA_964355045.1 uncultured Chitinophaga sp. | reverse complement strand
CATTGTTTATAAAATTGTGATTATTAAATCCACCCCCCCAATCAAATATTTATAAAAATAAATTAGGTTTGCAACCTACCCATGGAGCAGTTTTTAGTTTCAGCCCGAAAGTACCGACCGGCATCGTTCGACACGATGATTGGACAGGATCATATTACCGAAACACTGATAAATGAAATCAAACAAAACCGCCTTGCACAAGCCTTTCTGTTTACAGGACCAAGGGGTGTTGGTAAAACAACTTGTGCCAGAATTTTGGCGCGGGTAGTAAATACCGAAGCCGACCCAACTATTGATCCCAATTACGATTTTGCCTTTAATATTTTTGAACTGGATGCTGCCTCCAATAATTCAGTGGACGACATGCGTCAATTAACTGAAGCAGTTAGGGTCCCGCCCCAAATTGGCAAATACAAAGTTTATATAATTGATGAGGTGCATATGCTCACTGCCAATGCCTTTAATGCATTTCTAAAAACGCTTGAAGAACCTCCTGCCTATGCCATTTTTATATTGGCTACTACCGAACGACAAAAAATTTTACCTACCGTTCTTTCTCGTTGCCAGATTTTCAATTTTAAACGGATTGAGCCTGCGGCGATAGTTTCTCAACTAAAAACCATTTGTGAAAAAGAAAAGATTGAAGCTGAAGATCAGGCTTTGCATATTATAGCCCAAAAGGCTGATGGTAGCTTGCGCGATGCCCTTTCTATGTTCGACCAAATGGTGAGTTTTAGCAAGGATAAAAAACTGACTTATGCCAATGTTATTGAAAATCTGAATGTACTTGACCATAATTATTATTTTAACGTAACCGAAAATTTGAACTCGGCTGATTATGGTCAGGTTTTAATAAAATTTGACGAAGTATTGGCCAATGGGTTCGACGGGCAATATTTTTTGAATGGTTTGGCCTCGCATTTCCGGGATTTGCTCGTGGTAAAAAATACGGCTACCGCTTATTTAATCAGTGGCTCCGAGCAAATGTTGCCTTTGTATAAATCACAGGCCGATAAAATGAGTCCGGGGTTTTTATTAAATGCCATCAACATTGCTGACCAGTTTGACCAAACCTACAAAGCCAGCCGCAATCAGCGATTGCATGTGGAATTGGCCCTTATAAAAATGGCAAATATCAATGCTGCAATAAACCTTGCGGAGGAACTTAAAAAAAAAAGCCTTGAGTTAAGGGACACCCCCATACAGCAAGCTAACAAAGACTCAGCCCCCAAGCCGTCTTCTGATTCTGGCTCAAAGCCGCCCAATACCTTTCGAATGGGTAATTTGGGAAATATGGTAAATAATCCTTCAGCTTTTACCGCCAAAAAACAGGAAGAACCTGAACCAAAACCGGAACCTGTTATTTCGGATGAAGTTTTAAATATTGCTTCAGAACCTCAAACTCAAAATACACTTAAAGAAATAATTATTGCCTTTGCGGAGCTTAAAAAACAGGAAGGAAAATCGTTTTCATTCGCTTTGCTAAAAGAATTGCAGGTTGAAGAACAGGATGATAAATTAATTATTACCCTTACCAATACCCGCGACCAAAGCGAGTTTGACGAATTAAAAACCGATTTTTTACGCTTTGTAAACAACAAAACTGGTAAAACTTTTCAAATAGAAATTAAGGTTGAAAAAGTAGCCCAGAAAATTTTAAAGGTTTATACCAACAAAGACAAATTCAATTTTATGGCTGAACAAAATCCGTTTTTGATTGAGTTTAGTAAGGAGTTGGGTTTGGAGTTGGAGTAAGGGTTTTGGCAATGAATGCTATGGAGTTTGGAGTTTCTTGGAGAATTGTTTAGTATTATTTTTTGTATTTTTGAAGAAAGATTTAGACAAAAGTCTTGGTTATAAGTTATAAGCAACCAAGCCCATAGACTAATAAATGAAAAAAACTATTTCATTATCTATAATAGCATTGATTATACTTTTTGCATGCTCGAGAAAGGAAAATGCATATGGGCAAACCGACTTTACCGAATTGGACAGTCTCATTAGGCAGTTCGACAATAAATGGGAACTTGAAGAAACAGGAAAATCTTATTGGATTGGATATACAGCCCTAATGTATAAAATAGCTTTAAAAAAGGACACTGCAATAGACAGGCTTGTAAAATACATTAACTGTACAGAAAATTTAGAAGGAAAATTCGGCGCACTATTTTGCCTTCACCTAATAGGAATTGATAGCAAAATAGCTGGAAGATTTCATGAAAATTTCATAAACTCTAAGGCTAGAAAGGCTCTTCTGAGCTTAGTTTTTCAAAAAGATCTAACTTCTCAAATTGTATTTTTACTTGCAAGAGATCCATGGCCGAGTGATTTACCGACCCTAATTAAATTGCTAAAAAAAGGTTCTAATAGAAATCTTGTCAATGCTTTATTTAGGTACACAAATGACGAAACACCCTTTAGACAGAATATTTCCTCAACTATAGATACTTTTAACGTGTTGTTTAAAAACTATTCCGGCACTTATTCCATTGGTGAAATCATTACAATTTACAAAGAAAAAGAAAATGAACCATTGGTAAAAGCTACAGAAGAAGACAAGAACTATAAGAGCGGTGATATTATAAATGTAGGCGGTGATGACGGCTATACGAGTAAAGTCAATCAACTCAACCATCGTGGAGATGTATTCATAGAATATGAATACTCTGGAAGAATTGTTAGGAAATTTATTCCAAATAAGGATGAAATAAATAATATTAGACGACAATTTTCTTGTAGTATTTATGAAATTAATAATAGCAAATGTGAAAAAGTGAATGAATTATTCTATTCGTTCTTTAAGTTAAGTAAAGATAAGAGCGGATTTGCTTATCTTGACCATTATGATTTTTTTCACTATTTAAGTTGCGCCAACGAAATAATTATTTGCGATGTTAAAACAGCACAACAAAAATGGTTAGAATTCTTTAAGGCAAAAGGATTATGAAGCTGAGTTTGCCAAGCAGCATATAACAACATGTCCAACCAGTGAAAGCTATAGCGTAGAGGTGATTGTTCCTAATTTAAACTCATCCTCCTATAAAAAACCAATAAATCCTGCAACTAATTTCTAAAATTGTGTAACACTATTCCATAGCATGGTTGTCACCTTTGAACCATGGAAAACACAGAAGCAGAATATGTAATTTGGGGAATAAACTATCTTTGGTGGGCTCTTATGGCAGTAGCCGTTATAGCAGTTTTTGTATTTGTTAAAATTAAAAGGGAAAATACCTGAATTCCTTACCTGCCAAGGTTTCAGACCATATTGCTGACGTCAGCAATATGGTCTGAATATTGAACTTTGTTTCCCAGCGGAGTCTCCCAGAAGAAGGGGAATTAGCTTGGCCGGGACTCCACGGCCAAGTAGGTATGAAGCGTTTTTGGTAAAAAGAAAAAATACCTAACTTTGCTACATGAAAATTACAGATGAAATTAAAGAAAGAAAAGTTCCAATTGTAAAAATTGACAAATCTTTAAACAAATATAAAAATGTTGTTCTTTTTCCTGAAAAGCTTAAAAAAGCGAACGAGATGTTACGAACAGTGGGGCTCCCCAAACAATGGATAAAATAACTCTC
>CAYHCM010000153.1:0-2120 GCA_964355045.1 uncultured Chitinophaga sp. | reverse complement strand
ATTCCTTCGCCTCGTTTTTCTATAAATTTTGCAATTGGGCTATCTGGATTGGTGGCAGCCAACAATTCAATTTTTGATTCCCCCATTATAAAAAAAGAAGTAATCACTCCTTCGCTTTCCACCGACTCCTGTTTGTAAGGATTTGTATTTAATAAAACGGAATAAAGTTTATTGGCGGCTTCCATATCTTTAACGGCAATTCCCAAATGTTCAATTTTGTTCATGGTACAAGATTAATCTTTTTCTGTCGCCACTAAAACACCAAAACTCAAAATACTACTAAAAATCTTTGTGAACTTTTGTGCATTAGTGGATTTGTGGCAAAAATTATCTGCATTCAAATTTTTATTAAAAATCCTCAAACAATTTTAAAAATTATAGTACTATATTTGCGCTTAGAATTAGTCTAAATAAGAATTAGATGTTAAAACTCCCAATATACCTAGATAATAACGCCACTACACCCATGGATCCGAGAGTGCTTGAAACCATGCTGCCTTACTTTACCGAATATTTTGGGAACGCCGCAAGCCGAAATCACCCCTTTGGATGGAAAGCCGAAGAAGCTGTGGATTATGCCCGTGAACAAGTTGGTAAACTGATAAATGCGACTGAAAAAGAAATAATTTTTACCAGCGGAGCTACCGAATCAAACAATTTGGCATTAAAAGGCGTGTTTGAAATGTACCGCGAAAAAGGCAATCATATTATTACTGTAAATATTGAGCACAAAGCCATATTAGATACCTGTCGCCACCTTGAATTACAAGGTGCCGAGGTTACTTATTTAGAACCTCAACCCGATGGAAGAGTTTCGGTAGAGCAAGTAGAAGCCGCTATAAAACCAAATACTATTTTAATTTCGGTAATGTATGCTAATAATGAAATTGGGTGTATAAATCCGATACGGGAAATTGGCGCAATGGCTCACAAACACGGAATACTAATGCACACCGATGCTACCCAAAGTATTGGTAAAATTCCTGTAGATGTATTGGCTGATAATATTGATTTGGCTTCCTTTTCTGCTCATAAAATGTATGGCCCAAAAGGAATCGGAGCTTTATATGTTCGCCGTAAAAACCCAAGAGTAAAAGTTACCTCACAATTAGATGGCGGAGGCCACGAACGTGGAATGCGAAGCGGTACATTGAACGTAACAGGCATAGTTGGTTTTGGAAAAGCATGTGAAATAGCGATGAATGAAATGGCTGAAGAGGGAGTTCGTTTAGCAGCATTGCGTGATAAACTTGAGCGTGAATTATTAACCCTTGAAGAATCGTATGTAAACGGAAGTACAGAACACCGTTTGCCGCATGTGAGCAATATATCCTTTAAATATGTGGAAGGAGAAGGCTTGATGATGGGGGTAAAAGATATCGCCGTGTCATCCGGTTCTGCTTGTACTTCAGCATCCCTGGAACCAAGTTATGTATTGAAAAATTTAGGTTTGGATGATGAGTTGGCTCATTCAAGTTTGCGCTTTGGGTTGGGAAGATTTACCACCGAAGAGCAAATTGATTTTGCGATTGACCACGTAAAAACTGCAGTTGTAAAACTAAGAGATATGAGCCCGCTTTGGGAAATGTTTAAAGAAGGAATTGATTTGAAAAGTATAGAATGGGCGGAACATTAAGCCCATTTACGATTTTAGATTTACGATTTACGATTGCTTGCAGAAAAAGAGAAAAATAGATTTTTGACTTTATGACCAGCGAAGAATTAAAAAATAGAACTAAAATGTATGCCATCCAATGTGCAAAGCTTACAATCGCAATTCCTGCAAATGAAATAAATAAAGTATATTCAAATCAGCTAATAAGATGCAGTAGTTCGGTTGGCGCTAATTACAGAGCAGCCATAAGAGCAAAATCATCTGCTGATTTTATAAATAAATTAAAAATAGTAGAGGAAGAACTTGATGAGAGTTTGTTTTTTATGGAACTTATTGAGGTGTTCAACCCAAGCTTTATAAAAGAAATAGAAATTAACCATAACGAAGGAGAACAATTATTAAAAATAATTGTAGCTTCTATAACAACTGCAAAAAATAATATTAAAAATCATAAATCATAAATCTTCTTGATAATTATCGGGACGTAAATCTAAAATCGTAAATC
>CAYHCM010000152.1:5201-8662 GCA_964355045.1 uncultured Chitinophaga sp. | reverse complement strand
CATTTAAAATCTGATTTTTATGATGTGCAAGGATTTCTGAAAGGCAACTCGTCGCTTAATGATATTGAGCTTAAATTACTTGGAAATATTGAGGGAAAAAGCATTCTGCACCTTCAATGTCATTTTGGTCAGGATACAATTTCACTAAGCAGGATGGGTGCCGAAGTAACAGGTGTTGATTTTTCGGATAAAGCTATTGAAAGTGCCAATGAACTGGCCACTAAAACAAATACCAATGCCTCCTTTATCTGCTGTAATATTTATGACCTGCCGCAGTATTTAACCAAACAATTTGATATTGTTTTTACCAGTTATGGAACGATAGGTTGGTTGCCTGATATTGACAAATGGGCTCAAATTATTTCAAGATTTTTGAAACCCGGGGGTAAATTTGTTTTTGCCGAATTTCATCCGGTGATATGGATGTTTGACGATGATTTTGAAAAAATAGAATATAATTATTTTAAAAGCGCAGCAATTATTGAAACAGAAGAAGGAACATATGCTGACAGAGATGCACCTATTATTCAAACGTCGGTTGGATGGAACCATGGAATAGGGGAGGTTATAAATAGTTTAATAAAAAATAGTTTGGAAATAAATTCATTTACTGAATATGATTATTCACCCTACAACTGCTTTAAACACACCATTGAGTTTGAGCCTAAAAAATATAGAATAGAACACCTTGAGAACAAGATTCCGATGGTGTATTCATTAACTGCCGCCAAAAAAATAAAGTGAAAATTAGGTTGTCTGAAAATATTTGCTATGTTTGAACTCTAAAATTAACAACTTAAACAAAAAAATTATGGAAGAAATGAACATTAACTGGGCAGCATACGCAGTAGCGGTGGTAGCTCAACTCGTAATCGGGTACATTTGGTTTCACCCGTCAGTAATGGGAAAAATGTGGGCCAAAGTAAATGGTATTGACATTAATGACATGCAACCTAAAAATGCAGGTTTGTCTTATGGAATTACTATTGTAATGACCCTCCTGTTTACAATGTGGTTGGTATTTAATGTTACCGGACCCGGACAACAGGAAGCGCCAGATGGTCACAGTTTTATTACGTTTCAGCATGGAGCTGCTCATGCCTTATTAATTTCTATTATGGTAATTCTGCCAATTTTTGCCGGACCCGGTATTTTTGAAAAAAGAGGATGGGGTTGGGTAATGGTTCATGTTGGATATTGGTTTGTACGCCTTGTTGCAGCAGCCGGTATATTAAGTGCATGGCGTTTACCAGCCTAAATTTAAGAATACAATTCAATGGCAAACATTTAATGTTCTAAAACATTTAATGTTTGCCTTTTTTTTGTCTTACCCATTTACCAATAATATAAAAGGCAAAATGTTCGGATTCCCGGTTTTATGAAAACATTTATTATCCAAACGTAAAATTAACGGATAAAAATCGGTTAAACAATTTTATTGTATTTTGAAAAAATGGTATAGAGTTGACTGATAAAACCCAGTTCAGACTTGTTTTTTCCCTGAAATGATTCAGCAATTACACTGGTAGTTTTTAGAATTAATAATTTCACTTTTTCAGTAAACAAGCTTTCATGTTCATGCATAAAATTATGGAAATCCGGAATAACCATTTCGGCATCCCAATCATTTTCCATAAGCCAATCAAAAACAATTTCAATTTGATACGCCGAATCGGTTCCATATTCATCAAAGCTATTATCCAGAGGCAGCCATTCAGTTTTTAAAATTTGTTTTAGCTGTTTAAGTTCTTCTTCTCTAACCGTTTTATCAGCCGCTGCTACGCAATAAAATATTTTACCAAGGTGCTGATAAAATTGCATCATTGTATTTTTTGAAGGTTCCATTTTATATTTATTAATAGCTACTAAGATTTTTGAATTTGACAGCCCAATTCTTTCAACCGTTTTATATGTGATAATATGGCTTTGGCAAACGTGGTTTTTAAATTATAATTATAACCAAATTCCAAAGCAGTTTTTTCAACTATCGGGGCAATATTGCGATAATGTACATGACTGATATTTGGGAACAAATGATGTTCGATCTGAAAGTTTAGACCTCCGACAAACCAATTAAGAAATTGGTTATTTCGGGCAAAGTCGGATGTGGTTTTTAATTCATGAACAGCCCATTCGCATTCTATTTCACCTTTATCATTTGGCAAAGGTTGTTCGGTACCTTCTACTACATGCGCCATCTGAAAAACTGTACTTAATATGCAACCTGCCGTCCAATGCATAATAAAGAAACCAATAAGAACCTGCCACCAATAAAAAGTGGTAAATATAATTGGGAGACCAATAAACACAAAGAGATAAATCAGTTTAAAAAGCACCATTTTTAAATATTCATAAGTCGGATTTATATGATATTGCCTTGTAAATCCGGCGTTTTTGAATTCTGTCATTTGAAAAAAATCTTTCAAAAGCTTGGTTGGGGTCATTAAACCATAAAAGAAAAAAGCATGAACATATTGATATTTATGAATTTTTCGAAGCGGGGCATGTTCCGATAAGCGGATTGGACCTTTGGAACCAATATCCTGATCAAAATTATCAATATTTGTATAAGTGTGATGCAAAAAATTGTGTTGTATTTTCCAGTTGAAAACATTGCTCCCCAATAAATACATGGTTCCTCCAAACAGGTTATTTACCCAACCTTTTTCGGAATAGGAACCATGTACGGCATCATGCATCACACACATACCTACACCCGCCATACCTATACCTGATATTACCCACATAATAATAAAAATCCAGAGATTAAGAGGCATGGTTAAAATTAAAACAAAGGGTATTGTATAGAAAGTTAACATTACTATGGTTTGAAAATATAGGGACAAATTGCCCTTGGTCGAAATTCCCTTTTGCTTAAAATATTCATTCACATTTTTGCGCAAGGTGTTTGTAAAGTGTTGCTGTTTATCGCTGCTTATGAATTTTAGTGTTTTCATTTATGTACTTTTTTAAGGTTAAAAACAAAAAAGGCTTTGCTGCTTATCAATTTTTTTTATAAGCCGTTCATAAGGATTTAGGCAACAAAAGTATGTACGGTTAACAGAATTTCAAATGATGTAAATCATTTTTACCCGTGAATATTGAAATGTGCGTAATTTGGAAATTTTTACTAATTATTTTGATTGATGATCTGTTCCAAATTATTGGCTGAAACAACTCCTGATTGCCTCCATTTTATTTCTCCGTTTTTAAATAAAATAAGAGTGGGAACTCCTTGTATTCTATAGGCACTCGCCACCTTTGGGTTTTTGTCAACATCAATTTTTAAAATTTTGGCTTTATCACCAATTTTAGATTTAAGTTCTTCTAAAATTGGTTTCATGGCCTTACATGGCCCGCACCATTCGGCTGAAAAATCAACCAAAGTGGGGATGTCGCTTTTTATTATTTCTGAAAATGTTGTTGCCATTTTTTATTTTATTTTTATAGTAGTAATCATG
>CAYHCM010000152.1:0-5101 GCA_964355045.1 uncultured Chitinophaga sp. | reverse complement strand
TATTTCTGAAAATGTTGTTGCCATTTTTTATTTTATTTTTATAGTAGTAATCATGCTTACTTTCGATTTTATAGAATTAGAAATTAAACAAGCCGCTTCCGATTTTTGTAAAACCCGTTCGGCTTTTTCACGGTCTTTTTCATCCCTAATAACTACGGTTGGTTCAAGGATTATTTCGGTCATTTGATATTTTCCATCCACCTGATCCAATTTGCCTTTCGATTTGCAATTGAAACTGACAAATTCCAATTTAAAATTTTCGGCAATAGCCAAAAACGTGGTCATCAAACAACTGCTTACGGCAGCGGTAAATAAATGTTCAGGCGACCAAATTCCCGGAATTCCCTTAGGAAATTCAGGTGGGGTTGCAACTTCAATACAGCTTTTTGTTTCGCCATTCGATAAATTTAATTCGGGTGAACACATCACGCCTTGGCGTTCCTTGTTCCAGTCTATGTCAACATTATAATAATGTGCTTCCATTTTTTTTATTTTATCTTTTTTTATTTTGCTTCTTCAATTTTATCTCTATTTATTTTCTCTGCAGGCACCGAACAATTATTAACTCCACAGCAACCTGTATTGGTAAGTGCCTGAAACAAAAAGAAAGCGGCTATAAAACCTGAAATGGGATGATGCATTTGTATAGCTTGTATGCCTATAAATATACCAACACCCAAACGCAGCCATCGCATAAAATGCCAACCGGTAAAAAGAGTTTCTTTTATCATTTTATTTTGCTTTGCAGGCTACTCCATCCTCCTCCATTATACACTTCTTTAAAACCATTTGATTTTAAAATGCTTTTGGCCGAAGCACTTCGCATGCCCGATGCACAACATGTGATTATTGGTTGATTTTTGTCTTTCAGTTTATGTAAATTACTTTGAAGTTGATCAACCGAAATATTCATAGATCCCTTGATATTTCCCCCGGAATATTCGCCTGTACTGCGAACATCCAAAATAAGAGCACCTTGTTTTACAAGTTCGGCGTAATCCAATTTGGGGCCTAATCCGAATAATGTTTTAAGTATGTTTAGCATTTTTTTAATTGAGTTGAGAATGAAAATAATTTACGTCTAACCAGGAGCCTCCATTTAAACATTCAATACCTTGTTGTGCCAAAAATCCATGAGCCACACCACTTCTGCCGCCCGAGGCACAACACAACACCAAGGGTTGTTTCAGGTTTTTAAGTTCTTCCAACCTTTCTTGTAATTCCTGCACAGGTATATTAACTGAACCCATAACATTTCCACCCATAAACTCCTGAGGAGTTCGCACATCCACAACAGTGCCTTGTTTTTCTTTGATAATTTTTTCTATGTTCATTTTTATTTTGTTTTTCGGTTTTCGGTTTTAAATATATTGAATAGTAATCCTCCCATCATAGCTCCATACAAGGTGCTATTCAAGGGTTTCGAGGTTATAGCACATGTGCCGCTTGAGCAACCGACATAATGATAATACAGATAGCCGCCAATGGCTCCGATCACTATGCCTGCTATGGTGAATATATTTTTATTTATAAAATTCATTTTGTATTTTGTTCTGAAATTACTGATGCAAAGGTATATCAGTCTTTTTTGCCTTTCAGTTACATTTGTTACACAACAAAAATTATTTTTGAAACCACATTTTAAAAGCAATAAGAACAAGCATTACGGCAAATGCTTTTCTCAAAATTTCGTGCGGAAGATTTGTGGCGAATTTGGCTCCGATATAACCGCCAACAAAAAAGCAAACCGCCATTATAAGTGCTGCTTTCACATCAACCATTCCTTTTTGATAATATTGATAGGCTGCCAATGCTCCGATAGGGAACGACATCATCATCAAAGCGGTTCCCTGAGCCAATTGTTGCGAATAACCTAAAAACAGTACAAGTGCCGAAATTATTATTATTGGCCCGCCTATGCCAAGCAACCCGCTCAGAAAACCGGCAACAGAGCCAATTATGGCAATAGCTATAGCATTTTGCCATTCCATATCAGGACTCTTTTTTTCTGGTAGAGATGCCAAATGGCAAATACAAAAAGCAAGTACCGATAAAGCTTGTAATAATAAATATACCTGCTAAAATTAAAAGAACAAGAGCTAATGTTCCTGAAATTAAATTGGCATAATAAACTACTGCGATTACAATAGCCGCCAAAATTCTTAAGAATTTGTCAATGTTTCCAATGTTTTGTTTCATAATATATTTTTTAATGTTTAATAACTTCACAGCAAAGATTAAACATTAAATAGAGCTTAAAAGTGACTTTAGTCACATAAGGAAAATTTTAAATAAAAGGAAAAAAACGGCCTGTTCGGATACAGTAGGATTCGTAATCAGGATATCGTTTTAGAAGTAAGGTTTCTTCATATCGTGATTTGAAATAAAACAAAATCCAAAGAACTAAACCGATGCTCAATTTCCAAAGGCTTTCATTATATAATCCAAAACCAATTGCCGCCAAAATTATTCCTGAATAGATAGGGTGACGAATAAATTTGTAAAGTCCGGTTTTTATTAAAGTACCTTTATTAACTGGTGTTGGAAAGGGAGTAAGGTTTCTGTTCAATTGAAAAATGGCAATAAATATTACAAGAAAACCTATAACAGTTAAAACACGTCCTGTGTATTTCAAAAAAACAGATAAGTTGAATGTGAAAGAAAATAAAGGTATAAAATAAAGTATGAAAAGCACGAATTGAATGCTTACGAACCATATATCTTTTGTTGCCAGTTTTTTCAAAGTAATGAGATTTTATTTCGGCCCAACTTAACCAAACATTCATATTCCATCTGCTTAAGCAGTCGGGAAACTACCACCCGCACCGTTCCCAGCTCATTGGCCAATTGTTCGTGAGTTACATTAAGGGTATTGCTTTTGGTTAATTCACATTTCTTTTTAATAAAGTTTAATAAACGTTCATCCATTTTTTTAAAAGTCACAGCATTCACCACCTCCAATAATTCTTCAAAGCGTTTGTGGTATAACCGGAAAATATAATCCAACCATTCAGGATATTCTTTTATAAGCAAACTTACTTTATCAATAGGTATAAAAAGTATCGCCGTTTGTTCTTCCGCTATAGCCTTTACTTTACTTGTATCGTGATGAATTCCTCCTAAAAATGACATAATACAACTTTCACCAGATGTGATGTAATACAACAAAATTTCCCTGCCATCATCGTCTGTTCGCATCACCCGTATGCTTCCTTTTCTTACAATGGGAATGGAATTTATATAGGCGTTTTCATTTAATATAATATCACCTTCCTTAAAGGTTTTGGCAATTCCATACTCCGAAAGTTTCTTCTGAATTTCAGGGGAAGAGCTGAATTCGATGGGGGTATCTGATTCCATGGTGCAAAGGTAAGATTTGAGAAGATAGATTGTGGAAAATGCAGATGAATGTTTTAATTGTTGCTGATAAGATTAATTATCAATTGCACCATAATTTCTTTATCAACAGGGTCGCTTTGAGCAACCAACAGAGCCAGCGCTACCAGGGCATTGTCGTTTATTTTTAGTTCTCCCGATTTTTTAAACCGGTGTTTGTTTTTTTCTAAAAACCATACAAACATAAAGGCCCCGATGCGTTTGTTGCCGTCGCTAAAGGGGTGGTTTTTGATAATAAAATACAGCAAATTGGCTCCTTGCTCCTCTATACTTGGATATAAATACTGTCCGTCAAAGGTTTGAACAATATTTCCCAGAATACCGCCAAAGCTTTCGTCTTTGGGATTTCCAAATAAATTAGTAGCTTGTTTGGCTGCTATCAATTGTTTTTTTAATTCGGCAATGGCAGCTATAGCTTCAGTATTTTGTATTTGATAGGTTATATTTTCATTAAGTTGTCCGGAGCTAAGGCTATGGCTATCAAATTGGTTAAGAAGGATAAAACTTTGGGTATAATTTTGAATAATTTCCAGTAATCCTTTGGCTTCTTGTAATTGTAAATTTTCAATGCTTGCGCTTTGGCTTATAAGTTGAATGGTTTGCTGCAACTCATCCAGTCGCCTTTGATTTATTGAATAGCCTTTTACCAAATAATCTTTAAGCCTTTGGGTAGCCCATTGGCGAAATTGGGTACCACGCTTGGAATTGACGCGGTAGCCAACGGAAATTATTAAATCCAGATTATAAATTATTACTTCTCTTTTTACAATTCTTTTACCCTCTTTCTGAACTATAAGGGATTTCCTTATAGTTGAAAATTCATCCAATTCTTTTTCCAAGTAAATATTTTTGACATGTTCATTAACAGTCATAATGTTTTTGTCAAAAAGTTCTGACATTTGCTTTTGGCTTAGCCAAACTGTTTCATCCTCAAAGCGAACTTCAACCTGCGTTTTATTTTCATTATTCTGATATATAATTATCTCACTCATTTTATGAAGCAATTTTCAAATTTAGCAAATAATCTACAGGTTGTTTAGCCCATTGGCGAAATTGGTTGCCACGCTTTGAATTGAAGCGGTGGCTAACTGAAAGAATTTCTTTATTAGTATTAACAAAACCACAAACCCATTTATGGTAGTCAATGTGCCAGCTTTACTCTTATTCTATCTAGGGCTTTGTTCATTTAAGTTCGTGTTATAGTTCGTTTAGCATATTAAAATTGAGGTCTGAAATTCGGATTTCCCTCAATCATTTCCATGCATTCCTGAAGTGTAATATTGTCAATTACCAACTGCCATTGCCCGGTATGCCTGAAGTATGAGAAGTTGAAATTGTTCTCAGAAACATATTCCAGCCTCACAAATTTTGTTTCAAATTCATCGGCTATTCGGTTGTCGGATACGGCTTTGTATTTTTCACAGAAATAAAAATAGTTTTGATTCCATTTGGTATAAATATCTACCAGATAATTGAATTTTTTGTTCGGTTCCACTTTTTGTAGTTCCGTCTTAAATTTCAGTATAAGGGGTTCAAAAAAAACGGTTATTGCAGCTTTTTGTTTGTCAGTAATTTTTAACTTTTTTGACTTTACAGGAACTGTTCCCCAAAAACGTTTTGCGATCATTTTATAAAAGTGAAATATTGTTTAAAATTTTAATTAACGCCTTATGAAATTCTTCTTTTACCGGAGGTTCACCAAAAA
>CAYHCM010000151.1:0-8755 GCA_964355045.1 uncultured Chitinophaga sp. | reverse complement strand
TAAATGCCACTATTGAACGCCTTGCTATGGAAGAAGGTTGGGCTGATTATTTGGCGGTATCCCATTTTAAAAAACTGGATGCTTACAATTGGGAGAAAATTTTTGATTGGGACGGGCACAATGAATTTTGGGAAGGGATAAATACCAGTACCCAAAAACATTACCCCGAAGATATGCAAAACCGCCGCGATGCTGACCGCGAATTGTGGAGCACCCCCTTGCTGTGTATAAGTGATAAATTGGGGAAACCCCTTGCCGATAGCCTGTTATTACAACTTCTCTATTTTCAAACACGAGATGGTAGCATGCCGCAAATGGCCGAAAAACTTATTTACATTGACACCCTTCTTTTTTATGGCGACCATTATAGGGCTATTAAAGAATGTTTTATTGAAAGCGGAATTTTGCACAAAGACCACCGTGATTTATTTCAAGGCGACCTATCGGATAAAACCAATTACCGTTTTGTAAATACTTCCGGATTTGCCAATAACGACGGCCCTTTGGGTATCAAATTTAATCATAAGGTGGACTGTATTCTTTCTGTTTATGATCTCTGCGGAAGGCTAATAATTAAACAAAACTACAACCGTACTGACTTTATTATTTTAGAACCTGAACAGTTTAAAAGTGGCCTTCATTTTATCCGAATTGAACCGCAACCAAATGCAGGAGGGTTTATGAATTTTTATATTAATGAGAAGGTGATGAAGAAATAAAGGCGAATAGTTTAGGATGATGAAATATAATAATAAAAAAAACCGGCTGATTAATATCAACCGGTTTTAATAGTTAGTCATTTGGTATTAGTTAAATTTATAAAATCTTTTTGTATTCCGAAATATATTATTGGAGTATTAATCGTTGTGATTTAATTTCACCGTTTTGATTAACTACCACTATATATAGACCTTTCGGTAAATTTGATAAGTCAAAATACCTAACGTTGTTTCCCTTTTGGAAGGTTTGATTTTCCAATTTTTGAATTTCTTTTCCTGAATAATCATAAATTGAAATTTTAGCCGGAGCTTCACTATTTGTGGAATAAACTACGGTGATTTTTGAATTGGTAGGATTCGGTGCAATTACCAGAGATTCATCAAAGATGATGCCATTGTCTTTTTTACCTACACCATTTCCACCTCCGGTTTGTGTTTGTCCTTCTTCTAATGTAAAGCAGGTTGTATTCAAGTTAGATAGCAAATTTCCATTTAATTTAACGCTGACAGATGAACCACCAACTACTAATGTTGATAATGAATAATATTGAGTTGCCGAACTAATAAATGAAGGACTTGGATCCCAAAAATTATTATTTGCATTTATATTATTAAAACCGCTTACGATAGTCAAACAATTAGAACCGTACAAAATACTTCCTGTTATAAATTTATAATTAGGCATGCAAGGAGGTGGACAAGTTAATGAATTGTAAAAATTATTGTACCCATAGTCCATATATAATTCACCATCATACAATGTTATGCCATTTGTATTTTCATAAAACGTATTATTGTTCCCTGTTTTTCCATTTAGGTTTTTATTGCCAATATTTACTAATCCCAACGTGTTTATAGCATAATCGTTGGCCATAAAATTATTGCACTGCATAGTCAGTTTTGAATTGGCGTTGGCCGAAATGCCGGTATAATTTTTGGTAAAACCATTTCCTTCCATATAAATGTCAATTGGGCTTACAGGTAAAAGCTCGACGCCTATGTCATTTTCATTAAATCTACAATCTTTCATGGTGCTGTTGGCATATAGCGTATTAGCCGAGATACCCTTGTCACAGCCGCTGAACAAACAATTATCAAAATCAAATTTTTTATAATTTGACACAATTCCTGTAGCACAATTATAAAATGTAGAATTTTTTATTGTGACTGAAGGAGTGTAAATATCATTTTGTAATACAAGGCCAACATGCAAGTTTTTAAAAGAATTATTTTCTAAAAGAACAGATGTGGTTCTTTCATTTTTTACATCCAAACCTACCGCGTTTGTTGGGTTTGCTTGTAAAGGGCTAAATACAATATTGTGTATATTCAAATCATTGTTGGTAACCAATAATCGGCTATTGTTATCAACTAACACAATACCGTTATACAAATTTAAAGTGCCTAAAAAATTTAATTCCACAGTACCACCTTTTACAATTACCAATTGGTCGCTTGGTTGTGAACCTGTTATATTAACCGTAGTGGTGCTCCCTGAGTTGCGGATAGGACGTCCGCCATTATCTGTTGTTTTGTTTAATATTAATCGTCCGCCAACCGATGAACTTCCTTTTTCAAATGTAAAGGTAGCCCCGCTTTCTACCATTATTTTTCCCTTAATTTCGATATCCGAGGCATCTCCATCCAATATAATCCGTGCGCCGGTTTTATAGATTAAGGTGGCTCCTTCGTCAATTATTAATTTACTGCCACTATGAATATGCATAATGCCACCACTATTGATAAGCAATTGTGTACCTTTTCCTAATGTGGCTATGGCTTTATTGTTACCGTTGCTTCCATAATTATTATCACCCAGCATCATGATACCATTGGTATTGATGGTAATATTGGAATAGCAATTAGCGCTTTCATAATTCATTGTTAAGCCTTCTGTATTTTTATTATCTGCCGGGGCCGAGGTACCATAATTGCGTTTTATATTTCCATTAAGGTGCAGTTTACCTCCATTATCAATAATAATTCCAGACAAGCCTTGCACAAATAAAGGATGTGGAGAAGTGGCCAAATTAAACGTCCCTCCGCCGGAGGCGGGTAAATTATCTTCCACCTTTTTCTCTACCAAATCCACTTGCTCCATTATAAAATCCACATTATTTTGTTTGCCCGCCACTTTCCTTATATCAATGAGTACATGTTGTTGATTTTCACCGAATTCGTTAATATGGATGGCATCAAAGGGGTGAAAAGTTTGAGGAAATTTTCTCTCTTCAATTTTAGAAAACAAACTTTCAACGTTGGTAAACATATCGGTAACAGTCATATCCAATGCATTGATTGTTGGCACAAAACAGAAGGAAGTTCCTTTAGGGAAAGCAGTTGAAAAATTATCCAAAATTGGCAAATCAGCGATTTGTTTTAGCCATTCACCACCGCCACCGGGTGCAAAATCCCAAGGGCGGTGTGATTGATTCCCTGCATAATAAGCTTCATAAATATAATCTAATCTAAAAAATGAATTGCTCCATTTACCAACTTCCTTACCAAAAATTTTAAACGCTCCTTTTGGCAATTTGCCTTCCATTACCAGCCCATTGCAATTACTATTAGGGCAATTAGGCCCAGCATATACTTTTATATAGGCCAGCATTGTACCGGCTTTAACTTTACTTACATCCAATATTAAATCTCCCCCAACAAATGAATAGGGTTGTGCTGCGGGATTGCCATTGGCAATGGCTATTTTCCGGCATTTTTGCGGGTGTCCAAGCTCTGTCAAAATTATATTCCAATTAGTGCGCAACGCATCGGCTCCGGGGTAAATATTTTTTTGCAACATTTGTTGGGCACCTTTGCTGCCTAAGGCCAGATGATATAATCCTTGAGCATCGGCAGATGATGTATGGGCAACAATAAATTGTATACCATATTGCAATCCCAAAGGTACATTGGCTCCTTGATGAGGTGTATCGAAGGTAGCATACAATTTAGTACAATGATTGCACCCGTTCTTTTCCATTTTGGCAAGGGCATATCGTGCCAATAATCCACCCATACTGGCGCCCATTACTACATTTTCTTCGGTGCCGGTTTTTGTTTTATTTACCCATTGTATAATTTTAATCAAGGCATTGCCATTGGCTATCATATCACCAGCCCCTTGCTGATAATCAACAAAAACAATATCAAACCCTTTTGCTCTGAATTTGCCAATTAAATCAGGTAAATCTTTTAAATTCTCTTTTACCGATTTGCCTTCTGAATTGAAGGATTTACCAGTTATTAACGTGTTAAAATCAATATCGCCAAACCTATCATCCAGAGGATTATTATCTACATCAAACCCTTCAATAAATATAATTGGTTTTCTCAATCCGAGTGCCCTATTATTGTAAAGTATATCTACCTTAGCCACTCCAATATTTACTTCATTAGGTTTAGCAGGGTTTCTGTAATTATCAAAACAAAGATCTATACCTGCCATATTCATAGCTGAAACCAAAATTTCTTCATCAAAAAAGCCTTTTTTGTTTAAAACCGACGAACGCAAATTCCTAACAGGAATTTCATTTGGAGGTTCGTTCCCACCATTAGGAAATTCTTTACTCATTTTTATTTTTAATTCATGATTGGGGATGGAATTGATAACATAGAACGGCGAATTAAAATTTACGGGAAACCAACCTCTTTCATCCCCTGCATTTAACCATAGAAGGGTTGATTCATTGTAATTGGTGAATACCAAAGACGAAGGTAGAATATACCATGTAGTATCCGTTTCGGCCACCGGATAAAAGCTGGTAAAATAGGTGAATGACTCAGTCTGATACCAATTATTTTCCTGACCTGCAAGTATTTTTAATGCAAACGCCAAAGAGTCTTCATAAATAATATTTTGTTCTAATGAAGACGTCTTTATTTTATAATATGAAAAATCGACCATCCCAAGAGGTATTAATCCCTGATTGTAATAGGAGGCCGTGATTTTTAAAATGGAATCAAAATCAGGGAAAGCCACCGGACTTTGGCGTTGGAGATTAAAATAGTTTACAGCATCCTGAAATTGAAACTGATTCATAAAATTGTTGAGGTTGCCGTCAAAATAGGTGTGTAATACCGAATCTTCGGGAAGCATACCATCCACAATACTATTGGGAGGTAAGGTGGCATAAAGGTTACGTGCAATATATCTCAATGAATCGAGATAAGACGTTTGCGCTTGAGTGCATAAGGGCAAAAACATTGCCATGCACACGAATAGTGTGTAAATTGTTTTTTTCATAGATTTATTTTTTAAGTTTTTTTTAGATATTTAGTATTCTATTGTTATTGAGTCTGTTTGCCATGCTGGAACATAGAAACCAAACTTACCTCTTTGAATTTGATTCTTTCCTTTGTATAAGGTAAAACCAACAGTATCTGTTATATTACCCCAAACTACTGCCAATAAATTTGTATCTTTTGATTGCGGATAAAGTTCAATCCCACTTGAAAAACTGCCAAATGTAATACTCGTATAATTATTAAACTTATGCCTGTTCAACAATTTTATTTTCACAAAAGCCAATGGCCATTGTTCTAAATCTTTGTGTACAGTTTTTCCAAAATATTTTAGTTCCCATACGGGTTGGCCTTTACTATTGCCGGCATGGTTTTGGCTTTCGGGGTAAATAAAATAACGTTTGTCGGCCTCAGCCTCAAAGGTTACACTATAATTACCTGCCGAATCGGAGTAGGTGTGGGTAATCACCGGCATATCCGCGCTTCCCCAAGGGTTGCTTACTTCGTATCCATGTATATAAATAATACAGTCTTCTATACCTACGGTGCTTCCCCGCTCATATACCTTTCCATAATAGGTGGTAGTTCCAAAATTGTTTTCGTCTTTTTTGCAACTACTCCATCCAAAGATGAGGAGGCTTAGAAGGAATAGTATGTAAAATGGTTTTTTCACAGATTTGTTTTTTAAGTTTTTTTTAGATAATTAGTATTCAATTGTTATTGAGTCTGTTTGCCATGCTCTAACATTAAAGCCGAACTTGGAAATGGAAGTATAAATCAGACCTTTTCTTCGGGCAATTGATACTGTATCTGGAATATTTCCCCATACAACCGCTATGAAATTGGTATCCTTTGAACCAGGGTATAAACCTAAACCGCTTAAATTACTACCTACCCCTATCTGATCATAATCATTATACTTATGCCTGTTCAATAGTTTCATTTTTACAAAAGCCAATGGCCATTGATCTAAATCTTTGTGTACAGTTTTTCCAAAATATTTTAGTTCCCATACGGGTTGGCCTTTACTATTTCCGGCATGGTTCTGGCTTTCGGGGTATATAAAATAACGTTTATTTGGTTCAGCCTCAAAGGTTACACTGTAATTTCCTGCCGAATCGGAATAAGTATGTGTAATTACCGGCATATCAGGGCTGCCCCATGGGTTGGTTACTTCGTAGCCATGTATATAAATAATACAATTGGCTATGCCTACTGTGCTGCCCCGTTCGTAAACCTTGCCATAATAAGTGGTGGTTCCAAAATTGTTTTCATCTTTTTTGCAACTACTCCATCCAATAATAAGGAAGCTAAGAAGGAATAGTGTGTAAATTGTTTTTTTCATAGATTTATTTTTAAAGTTTTTTTTTAGATAATTAGTATTCTATAGTTATTGAATCAATTTCCCAAGCTTTTACATTAAATCCATAATTAATTGACCTGATTCTATTTTTGCCATTATATAGAGAAAGACCCACAGAATCTGTCAAGTTGCCCCATATTGTTGTTAATAAAATTGTATCAGCTGATTGTGGTACTAAAGTTACTCCACTTAGACCACTTCCAGCAGCCAAATGTGTATAATCCTTATATTTATGCCTGTTCAACAATTTCATTTTCACAAAAGCCAATGGCCATTGTTCTAAATCTTTGTGTACAGTTTTTCCAAAATATTTTAGTTCCCATACGGGTTGGCCTTTACTATTGCCGGCATGGTTTTGGCTTTCGGGGTAAATAAAATAACGTTTGTCGGCCTCAGCCTCAAAGGTTACACTATAATTACCTGCCGAATCGGAGTAGGTGTGGGTAATCACCGGCATATCCGCGCTTCCCCAAGGGTTGCTTACTTCATAGCCATGTATGTATATAATACAGTCTTCTATGCCTACGGTGCTTCCCCGTTCATAAACCTTGCCATAATAAGTGGTGGTTCCAAAATTGTTTTCGTCCTTTTTGCAATTATTTAACCCAAAAATTATTAAGCTAAGGAGGAGAATGTTTTTTAATTTTTTTAGTTTTTTCATAATAAAATGTATTACTGGTTTATTTAAATAAAAAATACGGTACAAAACTGTGGTATAAAAATGAATAAACAAAATTGGTTTTATGGGTGTTATTTAATTTTGCCTCATATAAGGCTAAATTTATTTATAAAGTATGATTATTGCCGCAACTATAATAACATGTTTTAATTTACTGTAAATATGTGGCAATAAGCCGTAATTATTGTAAAAATAATTTTATTTTAATGCAAAATACCACAAAAGTATTTTAATTATTTTTTTATGCCTCTTTTGTAATAAAAGGGCTTATATAAATCATATCGAAAGTATAATCTATTATTCCAACAGGAAATATTCCCTGATTGTAATAGAAGGCTGTAATTTTTAAAATGGAATCAAAACCGGAGAAAGAAACTGGATTTTGGCAATGTAGCTTAAAATAATTTCGGCATCCTGAAATAGGAGTCGGTCCATAAAATTAAGGTAAAGGGTTCTGTTATACTGAACCTTAAATAGTATAAATTATTTAATTATAAAACTGTAATTGTATCCAAATTATTCCGATTGCACCTTGTTGCTTAACTCACTTATTTTACCAGCCATTTTTTTAAAAAATACAGCCCGTTGCTTCTCCGCTGTTCCGCTAAGCAGCAATGATTTTTTTGTCAGGTTTTCCATCCAAAGACGGGTTTCATTGCAAAATGCTGAATTATATGTAGAGATACTATTGAAGGTATTATGGCCTAAAAAGACACGTTCTTTTAATTTGGAGTCGCCCGGTTCCACCAATACACAATTATTGCCAATTAATACCTCACTGTTAAAGAGCTTGAATTCACCTTTTTTATTGGTTATATCTTTATAACCTTCTTCGCATTCTCTTTTCAATTCATCCATCATTTGCTGTACTTCCTGAATTACTTGAAGAACCTGGTCTCGTGTTTCAAACAAATCGGCTTCCCAAAAGTATTCTATTTGTTTTAAGGTACTTGTTAATGTTTCTTCTGTCCAAATTTCAGCACTTATAATTTGGCAATAACTATTGAATGTTCGTTGATTTATTTCATTCATTTTATCCGAAACTATCCCTTCATTAAACTTTTTACCCTTAAACTTTTCATTATTCAATACCGCCCTGTTCCAATAATAAATTTTAAACGCCGACAAGGTTGGATAATGTAAATGCCTAAAAAATGGAACATCTTCAGCTGCATAAATTACTTTGGCGTTATTTATTTCTGATAATTCAGAAATGTAGTCAGACAAGCTAATTAGATATTTGCCCAAATTAAGGTCGTCTTCATATATAGGATTAAAACTGAATGAAACCTGAAGGTCATCTTGCTTAAGAAAGCTATCTAAGGCAACGTCATATTTATTAGAAATAGCCACTACCTGATCAAACGAAAAAATACTTTGACATCGCAATCGCCTATATACAGTATCTTTAGAAACCTTTAACAATTCTGTTAATTCGTCCACTAAGTTTATTTTCGGATCAATAGTTGATTTTAGTTGAACTAAAAATTTTTCTTGATAGTGTAGCACTTCATTCATTTTTCGTTGTTTATTTGAAATAACTGATTACTAGTAATTGTTGTGCAAAAATAATAATTGAAGTGATAATAAAATGAAAAATATCAAAATTCTGCAACATTTGATTAAGCCAGAGAATAAATTATTAAAAATACCCAATCATTTTTCACCCCGCCTCATAATAATCCAA
Source organism: uncultured Chitinophaga sp. (assembly GCA_964355045.1). Classification (GTDB taxonomy): domain Bacteria; phylum Bacteroidota; class Bacteroidia; order NS11-12g; family UBA9320; genus JABWCE01. The sequence continues at coordinate 65 of CAYHCM010000151.1, read as the reverse complement.
ATCCTTATAGAAGGTTTTTTCGTTGTGCATGCTGTGATTATGAAGATTTATCATAGTTTAATACT
>CAYHCM010000150.1:0-8800 GCA_964355045.1 uncultured Chitinophaga sp. | reverse complement strand
TATTAAAATCATCATCTGATGTTTCAATCCAATGACTTACAATTTTTATAGAATCAAATTCATTCATTAAAATACAAAAGTAATTTAAATCAAATTTTCATTTTCATTTAATTTTGATTGGATTTTAAAAACGGTTCTATCCTGCCGAAGGAGGTAATCAAACTTTTCCAAAGTTTTAAACTTTGGAAAAGTTAAAACCGACCTATTTTTGCCATCACAAAATGATGCTTGCCCAAACCCGCGACGGACTTAATTTTATTTCTAAACTCAATCATAAACGGGTTTGGAATGCTATTGAAATCTTAGGAAGCTATTATCTCTCAAAAATTACCAAAAAAAATTACCACCGCGGAATGCCGGTTTCGGTAAGTATTGAACCTACTACGTCCTGCAATTTGCGCTGCCCCCAATGTCCGAGCGGACTTCGTGAATTTTCACGACCTACGGGCATGTTGGACATGGAAACCTATACTAAAGTCATTGACCAATTGGGTGAAAAATTAACCTATCTTACTTTATATTTCCAAGGCGAACCGTATCTCAATAAATCGTTTTTGGATATGGTGGGTTATGCTTCGCAAAAAAAAATTTATACCTCCACCAGCACCAATGCTCATTATCTGGACGATGAAAATTGCAAAAGAACAATTGAATCGGGATTGGACCGTTTGATAATTTCAATTGATGGCATTACTGAAGAAACCTATAAAAAATACCGCATCGGTGGTCAATTGGAAAAAGTGATGGAGGGAACCCTAAATTTGGTGGCCTGGAAAAAGAAAATGAAAAGCCGTAAACCTTATATAATTTGGCAATTCATCGTTTTTGGGCATAATGAACATGAAATTGAGGATGTCAAAAAATTCGCTAAAGAAACCGGGATGGATTATTTGGCTATGAAAAGTGCACAGGTGTATAATTTTGAAACCGGCAGTGATTTGATTCCTAAAAATCCGAAATATGCGCGATATAGTTTAGACCAATTAAAAATTACCATTAAAAATAAACTGCTCAATCATTGCTGGCGCATGTGGCAAGGATGTGTGATTACATGGGATGGCAAGGTGGTTCCCTGTTGTTTTGATAAGGACGCTACCTACCGGTTAGGCCAGCTTTCAGAACAAAATTTTAAAGATATTTGGCAAGGACCAGCTTACACCTCTTTCCGAAAATTACTCCTCAAATCGCGCAAAAATATTGAAATATGCAAAAATTGTACGGAGGGTACAAAAGTATGGGTATAAAAAAATGACATTGCCCAACCATTACCTTTAAAATATTGTAATATTATTGTGGTGAAATGTTACGAGCACTATTACTTTTCACCCTTGTTTTTATAGGAATCAAAACTTATGCTCAAACCTGCGCAATTGTTTCTTCCGATATAGTATGCAAAGAAGAATTAATGAGTTTTGATGTTACGGCTAATCCCGGTATCGCTTCTGTTTTGTGGGATATGGGCGATGCCACTACTTCTACCCAACAAAGCTTTAGCCATAAATATTCAGCTAAAGGAGTAAAAAACATTAAAGCTAATGTGCAACTTACCGGCGGCGGAACCTGTGTGGCAACCAAAACCATCACCGTTTATGAATTGCCAAAGGTTAAAATTTTAGAAAAACCGGATAATAATTATTGTCTTTGGCAAAATAAAATCTGTTTGATTGACAGCTCTTCCGGTGGCGATAGCGGGGTTAATTTAAAAAAAAGAATAATTATTTGGGATGATGGCGACCAAAGTGTAAGCACAAATCCAAAGCCGGGTGATATTATATGTCATCATTACAACAATACAGGAACGTTCAGAATAACTATTGAAATTACCAATGACAAGGATTGCAAATCGCAAACAGAAGTGGATGTCACTATCATTAAAGATGTGGTTCCTGCAATTTCGGTTTTTAGTATTAATAATAATGCTCTAAAGTTTTGTGATTCAGCCCGGACTGAATTTTATGATATTACACCCTCCGACACCAGCACAGTTACCGGCAAAATATTTGAATGGGGTGATGGCAGCCCTCCTATTAATACCAGAAGCCGATACCTTAATCATTTTTATAAAAAAAGCGGTTTTTATAAAGTAAGCCTTTCGTATATCCAAAAAAACGGATGCATTACCAGAAAGGATACCGTAATCAGTGTCACAGTATTTGAGGTAACATTTAATCTCACAAAAAATGCCTATACCCAATGTCTTGGGTCGGCTTGGAGATTTACACATAATGATTTATACGGTGGGGCTTTTTATAAATGGTATTTGGATGGCATTCTTCAGAACCCGATGCCTCCAGATCAGATTGATGCAAAATACATAGATTTATCGCCCGACCCTTTCGGGAAACATTATGTTGATTTAATAATAGATAATTACGGATGTAAAAAAAGTTTCAAATCCGATTCTTTTGAAGTAATTGGTATGAGAGTGGATGTGAAAGCTTTGAACAATGATCAATGTACTAATAAAGATACTGTATATTTTGTGGCTAAAGTACGATCATACGGACTTGGCACTCTATCTTATATGTGGGAATTTGACGATAATAAGGCACCTCAGTGTACTACGAGCCGTGTAAACGGAATTAATGTAAACAGTAATTGCAACTTTGCAACCGATTCAGTAGGTAAGCATTTTTATATTAATGGCCTTTGCAGGAATTATAATGTTACGATTACGGATAATTTGTCGAGGTGTCCGTCTGAAATTCATGGGGGCTTTGTAAATGTTCAAAAACCCGACACCATAAAATTCAACTATGTAGCAAGCCACTTTTGTATTGGTGATAAATCTGATTACTATATCGGGTTTACAAAAAATCTGTGTGATATGATAAAGGTGCAAACCAACCTGGATTCTACCTGCGATAAGGATATATGGAGTACCAAATTTATTTATAATTACCCCTATAAAAAAACCTGCGATAAAGATGAATGGGTTACTGTTGGCTTTGCCATGAAATTTGGAAGCCACATAATTTATACCGGATTTGATGATAAAAAAGATTTTTATATTGATTCAAGTCGCTTGTGTCGCGATACCATTTGGAAACACAAGTGGTTTCAACTTGGCAGAGATCCTGTAGCCCGGTTTACGGCAGCACGGCAATGTTTGAATATGGAAATGAAACCTGCAATTCCCGACATTTATCAAAAAAATATAGCGTTTGCAATATGGAACTGGAACGACGGAAAAATTGATACCATACTGGTACCAAAGGGTGACACCCTTGTACCGCAACCCGGACATATTTATAAAACCGCGGGAACGTATTTTATTAAATATTATTTGGAAACAGAAAAAAAGTGTTATAGCAATTTTACCCAAAAATTAAATGTTGGTTTCAAAATGTCGGTGGATTTCGATTCGGTAATATGCCCGGGTTCTAATGTTCAGTTTTTGGATTCGATGTATTATGAAGATACAAGCCTTCCGCCGGGTGCCGAAAGAAGTAAAAACTATTGGCATATTGCTGGTAGAAAATTAAAAGGCAAAGAAGAATTTAAATGGGATTTTGATGATGGCCGCGGGTTTGTAACCGATACAGCCCATCCTGTAATTTCATTTCCAAAATTAGGTTTTTATAAGGTACGCCTTGCTGCCAAAGATTCATTTAACTGCTGGGATACCCTTACCAAAGTGGTCAATGTTGGCGGTGTTCATGCGGGGATAAAAAACATTTTTAAAAAAATAATTTGTGATGGAATTGTTCAATTATATGATTCAAGTTACAGCGATTATAAACCGCCAACCGACAGCATTACTAAATATTATTGGGATTTTGGAGATGGTGGAAACCCCAGTTATGTAAGAAACCCATATCATTATTACAATACCTTTGGCGACTATACCGTTTTTCAACGGGTCGAAAATTCACGGGGTTGCTTTGATACGGCCTATATAAAATTAACGATCGAAGGGCCGGTGGCTAATTTTGATATTAAGGATACCATGGGTTGTGCTCCGTTTACAGCCATCTTCGACAATAAATCCATCAAAACCCGTGATTTTATCTGGTATTTTGGCGACCCTTTAAAAACCAAACTCAGCACCAACCGCGATACAACGGTGAATTTTACCTACACCAAACCCGGAACGTATAATATCTATTTATTTGGCAGCGATAGTGTGGTAAATCCCAATGCCGGCAATGCTATTTATTATTGCACTTCCTTATTTCCGGATACGACCAAATCAAATTATCCTTTTCGAAAAGTCATTGTACTGCCTGCACCCAAAGCCGATTTTACAGTAAACCCTATTCAATGCACCAACAAGCCAATTGTGGTTACCGATAAATCTGATTCCTTATATACCCGCTATCATTGGGTTATTCCTAAAATTGACAGCCTTGAAACCACCACTAAAACAGGAATTTTAAGTTCAAAAGATACCGGAACATTTACCATAAAATATACGCCTTGGTTTGTTACTACCGGCCCTGCCTGTTTTGATACTGTTTTTAAAACGGTACGGATTTCAGCTATAAATGCAGCTTTTGATATTTTTAAGGATTCCGTTTCCTGTCCGGTTTACACATTTACCAATACCTCCACCAGCACCAAAACGATTACATGGGATATGGGCGACCCGGCCTCAGGAGATGAAAATAATATCAGTTCAAATAATTCACTTACCCACAGTTTTTCAGCCAAAGGGAAATTTACTCCCTGTTTGATGGTTGAAAATTTTAACGGATGTTTTGATACGCTTTGCAAAGAAATAAACGTGAACCTTGTTACTAAATTAAAAATCCCCAATGTGTTTACTCCCGGCAATAAAGACAACCTGAACGATGCCTTTGATATAATAGCCGAAGGATTGGATGAATACAATTTAAAAATTTATAACCGTTGGGGTCAAAAACTTTTTGAAACCGAAATTGATGGCGAAGGAGATGATGGCAATAACTGGCGGGGCCGGCCTAATGTGGTTTCAGACCCATACCCTGACGGCACTTATTTTTATATTTTTACATATAAATACAGTTGTGAGGCGAAACGGGAAAGTACACATGGAACGATAACGTTGATTGGGGGTAAGGATTGATTTTTTGAAACTTGTTAGAAAAAATTGATGATTGTTAAACTTTTCCAAAGTTCAAAAACTTTGGAAAAGTTAATCGAAGATTTAAAAAGGAATTAATACCATTAGAAAATATTTAACTATAAAAGGTATGTTAAGATTTTACATAATTCTACTTTTTTCTTTTACTCTTTTGCAAGCAAAGGCCCAAACCTGCGCCATTGTTTCGTCGGATATTGTGTGTAAGGAAGAATTGATGAGTTTTGATGTTACGGCCAATCCCGGTATTGCTTCTGTTTTATGGGATATGGGCGATGCCACTACTTCTGCGCAACAAAGTTTTAGCCATAAATATTCGGCTAAAGGTGTAAAAAATGTAAAAGCTACCATCCAACTTATCGGAGGTGGAACTTGTGTAGCCACCAAAACCATAACTGTTTATGAATTGCCCACCGTTAAAATTTTAAAAAAACCGGATAATAATTATTGCCTGTGGAAAAACAATATTTGTTTGGTGGATAGTTCTGCCGGTGGCGATAGCGGGGTTAATTTAAAAAAAAGAATAATTATTTGGGATGATGGCGACCAAAGTGTAAGCACAAATCCAAAGCCGGGTGATATTATATGTCATCATTACAACAATACAGGAACGTTCAGAATAACTATTGAAATTACCAATGACAAGGATTGCAAATCGCAAACAGAAGTGGATGTCACTATCATTAAAGATGTGGTTCCTGCAATTTCGGTTTTTAGTATTGACAATGAATATCTCTTGTTTTGTGATTCGGCAAGAACTGAATTTGAAGATGTAACCTCGGTGGACACCAGCACTATCCTTGGCAAAATTTACGATTGGGGCGATGGAAGCCCTAAAATATTTACCAAAAGTAAAAAGATATTCCATTTTTATAAAAACAGCGGGTTTTATACAGTTAGCCTTTCGTATATTCAAAAAAATGGATGCATCACTGCCAAAGACACGCTTATTGAAGTTATAGTATATGGTGTAAAATTTAATATTGGTAAAAATGCCTCCAAACAATGTATGGGCTCGGTTTTCAGGTTTACCCAACTCGATGCCTATTCGGGTGCTTACTATAAGTGGTATTTGGATAAGATCCTTGTAAACATTTTTCCTGTTGATCAAATTAATGTTAAAATGATGGATTTTTCGGAAGGACTTGGAAAATTTAAAGTATCATTAGAAATAACAAATCACGGATGCACAAAAAAATCGGCTAAAGACTCCTTTGAAGTCATAGGTATGTTGCCTGAAATTACAGTATTAAACGATAATCAATGTACAAATAAAGATACCGTTTATTTTAAAACAAAAGTGAAACAGTATGGCTTGGGAAAACTATATTATTCCTGGAATTTTGCCGATGATAAAGCTCCGCAATGCACTACCAGCAGGGTAAAAGGGATAAATGTAAACAGCAATTGCAATTATAGTACCGACTCATTGGGCAAGCATTTTTATGTAAACGGTATTTGCCGCACATGGTCCATAACTATTAAAGATTCTGTATCGGGCTGCGGCATGTTTTATACAGAGGGAATTGTAAATTTAATTAAAAAAGATACCTTAAAATTAGGGTACTATGCCTCCCGATTTTGTCTTGGAAATAAAAGTGATTATTATATAGGATTTACCCACAATCTGTGCGGACCGGTCAAAATACAAATAAACCTTGATTCAGCCTGTGCCAAAAACAGGTGGAGTACCCGATTTATTTCCCAAACCCCATATGTAAAAACCTGTGATAAAAACGGATGGGTAACAGTGGGTTTTCTTATTACCTACGGAAGCCCTATGGTTTATACCGGTTTTAATGATACGTTGGATTTCTATATTGACCAAAGCCGGGTATGTCAGGACACTATTTGGAAACACAATTGGTTCAAATTTTCATCAGATCCTACCATTTCGTTTGATCCTAAGGTTACCTGTGTCAATCAATTGATGAAACCATTGATTAAAGATTCAGTCCAAAAAAACATAGCATTTGCCACCTGGCGTTGGGGCGATAATAGCAAAACGGATAGTTTTTTTGTGGCTCCCGGCGATAGCATTATTCCCCGGCCGGGCCATATTTATAAAAGAGCGGCCAATTTTGTTGTTCATTATTATTTAGAAAACGACAGCCATTGCTATAATCAGATATATCAAAAAATAATAGTTGGCTTTAATATGTTAATAGATTATGACCCTTTTATTTGCCCCGGTTCAATGGTAATGTTAAAAGATTCGATGAGTTATAATGACAGTAGCTTATTATATCCTAATGCAATTACAGCAAGCAAAAACTTTTGGCATATAGCCAAACGAAAGCAGCAGGGTAAAGAAGAATTCAAATGGGATTTTGATGATGGACGCGGGTTTCTTACAGACACGGCCAATCCCGTTATCTCATTTCCAAAAATCGGTTTTTATAAGGTACGATTGGCCGCCAAAGATTCATTCAATTGCTGGGATACCCTTATCAAAGTAGTCAATGTGGGTGGGGTTCATGCCGGGATAAAAAATATTTTCAAAAAAATTATTTGTGATGGAATTGTTCAATTATACGATTCGAGTTACAGCGATTATAAACCGCCTATGGATAGCATTACAAAGTTTTATTGGGATTTTGGCGATGGCGGAAACCCAAGCTATGTAAGGAATCCCTACCATTATTACAATACCTTTGGCGACTATACAATTTACCAGAGGGTAGAAAATTCGATTGGTTGTTTTGATACGGCCTATATCAAATTAACCATCGAAGGGCCGGTTGCCAATTTTGATATTTTGGATACTATTGGATGCGCCCCTTTTACAGCAATCTTCGATAATAAATCCATCAAAACCCGGGATTTTATCTGGTTTTTTGGCGACCCATTAAAAACCAAACTAAGCACCAATCTGGATACCACGGTTAATTTTACTTATACCAAACCCGGCACCTATAATATTTATTTATTTGGCAGCGATAGCGTGGTAAACCCCAATGCCGGCAATGCCATTTATTATTGCACTTCCTTATTTCCTGATACCAATTTATTAAATTATCCCGTTCGCAAAGTCATTGTATTGCCTTCCCCAAAAGCTGATTTTACCGTAAACCCAATTCAATGTACCAACAAACCGATTGTAGTTACCGATAAATCAGATTCATTATATACCCGCTATCATTGGGTAATCCCAAAAATTGACAGTATTGAAACCACCAATAAATCGGGAATTTTATATTCAAAAGATACCGGAACCTTTACGATAAAATACACTCCGTGGTTTGTTACCTCAGGTCCGGCCTGTTTTGATACGGTATTTAAAACGGTACGGATTTCTGCAATTAACGCGGCTTTTGATATTTTTAAAGATTCCATTTCGTGTCCGGTTTACACCTTTACCAATACTTCTACAGGAACCAAAACAATTACATGGGATATGGGCGATCCCGCCTCGGGCGATAAAAATAATATCAGTTCCAATAATTCCATCACCCATAGTTTTTCAGACAAAGGAAAGTTTAGGCCATGTTTGTTTGTCGAAAATTTTAACGGGTGTTTTGATACGCTTTGCAAAGATTTAACGGTAAATGTGGTTACCAAACTTAAAATCCCCAATGTATTTACCCCCGGTAATCACGACAACCTGAACGACGCCTATGATATAATAGCCGAGGGATTGGACGAATATAATTTAAAAATTTTTAACCGTTGGGGACAAAAACTTTTTGAAACCGATATTGACGGCGAAGGAGATGATGGCAACAACTGGCGTGGCCG
>CAYHCM010000149.1:0-8803 GCA_964355045.1 uncultured Chitinophaga sp. | reverse complement strand
GCCTTTTTTATCTTTTTACAGTTCAATAAATTGAACAGCAATAGATGGTTTGCAGCCGATTTATTTATTGCCGTTGCACTTTAGCCAACGGATTGAAAGAATAAATTCCTTTTTGCTTCAGCATCATTTATTTTTTTAGTTCTTCCAAAACATTCTCCATATCCTGAATATAGTCTCTTATTTCCATGGGTTGGGTATTTTTATTCGGATCAATATTCCAAAACACAATTTTTCCCTTTTCTTTTATTTTAATATAAATTCTTCCCTGATCCACACAATCGGGGCAGCCAAAGGTGGTATCGGGATGTTGGCGAAGGTATTGAGGAAAATTATTTTTTAAATGAATAGCCAAATCAAATTTTGAATTGGGCAATGGTGTGGTTTTAAAAATTAGTTTTCCATAAAAGTGATTCATATCATCAGGGTAAATTTTGTCACCAACCATTAAATACATATTGCTGCAATTATTGGCACAAAAGCCATGAGCATCGCCAAAGGCAAAATAGTCGTTGGAAACCGGAGGGTCTTTTTTGCAACTAATAAAAATAGAAAGGATTGAAAGTAAAAAAAATATTTTTTTCATGAGAGTTAACAAACCATTTACAAAATTACGATTGAGGGGGGAAGTTTTTTTTAAATAAATTTTACTTTTATTTTAGGGGTGGGGCATTAGCGTCTCGCGGGAAGTTTGTGAATCGGTATTCGGTAATCGGTATTCGGTTATTGATAATTTACATGCTGTAGAAAACTTAAATTAGCAAAACTCAAAAAAATCGTGTTGGTTTGAACCTTCCGATTATGTTTACCGATGAAAAACCCATAAAGCAAGTAATCAATGAATTATTGAATGCTTATAAGCTTACGGGTAAAATTGATGAACTTAAAATTTGGAACAACTGGCACGATATTGTGGGAACGGTGATTGCAAAAAATACCAACAAAATTCAATTGAAGGGAGGCACCTTATATATATATGTAGAATCGGCGCCTTTAAAAAATGAGCTGAACTTTCACCGAAGCGTAATTTTGCAAAAAATAAATGCCTATTTTGAAAAACAAATTGTTAAAGAAATCAATATTAAATAATGGAATATAAAATAGCACCTTCCATACTTTCGGCCGATTTTGCCAATTTGCAACGCGATGTGGAAATGATAAACAACAGCCGCGCCGATTGGTTTCATGTGGACGTGATGGATGGCGTTTTTGTACCCAATATTTCATTTGGGTTTCCGGTAATTTCAGCTATAAAAAAACATGCCACTAAGCCGCTTGATGTGCATTTGATGATAGTGCAGCCTGAACACTACATTGCCGGTTTTAAAAAAGCCGGAGCCGATATTTTAACCGTTCATTTGGAAGCAAGCACCCATTTGCACCGCACCATTGGAGCTATAAAAGAAAACAATATGTTAGCCGGCGTGGCTCTTAATCCTCATTCGGGCGTTTCCTTATTAAAAGATGTTTTGATGGATATTGATTTGGTACTTATAATGAGTGTAAATCCGGGATTTGGTGGACAAAAATTTATTGAAAATACCTATAATAAAGTAAAAGAACTGAGAAAAATGGCCATGGAAAGGGGCAAAGACTTGATGATAGAAATAGACGGTGGGGTAACTTTGGATAATTATAAAGCCTTGCTGCATGCCGGAGCAAATGTACTTGTAGCTGGAAATACCGTTTTTTCATCGGCCAATCCTGCCGATACCATTGCTAAATTAAAAGAAAATTAATGGCAATATTAAGATTGTACAATCCGTTATTCTGAAATCAAGTAATAATTAGCAATAGGCAACTGGCAATAGGCAACTGGCAATAAGCAACTGGCAATAAGCAAATAGCAATAGGCAAATAACAATAAAACAATTTAGCAATTCATCAGTTCTTTTTTGATCAAATCACTCAAATCAAATACCCTTCTTTTTTTAATGTTCATCGGGCAATGTTCCTTTGGGCAATCTTTCGTCAAAGGGCATGTTTCCGATTCTTCGGGGTTTGATATTCCGGAGGCTTCGGTTTTTACCGATGATCGGTACAATTCAGCATTTACAAACGACGCCGGCGATTATATTTTAAAAATTCCATCTGACAAAAAATTTAAGGTGTATTATAGCTTTGCCCAAAAATTGGTGAGCAGGGATGTTGGGCCGCTAAAACCAGGTGAAATCTTTGTTATTAATGTGGTAATGAAAACAAGTGTAGAATTACCGGAAGCAACCAAAATTCAACAAATAAACAGAGATTTATTAGCCATTACCCTTGAATCAAAAAAACTCGACAGGTTTCCTTCGGTGAGTGGTTCCCTTGAATCATTTTTGAAATATATAGGTGGCACCGGGGGAAACGAATTGAGTTCGGGCTATAATGTAAGGGGTGGAAACTATGATGAAAATTTGGTTTATATTAATGATATTGAAGTTTACCGTCCTTTTTTGGTTAGAGCCGGGCAGCAGGAAGGGTTGAGTATTATTAATCCGGATATGGTTGACAGGCTTATATTTTCAACCGGAGGTTTTGAAGCCCGATATGGAGATAAATTGAGCAGCGTGCTTGATATTAATTATAAAATTCCCCGGACTTTTGAAACAACTATACGAAGCAGTTTGTTAGGTTCAGGTATTACTCTTGGTAATCAATCGAAGGATAAACGCAAACGATTTTCATATTTAATTGGGGCCAGATACCGAAGCAATAAACTATTGTTTAATTCATTGGATGTTAGTGGCGATTACCGTCCGTTGAATGTGGATTTTCAATCGCTCCTTCGCTATCGTATCAATTCAGACCTGACAATTTCATGGTTAAGCAATATTGCTTATAATAAATTTTCGCTAGTGCCTGCAGGCAGGCAAACTTCGTTTGGAACCGTAACATCGGCACTGCGGCTAAATATAAATATGGGTGGTTTGGACGAAATGAAATATTTGGTGGCACTAAATGGCCTGACTATTCAATATAATCTTAATAAAAACACATCGCTTAAATGGATAAATTCGTATTTTACAACCACCGAAAACGAATATAATACAACCGAAGGAGCTTATGGGTTGTATGAATTGGAAACCAATTTGGGTTCTGATAATTTGGGTAAAGAAAAGCGATTGCTTGGGGTTGGGTATTTTATTCAAAGTGCCCGAAACGATTTGCAAGCCAATGTATATAGTTCAGGAATTACAGGGGTGCAAAAAACAAAAAAATCTACATGGTATTATGGTGTAAAATATCAAAATGAAAAAATTAACGATTATTTAAATGAATGGAAATACAACGATTCGGCCGGAATGCTTATATCTACTTACCGCGATAGTAGCCTGCAAATAAATTTGCCCGAACGAATTCATGCCGAAAACTCACTTAATTCATTTAGAATAAGCAGCTATGTGCAAAACAGTTATTTAATAAATAATACTAATAATTTCAGGGTAAACGGAGGAGTTCGTCATCAATACTGGTCGCTGAACGGGCAAAATATGATAAGCCCGCGTTTTTCATTATCCTATGAACCTAACAAAAAATTTAACGATACCTTGTTCAGAAAATTGAAAACCATAGCGGCTTATGATTCATTTAAAAAACGCGATATTTTATTCAAATTTGCAACGGGGGTTTATTATCAACCGCCGTTTTACCGCGAATTCCGAAGGTTCGACGGAACCTTAAATAAAGAAATTAAAGCTCAGCGAAGCATTCATTTTGTTTTAGGTTCCGATTTAAATTTTACGGCATGGGGGCGTCCGTTCAAATTGATAAATGAATTATACTATAAATATCTCGACGATTTAATACCCTATTATATAGATAATGTAAGAGTAAGATATTATGCCGAAAATAGTTCGAAAGGATATTCTACTGGATTTGATACACGGGTAAATGGCGAATTTATTAAGGGGTTGGAGTCATGGTTAAGTTTTTCAATTCTTCAAACCCGTGAAAATATTACCTATATAAATGAAGCCGGGAAATCTGTTGAATCAGGATTTATAAGAAGACCTACTGACCAACGGGTAAATTTTTCAATTCTTTTTGCCGACGAATTAGCCATGGACAAAAGTTATAAAATGCATTTGGGATTGGTATATGGTGGCCGTGTGCCATATTATTTTAATGGCAACAATCGCTATACAAAAACGCCAAACACTATTCCTCCTTACCGCAGGGTTGATATAGGATTTTCGAAAGAAGTATTAGGCGGGCAGCCCCGTAAATCAAAAAAATACAAGCACATTGAAAGCCTGTGGACCAGTATCGAAATATTTAATCTTCTCGAATTTAACAATACAGTATCCTATATTTGGGTTAAAGATATTAATAACAGAACCTATGGGGTTCCCAATTACCTTACGGGCCGAAGACTAAATATTAAAATTATTGTTAAGTTTAAATAATAAAATACAAGTTTCATCCGTTTATTTGACTGTGGTGAAAAGTAAAATTTATAATTAATGTTAACGAATTGAGGGGTAATAAACGTCTTTAAAAAAATGAAAATAAAAAACTTGCATAGTATAAATAGAATTCTCACATTTGTAAGCCCTACCCAATATGGTTAAAAATTACTTTTTCAAAGCATTAATACTTGGTGGAATTGTATCGTCCGCCATTATTTCAAAGGCGCAGCATGATCCGTATTTCACCCATTTCAGATGGAATCAGCAATCCTATAATCCGGCCGCAGCAGGATATAAAGTAAATTATATTTGTATAAATGGGCTGTCCCACTTTCAGTATCGCCAATATGCCGACTACACGCCTGTGAAGGGCACCGAAGCTGATCCACTTGCCGAGATTTCTAAAAATCAGGCCCCCGTTACTTATAATCTCAATTTGAATACATTACTATCCTTTGGTCCTAAAGGAAGACGTAAAATGGGCGTTGGGGTAACTTTTTTGGATGATAAAATTGGTTTTATGAAAACTACCACCGTTAAAGGAGCGCTTAATTACAGAATACCAATACAGGATGATTTCGGATATTTAGCACTTGGTATAGATGCAGGTTTAACAACGTTTGGATATGATAATCCAAAATTTATTTATATTGACCCCAATGATCCGCACATACCGGCTTCAAGCGGAAACGCATCGGAGTTAGATTTTGGGTTTGGTTTTTATTATTCCCAGAAAAAATTCATGAATATTTTTGATAATTTTTATGTTGGTGGAGCTTATAATCATTTAAATGCCGCCAAGTACGATTTTTCACTAACAATGGCGGATGGAAGTACCGGGAATGTGGATGTTGATTTTGTTAGATATCTCTATCTAACTACCGGGGCTGATTGGAATTTAGCCAATCCCAACTGGAAACTTGAACCTTCGGTACTTGTTAAGTATAATCCAAAGTTACAGATTGATTTAAGCATGACTGCACTTTTTTCCAATACCTTTAGAGGAGGTTTAGCATATCGAACCCTTGCTGATGCCGTTTCGGTATTGGTTGGGTATGAAAGAGGTCAACTTATGTTAGGGTATTCCTATGATATTACCTTAAATAAAATACGACAAGTAAGTGATGGTACCCATGAAGTATTTCTTAAATATTGTATTCCTATTACATTTCCTCCTCCACCAGAAAAAACTTTTCGGGTAAGTCCAAGATTTTTGGGTCGTGGAGCCGGATCAAAATAATTTTTTTAAAAATTTACACAATAATAACAAATGCATACCCGTTAAGTATAAGAATTAAATAAATTTCTTGTTTTTAAATTCAAATTAAGTATAATTGCAAATTCAAAAATAAACCATAGTTAAGAACATGAACAGAGTGATAAGGATAATGGCAGTAGTAGGGGTAATGACCCTTGGAAGTTGTGGTTTGAATCAAAACCGCGGCGAATTAACCGGAGTACCGGGCCGTAAACCCTGGTTTCATCCTCAGCCTTATGGCACAATTTATGTTCCAACAGGAACATTTCACACCGGTCAGAGCGATCAGGATATTTTCCGTTCGTATATTGCACCTAATAAGCAAGTATCCATTCATGCTATGTGGGTTGACGAAACCGAAATTACAAATAATGAATATCGTCAGTTTGTATATCATGTTATTGATTCGATAGCACGTACTATAACTGAGATGACTGAGGAAATTGAAAATCCGGAAGAAACCTACACCATTTTAAAATATGGCAAAAAGGTAGATTACAAAGGTCAGGCTGAAGAACTTGGACAAATGTATTACACCGCCGCCGAGAGATTTCGACATAAAAGGCAATACGATACAGATAAGTTAATATTTAACTATGAATATGTTGACTATCGCGAAGCAGCAGCAGCTCCTAAAATAAATGATTACCGCACCCCGGGAGTAAATGGACCTAATGCAAAATCACGAGCTTCATTAGTAAAAAAGGCCTCTGTTCCTATTTATCCCGACACCTTGTGCTGGATTAGAGATTTTGCTTTCAGCTATAATGAACCAATGACCCGACAGTATTTCTGGCATCCAAAATACGATGATTATCCGGTAGTAGGTGTAAACTGGAAACAAGCCAAAGCATTTTGCAAATGGAGAACAGAATGGTTAAACAGGTATTGGGAATCTATAGATCAACCTATAACAGAAGAGTTCCGTTTACCTACCGAATTTGAATGGGAATATGCTGCCCGCGGAGGTCGTGATAATAATATGTATCCATGGGGTGGCCCTTATACACGAAATAGCAAAGGATGTTTCTTAGCCAATTTTAAACCTAACCGCGGTGATTATATGGGCGATGGTGGTATGTATCCGGTAAGAGCCGATGCTTATTTCCCCAATGACTACGGTTTATATAATATGGCAGGAAATGTTGCAGAATGGACAATTAATGCGTATTCGGAATCAACCCATCAGTTTGCACATGATTTGAATCCCGATTACCAATACGATGCCCGCGAAGATGAAGCCATCTCTATGAAACGCAAAGTAATCAGAGGAGGATCATGGAAAGACATAGCCTATTTTATACAAAACGGCAGCCGTACTTATGAATATCAGGATACCAGTAAATCGTATGTTGGTTTCAGATGTGTTCAGACTTATATTGGTCGTTCAGCTTTAGATAAGAGATAAAAAAAAAGTGATTGTATTTTAGTTCATTAGAACTAAAAATCAGGACTTAAAAAATTAAATATAAACAAACAAACAAATTAAACATTACAAACATGAGCAAAAGTGTATTTGAAAGCAAAGGATTTAAGAAATTCGTATCAATGGCCTATGGGTTAGGGGCGTCAATCGTTATTATTGGTGCGTTATTTAAGATTATGCATTGGCAGTTTGCCGATACATTCCTTATTCTTGGTATGACTACAGAGGCAATTATATTTGCCATATCGGCCTTCGAACCGATACATCAGGAATTGGATTGGACTTTAGTTTATCCTGAATTGGCAGGTATGGATACCGGACCTAAGAAGAAGCCGGATCCTGTTGCACAGCAATTGGATAAAATGTTGGCTGAAGCCAAAATTGGACCTGAATTGGTTGAAAGTCTTGGAGTTGGTTTAAAATCTTTAAGTTCTAATGTTAGTAATATGGCTGATTTGTCAAACGCAACATTAGCAACTATAGAGTATGCCGATAATGTTCAGAAGGCTTCTAATAATATTAACTCAATGAGTTCAACTTACACACGTGCTGTAGATGCTTTGAATTCATTGGCTGATTCTACAGAAACTTTGAAAGGCGTTTCAGGACAGATGAGTGGGGTTGGTCAAACATTTACAGATCTTCAAGGCAATTTGGTTGCATTGAATAAAGTATATGGCGGTATGTTAACTGCAATGAGACCATAAAATAAGTATTTATCAAATTTAAAAACAAAAAATTAAAATAACATAATATGGCAACTGGGAAACTATCGGCAAGGCAAAAGATGATTAACATGATGTATCTCGTGTTGACAGCTATGCTTGCTTTGAACGTGTCGAAGGAAATATTAAAAGCATTTCATTTAATGGAAGTGAGTTTTAATAAGGCCAATGCAAACGTGGATAAGAAAAATGAAAGTATCATAAAGGCCTTGGCTGAGCAAGCAAAGAACAGGCCTGAAGAGGTGAAGCCTTTTTATGAGCGGGCTTTAAAGGTTAAACAGAGTTCACAGGAATTTGTAACATATATTGAGAACTTAAAAAAAGCCCTTATCGCCAATACTGACGGACGTAAAAAACCAAAAGAAGGAGAAATACTTGGAGAAACAGAATTAGAAGAAGCTGATAATATAGAACTTCATGCCCATTATTTCTTTAAAAACCCCGGTGACAAAAAGGCTAAGGAATTAACTGAAATGGTAAATAATACACGAGCCAAGTTATTGGGATACCTGAAAGATGGTAGCGGAGTTAAAATTGATGCCGCCGACCGCACTAAAATTGAAAATTATACCAATCTGAAAACCAATTACGACCAATCCAATTATCCGAGCTGGGCCGTAATGTATTTTGAACATTCGCCATTAGCTGGAGTAATTACTATGTTAACTAAAATACAAAATGACTGTCGAAACACTGAAGCTGATATAATTGAAATGTTAGCTAAAAATATTGATAAAGATAAAGTTACATTCGACCTTTTGGAAGCTAAAGTAATACCTAATTCTACTGCTGTTCAGGTGGGTTCAGAGTATAGGGCAGAAGTAATATTGGTGGCGTCTAACTCTAAAGCTGATAACCCGGTTATTGTAAATGGAAATGCATTACCAATGGAAGCCGGAAAAGGTATTTATACTGCCCGACCTTCCAACCAAGGCGTATTTACCTGGAAAGGTTCAATAGAGGTCAAAACTCCAACCGGAAACAAATCTTACCCTTTTGAACA
>CAYHCM010000148.1:2876-8805 GCA_964355045.1 uncultured Chitinophaga sp. | reverse complement strand
TGTAATTCATTTTTATTTTTTAAACTAAGGTCATATAGCTTGCCCCGTTTTTTCGGGGGAATGCCCAAATTTCATGCTGGTTTGTGTTAACTTTGTTCTCATGGGCATTTCATATGTTATTTATTTTTATTTTTTATAGATTTATCTGTCTCAATACCTGGACTATTATTAATCCCAAAATTCTCTTAAATCAGAATAATCAGGTCAATCATCGTTCAGGTTTCCAGTTTATATGCCGCTCCTTTTTTGAAGGATAAATATCATCAATTGTTACCAATATTCCGGTTTCTTCTACATACCCGAAATGGTCGTTTATGGCGGTTCCAAAAGTTCGCATGGTAGGGCTAAGGTTCATATAACTATTTATTAATGGCGGAATATTTTCGCCTAATTCCCTTACATGTTTATTCAAAATATGATGCCCTTCCTTATAGGGCAACCCTTTTATTTTATTTATAAATTCGGATGTGTCATTTTCAATTTTCAACTCGTTGGGAATGATTATTAATTTATCAGGATCGGGAAAATAATACTGCATAAAGGTGAGTATATAATCGCGGGCAAGTTTATTAAAATGGGTGTACATGGTAACTTTCCCAAAAAAGTATTTCATGTCGGGATGCAAGATTGTCAAGGCCCCCAGGCCATCCCATAGATTATCAAGGCTAAACAGGCCTTTGCGATTTTCAACACTTGGCTGGTATTGAGGCTGAACAAAACTGCGACCCAATTCAATGGTATAAGGGAAAATTTCTTTTTTCATTTTTTCACTGTACTTAACTATTTCAGAGGTACTGAGATGATAATTTCCTTCACCGTCAAGTGCTTCAGGGGCATTGATATAGCGATAGCCGCCAATTATTTCTTCATCTTCAGGATTCCAAACAATGAGTTGGTTATAGGCGTATTTTCCTATATCAAAATCATCAACGTCCATTGATTTTCCGCTTCCCCCACCTGCTTTACGAAACGATATTTCGCGAAGCCGGCCTATTTCATTCATTAAGCAGGCAGCTTCGTTTCCTTTAAATATATAAATTTCATTTTTACCGGCGTTCGTCAATCGAACGAAACGTTTCGGAGTCAGTTCCTTCTTTATTAAATTGCGGTCTATTTTATCAATTATTGACTCCATACCTAATGCTGCAAACTTATATGAATTAAAATAAATATAGCTATTTAGGTTTTTGCTTTTTTTTATCTATAACCATTAAAAACTCTTTAAATGATAAGCCATGCCTCACATCCAAAGTATATACAAAAGCTTTTATCTGTTGAGCCAGTTCTTTTATATTCTTTTTATTAGTTAAAACCTCCGGCATAATTTGAGGTCCAAATATCAATTCAATGGTTTTTCCTTTTTGTTTAAACATTTCGTCAGGAAGATAGAACATTTCAAAATTGGCTTTAATTCCTAATAAAGTTCTAAACCGCGAGATGATATAAAACCAGTTGCTGTTTTTACCTTTTACCAAAGCCGGCAGTATGGGTGTGTTGTATTTTTGAGCCTTGGTTACAAAACTTTTTTGCCATTCCTTGTCCTGTATTTTTCTATTAAGGATACGGCTACACATTCCGGCCGGAAAAAGCATAACGGCTGCATCAGACGCATATATTTCTTCAATTCTTAAAAGGTTCGATTTGGCATTGGTTCCAAATTTATTAACAGGCACAAACACTTCTCCAAAATTTGGTAAACGGGTTAAAACATCATTTACAAGAAATCGTATATCCTTGCGTTTTTTTCCAACAAAACTCATTAGCGCCAAGGCATCCAAACCAGCTAAAGGATGATTGGAAACAATAATAACGGGACCTGTTTCAGGGATATTTTCATAACCTGAGCAAGAAACTTTTACATCAATTTCATTTAATACGCTATTGGCAAAATCAACTCCCTCAATTCCTTCGTTTTTTTCAACTATCAGGTTCATTTTATCCTGATGAATAATACGTTTGAGATAACGTATTATAAATCCGGGTATCATTTTATACAAGCCGGGATTTTTATCTTTAAAAATTTTATCAAGGTCAATTATTTCCGGTTTAGGTGATTTATACATTGGTTCTGCAAACCTAATATTATTATTGGAATGACGTTTGGAATAGTTTCTGATAAACCAGGCTAAAGTAAAAGTCGGAATAAAATCGGTCCATGGCAATACCTCTTCGCTATAACTAATTACAGCGCCATAAATTCCCAATTTTTTTTTAAACATACTGTAAAAAATAAAGGCTGAAAGAGGTGCCCAAAACACATCGCTAATTTCGCCTAATCCCGGAATAAGGTAAGTGGCACAGCCCACAAAATCAAAAAATAAACACAGTAGTAAATTAGGTTTTGGCATATAGTAGTGTAGTGAAATTAATAATTATCCTAATTCCTTACATCCATTCCCCACATCATTTTATTTCGCAAGGCATCCAAATAATTTTCATTGCTTAATCGAATAAGGTTAAATGTAAAATCGGCTTTTCTTACCGCTATTTGTGTTCCTTTTTTTATGGAGCAGCTTCGGCTGTCAAGGCTAATCAGGTAACTTTTTACACGGCCTTCTATTTCAAATGAAAGGACAGTATCATCGGGAATTACCACGGGTCGTACACTTAAATTATGAGGAGCAATTGGGGTAATGGCAAAACTTGCCGATTTGGGAATTAAAATAGGACCGCCACAACTTAAAGAGTAGGCCGACGAGCCTGTAGGAGTTGCTACTATAAGCCCATCGGCCCAATAACTGTTCATAAACTCGCCATTCAAATAGGTGTGTACGGTAATCATGCTTGTGCTGTCTTTTTTATGAATTACAAAATCATTTAAGGCGTAGGCAAATCCACCGAAAAGTTCCTGATCGGCTTCAAGTTTTAACAATGTTCGCCTATCAATATGATATGATTTTTTTGTTAATTCGTCAATTACTTTTTCTACATCTTCAGGATTTGAAGTAGCCAGATATCCGAGACGACCTGTATTAAAACCAAGAACAGGAATGCCTGTTTCTCTAACAATATTTAATGTGTCGAGCATAGTGCCATCGCCACCTATACAAAGCAAGTAATCAATTTTTGCTGTTTGAATTTCGTCAGAGGTAAACATCTCGTAAGGATGTTCGAATGTTAATTTCGATTCATCGAGGTTTTTATGAAGCTCTTCATGAAAAAAAATTCCAACTCCATTTTGACCAAGATAGTTTATCGTGTTTTGCAAGCAATCCAAAGCTTCCTTGTTTCTAATTGCTCTTGCGTATAATCCTATGTTCATCAGAAAGTTTTTTGAAAATGTAAATTAATATTATTATCACCCAAAATATTTAGTGAATACTCAACCCTGAAAATTTTATCATTTAAAAATAATACATCAAGCCCTGCGCCATAACCCACCAAATCTGTTTTAATCAACCTGTTGTTATTGGTTGCATTAAAAACCCACTGATTATTAAAAACTTTCCCCCAATCTGAATACATATTCATATAAATACCGGTGGGCATCCTGAAGTTTTTCTTATGTAGTTTTAGAGGTGTTTTAAGCATATACTGATGTACCAGGGCAATTTTTAAATTAAGTTTTGCCAGCATAAACGCATGGCCGTCAATAACGTATTGTTCATATCCTCTTACAAAATCTTTGTAACCAAATGCCTTAAAATTATAATATGGTATAAATGGCAAAGGTTCATTGCTAAGTTTGGTTTTAAAAAAGCCTGACAAATATACCTTTTTATATACTTCTTTGTAAACACCAAATTCAGCGGTTTCTTTTATTATCTCCACCGAAAGGGTATCTCCTATTAATTGGCCCAAATCCACTTCATTTTTAAAATAAAATCCTTTAAGCGGATAATATTTGTTATCGCGTTTTTCATAAATAAATATATGTTTAATAAATATTTCCTTTTGCTTGATTCCGGATAGTAAAAAATCAGGATTCAACTCTTTGGTATCAATGGTGTCTCTGATTTTTATAAGATTATATTCAATTTCCCAACGTTCGGTAGCAAAATTATTTCGTCGGGTAATAAATGCAATTTTGCTTTCGGATCTTTGAATAAGTGTATTTAAATAGTTTTTATAAAACTGCAATGAATCATTTTTGGTAAGATACCAAATTTCCTTGTTCTGCTTAAAACTTGATGAAAAATCCAGACCGTACTTTCCGGTTTTGTCCAAAAAAGGAGCGGTATATTGAATCCCATAGTTTCGGGTATATCCATTAATAAATGAAAGTTTGAGCGTTTCATTTCTTCCTCTGAAATTATAGGTAAATAAATACAAACCATAGTTTGTCCGGTCGGCTTTATAACCCAAATCGGCCCATTGTTTGTAATTTCTATCGGCCAGTTCAAAAAATGGAATTGGCCAGATATACCATTTTTCGGAAAGAGTAACCGAAACGCTAACATGTTTTGGTCTTACCTCAGTCCACTTAACCTCAGCCGTTATAAATAAATTGGTATTAATAAGAAGATTTTTACTGTTCATAGCAATTTCATCCAGATCAGCCGATTCATAAATTGAATCTTTTACAAATAGCAATTCACGCTCAATAACATAGTTTTTAGTATGGTTATTGCCTTCAATAATTATGGTATCAATAATTATATAATGATTGGTTTGGGCTTTTAAATTAATTGAATTGATAAGAATAAGCAGAAAAACTGACGAGTATGGAAACAGAACGGATAAATATTTGTGGAGGAGTTTCGGCACTATATTTTTTAAAACTCCAAATATTTTAATAATGCTTGATACCTGTTTTCAAAATCAGATACATTGTGACTGCTATCATACGATGCTGTAACTTCAAATCCGAAACGTTGCAGGGAGGCAATAATCCTGTCGGTATATACAGTATTTAATTTTATGGTAACCATAATTCGAGAACTGTCAGGAATATTAAAAAGCGTTAATCCCAAAATTTTAGCATCATCATTTTCAATAATCCGGTTCAATTCATTCAAAGAATAATTTCGGGCTATCATTTCAATACAGATAACGCCACCTTCGGCCTTTAACGTATAACTTTCAGAAAGAAAATTTATAAGCGAAGATTTTGATACAATTCCCTTGAAGTGATGATGCCCGTCGGTAACGGCCAGACAGCCTGCATTTAAAGTTCCCAAACGTTTCAATGATTCCATAAAATGACTATTATGGTTAATTACCCACAGTGGTTGCTGTTTTAAAGCTGTTGCAATGGATTCGTTCGGATTTGAATTTTCCAAAACAGCATATTCAACAAACCCTTTAAGCAAACTCTTCTCCACAACCGGTAATGCAGAAATTTGCAAAGAGGCCAAAGTCTCGAGCGCAAAGCCAACCCTGTCGGAAGATTTAAGGGGAAATAACGAATGGTCAATAAAATTTTCTATCATCACAGTATTATCTAATGCAAAATAAAGGCTTTTAACCAATTATTTAAAATTTGAATTCCATATTGGGTTAAAATAGCTTCGGGATGAAACTGGATTCCCCATATTGGCAGGGTTTGGTGGGCAAAGGCCATTATAGTTTTGTCGTCATTACTGCCGGCAGTTATCAATAGGGGAGGTGCTTTTCGGTTCGTGGGGACACGAACCGAGGCGTAAGATATATTTTGATTCGTGGGGACACGAACCGAGGCGTAAGATTTATTTCGATTCGTAGGGACACTAATCGAGGCGTAAGATTTATTTCGATTCGTGGGGACACGAACCGAGGCGTCGGTTTTGTCGTCATTGCTGATGGCAGTTATAAAAATCGGTGGTGCATTTCGATTCGTGGGGACACGAACCGAGGCGTAAGATATATTTTGATTCGTGGGGACACGAACCGAGGCGTAAGATTTATTTCGATTCGTAGGGACACTAATCGAGGCGTAAGATTTATTTCGATTCGTGGGGACACGAACCGAGGCGTCGTTTCGATTCGTGTCCTCACGAATCGAGGCGTC
>CAYHCM010000148.1:0-2776 GCA_964355045.1 uncultured Chitinophaga sp. | reverse complement strand
TGGGGACACGAACCGAGGCGTCGTTTCGATTCGTGTCCTCACGAATCGAGGCGTCGGTGTCCTTAGTTAGGCCTTGATTCGTGTCCTCACGAATCAACTGAATCGGCATATCCTCCTTTTTAATTTCCAACACAAGTGAATGATACCTGCAAACATCAAACGTATGAGGCAACCCATCCCACATGGGATGAGAGATGGTTTTTATGGAAGAAACTTTTCCATGCATGGGGTAGGGGGCTTTTATTAAATAAGCCCCAAAATAAATTCCCAAAGCCTGATGACCAAGGCATATTCCAAGTATTGGAACTCTGGTATGCCAGCGTTCAATCAACTCCATCAGAATGCCCGAATCGTTTGGAATGCCCGGCCCGGGTGAAATTACAATACCTGAAAAAGTTAAAAGTTCTATTTCTTCCAACGATTTTTCATCGTTTCTGATTACTATTATCTCTTGCCCCAATTGTTTGAAATAATCGCACAGGTTATAGGTAAATGAATCGTAATTGTCGAAGATGAGGAGCATTGGTGGGAAAGGCTCCAAAGGTAGGATAAAGTTGCAGAATCATTGTATATCAAGATTTGACAACTTTTTAAAAGTTGTCAAATCTAACCCCTCCAAATTATTACCCCTCACACATTTCATTTTTTATTACAAAACATAGTATCGTTCTTTGCAAAACAAA
This sequence comes from uncultured Chitinophaga sp., assembly GCA_964355045.1. GTDB lineage: Bacteria > Bacteroidota > Bacteroidia > NS11-12g > UBA9320 > JABWCE01. Next base: position 2,093 of record CAYHCM010000148.1, on the reverse strand, counting down.
ATTAAGGATGAATAACGAAGATAAAATATTACATAACCAAAAGATTAAAAAGGCCTTTGAAATGCAACGTTGGCCGGAGATAAAAAGTAGCGACAGTTGGAATATTTTTAAGGTGATGAGCGAGTTTGTGGAAGGTTACGATGCATTGGCCCGCATTGGGCCTTGTGTTTCTATTTTTGGTTCGGCACGCACCACGGCCGATAATAAATACTATGCATTGGCCGAAGATATTGCCAAAAAACTGAGCGATGCCGGCTATGGTGTTATTACAGGCGGTGGCCCGGGAATTATGGAAGCAGCCAATAAAGGAGCCAGGGAAGCCGGTGGAAAATCGGTGGGGTTAAATATAAATCTGCCTTTTGAGCAATACCCGAATGAATACATTGATTATGATAAACTCATTAATTTTAAATTTTTCTTTGTTCGCAAAGTAATGTTTATGAAATATGCTCAGGGATTTATTGTTTTGCCCGGCGGTTTTGGAACATTGGATGAAATGTTTGAAGCCCTTACTTTGGTGCAAACCAATAAAGTTGCAAAATTTCCAATCATATTGGTCGGCAAAGATTACTGGAGTGGCCTTGTTGATTGGATACAAAACGTAGTTCTGAAAGTGGAAAAAAACATTAGCCCCGATGATTTATTAATATTTAAAGTAGTGGATACCGCTGATGAAGCTACTGATGAAATATTCGATTTCTACAGTAAATACGCCATGAGTCCTAATTTTTAAATGTGATGAACCATACCATCGTAGCCTTATCTACCCCGGTTGGTATTGGAGCTCTGGGCGTAATCAGGCTTTCCGGTTCTAACGCTTTTGATATTGCCCAATCTGTTTTTTCAAAAAATATAAGTGATAAACCAAGTCATACCCTTCATTTTGGAAGGATAACAGAGCCAATGTCAGATAAAAATAATACGATAGATGAGGTTGTTTTATCATTATTCAAAGGGCCAAATTCATATACGGGCGAAGATGTAATTGAGATTTCATGTCACGGGTCGCCTTATATCCAGCAAAAAATTATTGAACTTTTAATTCGGCAGGGAGCCATAAATGCAAAGGCAGGTGAGTTTACGCTCAGGGCATTTTTGAATGGAAAATTGGATTTAACACAGGCCGAAGCTGTTGCTGATTTGATCGCTTCGGATAGCGAAATATCTCATCGTATGGCTATAGACCAAATGAGGGGAGGTTTTTCAAATAAAATAAAAGAACTGCGTCAGCAGTTAATAGATTTTGCTTCGCTCATAGAATTGGAACTGGATTTTGGCGAGGAAGATGTAGAGTTTGCCGATAGAAACCATTTATATAATTTGGTAAGTGAAATTTATAACTATGTAAATATACTGAAAGATAGTTTTGCTCAGGGCAATGTTTTAAAAAACGGTATAGCCACCGTTATAGCAGGAAAACCTAATGCCGGAAAAAGCACTTTGCTTAATTTATTGCTTAATGAAGATCGAGCCATTGTAAGCCATATAGCCGGTACAACGCGCGATACTATTGAAGAAGCCATATCAATAAACGGGGTTTTGTTCCGCTTTATTGATACCGCCGGAATTCGTCAATCGGGAGATGAAATAGAAGAAATGGGTATTGAAAAAACCTTTGAAAAACTGGGTAATGCTGATTTGGTTATTTATATTTTTGATGCCCTGATTACCACTCCTGAAGAATTGAAATTGGAAATTGGAAATTTGAAAATATCCGGCAAACCAGTGATACCCGTTGCTAATAAAACGGATTTATGTGAGATGGAAATTTTAAAAGATACCTTCAAAAATTTCCCGGATATAATTTACATTTCAGGCAAGAAAGGTGAAATTTCAGAACTCATAAATTTGTTGCAATCAAAAGCTGCCGAACTCAACCAATCATCGCAAACGATTGTAAACAATAGCCGTCACTATGAAGCCTTGCATAAATCGGCCATCGCTTTAAACGATGTTATGGAGGGATTAAACACCGGACTTACGGGAGATTTAATAGCCTTAGATATTAGAAAGGCTTTGTTTCATTTGGGTGAAATTACAGGGGAAATATCGAGTGAGGATTTGTTGGCGAATATATTTAGCCGGTTTTGTAT
>CAYHCM010000147.1:7115-8807 GCA_964355045.1 uncultured Chitinophaga sp. | reverse complement strand
CAAAAATTATTATTTTTCAAATAGTATTGGTAACGATGCATGGAGCGGAACATTGGCAGCTCCAAATGGGAGCAATACCGATGGGCCAAAGCGAAGCCTCACTGCACTGAATACCTTATTGAATAATGTAGCCCAGGCAGGTGATAGTGTATTACTGAAACGAGGCGATTTATGGTCGGGGGCAACCGGGATTGCAGCAAGTTCAGCACATGGAACTGCCGGCAGCTATATTATTATTGGCGCTTATGGATCAGGAAATAAACCTGTGATTGATAAAACCGGAATTGGCGAAGTGCTTAATTGCAGAGGTTCAGCAACCTTTGAATCATCTTATTTAAAATTCCAAAACCTTAGCTTAACTACGTCGTCTCCATCAGGAAGCAGGCCTACGGGTGTAAATGTAAATGAAAGTTTTTATACTTTAAAACCTCACCATATAACCTTCGACAGGCTTACAATTAGGGGCTGCCAAAACGGTATGGTTTTATATCAACACCACCTGATTGTTGAGAATTGTTATTTGGAGCAAAACGGCAATAATTCAGGGAATGGAATCTATACCAACGGAAATAATTTTATCATTCGCAATAATGTTTTAGACAGTAACGGAACCACAGGCACTTTTTTTAGTCATACTTTTTATATTAGTCAATCCGACAGCGTTTTGTTGGAAGGGAATGAAATAAGAAATGCGGAAGATGGATTTAAAATACGCTCATCAAACAATGTTATTGTCAGAAACAATCTCATTCATGACATGTCTGTTCACGCAATACATTTGGGGGGAGACGCTCTTTCCGGCACCCGAAATATAATAGTGGAAGGTAATCTGGTCTATAATTCTCCCAATGGTTTGGAAATTAAATCTGAATCGGGCACCCAAACTCTGCTAAGTGAGAACATAATAATTAAAAATAATATTTTTTCTGCTCAGGTTATTATTTCAAATTCTTGTCTGGTCAAAGATATTTTTATATACAACAACCTTTTTTACAGTGGCACAAATCAGAATGCATTATTATTCTTTCTTTCGCCAAATCCGGTTAATGTAAAAATAAAAAATAATATCTTTTATAAAATTAGTGCCAATGCCAATCATTCGTTGATGAGTTTTATTGCGGCATCTGTTTTTAATGAAGTATCTTTTGATAACAATCTGTATTACTTTCCCGTTTCAAGCGGGAATATTATAAGAGCGGGAACCACAAATTATACAACCCTTTCAGCTTTTAAAACTGCCTATCCCGCTCAGGAAATTAACGGACAACAAGGCAATCCGAATTTTGTAGCTGCCCCAACCAATTTTCATTTAACGGCTTCAAGCATCCTTGCCATTGATAAAGGTGCAGATTTAACCGGAGCGGTGACTCTGGATTTTGATGGTAAAACGAGGCCGTCTGACGGAGACGGAATAAACGGCCCTGCATGGGATATAGGACCTTATGAGTATTTAAGAAATCTTAAAATTAATGAAACGAATGAAAGGATAAAAATAAGGTTGTATCCAAATCCGGCGGAGGATTATATTGAAATTAATCTTGGACTAAATTTCAATATGCCTCTTAATTCAAGTATTGCAGTTTATTCAATTTTGGGGCAATTGGTTTTAAAAACGATAAATCCTGAAACTTTCAGAATTGATGTTTCGGAATTACCTTCCGGAATATATATTTTAAAGATGGATGGTGTGGT
>CAYHCM010000147.1:0-7015 GCA_964355045.1 uncultured Chitinophaga sp. | reverse complement strand
TTGATGTTTCGGAATTACCTTCCGGAATATATATTTTAAAGATGGATGGTGTGGTGGGTAGGTTTGTCAAGAATTGAAAGGAAGGGTATTGCCTGATAAATTATTTTTAATTTGTATAAACGAAACTAAATTTTTTGGAAAGTTATTGGATGTAAAAATAATATAGCCCAAATAATATATTAAGCCTTCATTGATATAGGCTGTTCAGAACAATATTTGTTTGCAATACTTTAGCTGAAATTAATCATTGGCCCTAAAAAGATAAAACATATATTTTTTGTATTCTTTAAATTTATTACCCGTACGCTGTCCTGTAAAATGCTTGTTTTCAATTTTCGAAATTTTCTTTTCATACTTCCATTTAACAAATTTTACCACCATCGGAAAACGGTCTTCTGCCAATGCCCACAGATTGGTCCAAACGGGTTTTATCACTTCCATACTCAATTGATTAACTATATCAATAGTAGGAGCGGTTTCTGCTGTAATATCAATTTCGGTCACCACTTTTATAGGATATGTTGATTTGTATTTTAACCACTCATCGTATTCATGCCCTCCGCCTAATTTACTCTTCTTTTCAGGATCTGTTTTAAAAAAATCTGATACCATAATATGTCCTCCCGGGTTCAAAAGTTCAAGAGCTTTGGCTATAGATTTATCCATGGGGATGTATTGAAAACTTTCGCTGAATAAAACCAAATCATACTTTTTATTATTTTCCATGTTTTCAAACTTCGACTGAAAAAAAGTCGCGGAATCTCCTACTAAATTTCTTGCATATTCAGTTAATATTTTGCCTGGCGAAACGCAATCTACCTTATAACCGCGGTTTATTAATTCAAAGGCGGTTTTACCTGAACCACAGCCCACATCCAATATTGTAACTGTACCGGAAGGAATATTTGAAAACAACATTTCGGCATAATTGTCCTGAGCTTTTTTCAAATTTGTAACATCGGCTGCCAGCCCATTGGTAAAATAGCCATAATGTATATATTCGGTTTTTAAAAAAAACTTCATTACCATTAAACCGGCTTCTAAACCTATTTCTTTTGAATCTACTTTTCTTTTGGATTTATCTTTTTTAAATATCATAATTTGTTGGTATATTTTGATGTGCTATTTAACGAAACTTTTACCGAACCACCAAACTTTAACTTATCAATTTTGTTAATCTTAATCGGGGTTTCAGGGGATAATCAATATTGTTTATTCGAATCCGGTAATTTGTAATTGATCCAAATCTTTATTTTTTAATTTTTATACGCCCTTTAATTGAAAGATTTCACTCTGATTCTGAATTTTACAATTTCAATATTTTGTAATAATAAAAATCATTTCCAGTGGTCAGGTGCATACTATAAATACCTTTTGCGAGATGAGAAACATCAAGATATGATTTGGATTCAACGATATTTCCGTAAACCATTTTACCCGCAGAATTATAAAGTTTCAGGGTAAAATCAACTGATTCATTTTGGGTGTCAATGGTTAAGTTTAAATTATTTTCAACCGGATTATTAAAGGTTACTTTGGGTTTTATAGCATATTTAACAATACTTACGTTTGGGATAAAATTTTCGAACTGTGATTTAAATACTCCCCTGCCATGGGTAAAAATATAAATAACCCCATTTTTAGGATGTGATTCAATTTTATGAACGGGAACATTGGGCACAGCCATTTCTTTGCTCCAATTAATTCCACCATCTGAAGTTGTATAAAGTCCGAAATCAGTTCCTGCTACTATCGTATTGCTGTCTTGCGGATTTACTTCAACACAATTTACAGGTAATGAAACAGGCAAATTACCGCTAATATTAATCCATGTTGGAGTTAGGCTTTCGGCATTATTCAGTTTCCATACGCGTGGTTTTGAATTTATATCCGACATGGAAATATATACCGTATTAGGATTGGTATGACTAACCTTTATTGAATTAATGGTTGAACCTTTGGCCAATGTTGGTGCGGTATTGGTTAAGTCCACTTCCTGCTGATTAACTGAATTGGCCTTGGTGCAACGATATAATGTATTGCCTCCGCCGCCAAAATAAACCGTCGGGTCTGATTGATAACTTAACCCTAACGATAGCACAGATTTATTAAGAGGCAACGATAATTCTCTCCAATTATTTCCTGCATCGGATGACGCTAAAATTCGGGTTTTTGATAAAACATAAATCTGATTGCCATCCAATGGATTTACCACAAAAGGATTGATAAAATACCAGGAATAAGCACCCGATGGGGTAATATTTGTTTCACCTGTAAAATTAGAGTTAAGTCTTCTCAAAGCTCCGTTTTGATATGAGGCATAAACGTAATATGGAGGGGTGGCTGAAAAGGCGCAATATGCCCCGTCGCCTCCCAATGCTTTATTAAAATTACTGCCGGTATAGGTATGAGTTCCGTTATCCTGCGTTCCCCCAATAAACATGGTTGTATTTAAAGGATTGTAATTTCCTGTATAAAATTGGGTAATATTTAAACTGTTGTTTAATGAAACATTCTCGGTAAACAAGGTATTGGTATTATAGCGATAAACACCGCCATCATTGCCAATTAACACCTCTGTTCCGTTTGGATAAAATACGCTTGACTGATAATCGGGATGGCTTGCCCTCAGTTCTTTCCAGGTAACCCCTCCGTCTTTTGAGCCCAATCCCTTTACCGAAATTGAAAGAACGGTATTGGTATCAACCGGACTTACGCTCGTATTTAAACAATACCATGCCCACGAATAAACACCACTAATGGTTGGTGTTGTCATTTTTTTCCAGGTTAATCCATGATTTGACGTTTTATATATGCCTACCATGGCTGTTCCGCTGGCGTTAACAAATTGGCAAAATGCCACCTTTGGAAATTTTGTACAATAACTCATGCTTATCCTTCCAAAATTGGTGGCGGGCAAGGTGCTTATAAATCGGGTAAATTTCATAATGCTGTCCTCAGTTCCGCTTATTAATCCATAGCCTTCCAAACCATACCATATTGTAGAATCTTTATATGTAAGTATTTCATGAACGGCTTTCGACGATTGATAAACTTTTTCAAATGTCAACCCGTTATTGGTAGATCTGATTAACCCGCCACCGGCGGTTCCAACATAAAAAGTTGAACTGTCGGTTTTTGAATATTCAATATCCCATATGGTAGTAAAGGCAGCGTCGGTAGCAGTGGCAGTGAGTTGTTTAAATGATTTCCCTCCGTCCACAGATTTATAAATTCCACCGCCGTTAAGGTCAGCCGAATTACCTGTGCCTTCTCCCGTACCGTAATAAATTTCCAAAGGATTAAACGGATTTTGCGTAATACATGAAACAGCCATGGAAATGCTATGTTCATCAACCGGATTCCAAAACTGTCCTGCATTTTCCGAAAGCCACAAACCTCCTGAAATACCTCCTGCAAAAATCCGGTTCGTATTAGCTGCATCTATTAATAAGGCTCTTACTCTTCCGGCTACATTATCGGGACCCATTTCGGTAATAAATTCTAAAGCATCAGAACTTTTTTTATTTAATACATCCTGACGGTTCCAACTATTTCGCAGCCCGTAATAATTTACTCCATCCACATAGCCTTTCATGGCTTTGTATTGCTCAATCCAGCCCGGATCCTGAACTGATTTATGCGCTTTTTGAGCTTTGAAATTTATTAGAACAAGAGCAATAATTGCGAATCCAAAAAAGAACAGCGCGGGTTTTAATACCTTCATACGAAATGCAAAGATATAATTTATCTTCTGCTATATTGCAAGAAGAAACCTAATATTGATGTCAATTAAATCCATTATAAATAAGGAAGATTTTACATTTATAATTTTTCCGGCTTCAATACAAATGTGTAATGGGGCCCACTGCAAAATTTCTTGGCTGCTTTTTGAATTTGCTTTTTATTGATTTTTTTAATTTTAGCAAACCCACCAGCCGGATCCCCCGGTTTATCTCCATTTCTGACAGCTGATGATACCTTATTAAGCCAAAAGCGGTTTTGTTTTAATTGTTCCTTCAAATCTTTGGTTTTGGCTTCTTTTATTTTATCAATATCCTTTTGTTCTGGGCCGTTATTAATAATTTTATTCAACTCGTCCAATGCCATTTTAGTCAGCTTATCTACATTATCAGGGCCGCATGGAAATTCAATCGTCAAATTATAGCTTGTATCCGGCATTCGCCCTATGTTTCCATAAGCTCCAACCCCATAAACTCCACTCGCTTCTTCGCGCAGTATTTCAACCAATTTAATATCCAAAATCTCGGCAAGGCATTGCAAATAATAGGCTTCATTGGCATTATATTTTGTTTTTCCTTCAAATACAATATTTACATAACTCTTTTGTTCGCTTCCCATAAAAAAGGTTTTCTCTAATGGAGCAGGTGGTGGATTCATATTTAAATTAACAAATTTTTCACGTTCAGGTTTTACGGGTAATGTGGCCAGATAGGTTTCACAAAGAGTAATAAATGCAGCTTCATCCAGATTGCCAACAAAGAAAAAATCAAAATCAGCGGCATTCGAAAATTTATCTTTCATAACGGTGTAAACCGCATTTACATCCTGAACTTTCCAGTCTTCTTCAGTTGGAAAATATCTGAATCGCTTATGATTACCCGACATTATTCGTCCACTTTCAGTTTGATAATAAATACTTGGATCCTTTAAAAGATTTTGATAAATACCTTTTTCTTTGGAGGCAAACGAATGATAGTCTTCTTCATTTTTGTCAATTGCCGTAAAATAAAGATGAAGCCATTGAAAAAAAGTTTCCAGATTTTTTTTATCCGAATTGCCGTACATACCCTCACTGTAGTTTCCTAAATATGCCCCAACATTTACATTTTTTCCACTTATCACTTTTTTTAATTTTGCAGGATTCAGGCCGTTTAATGTCGGTTCACCCACCCATCCCAAACCTGCTGTTGTTTTCAAAAACATTTCATCCGATAAAAGCGATGAACCGCCTGAACTTTGAGCACTAAATAAAATTTCATCGTCTTTAAAGTCGGTTGATTTATAATAAACATTCACTCCGTTTTTTAATGTTATTAATGAAACTCCCGGCCATTTGGTCTTTTTGGCAATATAGCCTGAAACCGGTGCGGGTATTTTTTCCATAAGCGATGTGGCAAATTTTTCAGATTTATTTTCTGTGATTTCTTCTGATTCGATTTCCGATTTCCACTTCAATATACTTTCCTTGTCGGGCATAATATTGTCGCTGTTATTATTGGAAGTAAAAAGAATAGCTATATTTTCGGTGGTAAATTTTGATTTAAGCATTTGGTTTATGTCTTCTACACTAATTTTATCAAGATTGTTTTTTAAAAAATTAAAATACCAATCTGGGCCGGTAGTGGTGTATCCGTGAAGAAAACTATAAACCAACCCATACACCAATTGCTCACTCTCTGTTTTATTACGGTTGTTAAATTGCTGTTCGGCCGAAGCAAGCATAGAACTTTTTGCCCTTTTCAGTTCCTCATTATTATACCCGAATTTTTTAATCCTAAGCATTTCCCTGTATAAATTTTTGAAAGCAACTTCAGCTTTTTTATTATCAAAGTAGGCATAAAAATTTAAGGCTTCATTTTTTCGTGAAAAATACGTACTTATATAACCTCCTGCCCATGAAAACGGTGGATCGGCTTGTTGTTTTATATCGTTATACCTTTCGGCAGCCATATTGGATGATAATTCTTTTTTTAAGCTAACCATAAAATCTGTTTCAGTCAATACCGGAGCATAATCTCCCGGTTGAAATAAATTAATTTCAAGCGTATTAAACGTAGCTTCGGCATCGCTTTCCACGGCTATCCTAAGTTCATTTATATCAGGATGCCTGAATGAAATAAGGGGTCGGATAGTTTCAGGATTTTTTAAACCACTGAAATGTTTTTTTATCATGGCTTCGGCTTCGGCCACTGTCATATCTCCCACCACCACTACCGACATCAAATTTGGACGATACCATTCGCGATAAAATCTCCGAACACTTTCGTATTTAAAATTTTCTAAAATTTCCTTTTTACCAATAGGCAACCGTATGGCGTAGCGGCTATCTTTTAAAATTATTGGCAGATATTTTTCCCACATGCGTTTATCGGCTCCCAGGCCAAGGCGATATTCTTCCAATACAACGCCTCGTTCTTTGTCAATTTCCGTATCATCAAGCAATGCATTATGGGCCCAATCTTCCAGTACCTGAAAGCCGGTTTCAATATTGGCAGGCTTTTCGGTAGGAATCGGCAAAATATAAACTGTTTCATCAAAACTGGTATAGGCATTAAGGTCGGCTCCAAATTTCACGCCAATACTTTGAAGGTAATCTACCAATTCATTTTTCTTAAAATTTTTAGTACCGTTAAACAACATGTGCTCCAAAAAATGCGCCAGCCCTTGCTGGTCTTCATCTTCAGATGTAGAGCCAACATTTACTACCAATCGCAATTCTACCTTTTTTTCAGGTTTTTGATTAGGCATAATGTAATAGGTCAAGCCGTTTTCAAGTTTCCCTTTGGTAACCCGGCTGTCGAGCGGGATGGATTGGGCATAAACAGAAATATCGGCCCACAGATTGAACTGTAAAAATAAAACGAGGAGAATTGCTTTGAATTTTTTCATAAAAATTATTGTTATTTGGAAGGGTTAAAATTAGGTCTAATCTTAATAATTATCAAGATTGTGCCAGTTGATATTTGAAAATGGAAAATGGAAATTTATTCCCTGGAATTTGTTCTTCGGAATTTGTTTGTTCTTTAAGATTTATTTTTCGGGATTTGTACTTTGAAATTTATTTGTTTTTTGGGATTTGAATTTTGGAATTTCTAATTTATCCTCTCCACCTTAATCATCCTATCCCCTACCCCAAGTTTATGGATGGTTTCCATGCCTTCAATCACAAACCCGATAATCGTGTATCGGCCATCTAAATGCGGGGTTGGGCAATGGGTAAAAAACCACTGACAGCTTTCGGTATCAGGGCCCGAGGAAGCCAAGCCCACCG
>CAYHCM010000146.1:0-8877 GCA_964355045.1 uncultured Chitinophaga sp. | reverse complement strand
TTACCCATATGTTTAAGCGCAAACATTATTTATGGGATATCGGTCTGCATTATGTTGGGCAGGTAAATGATCTAAATACCCCTCTCCGAAAGGCATTTGATTACCTGACAGGAGGCAAATTGAAGTGGGCCAAAATGGATAGCACTTATGATAAGGCCATCATTGCGGGAAAAGAATTTCATTTTGTTGAAGGTCGTGAAAATCAGATCAAGGAGTTGCTGCTGAATTTTCCAGAGGAAGAGCTGGCCATCAGGGCCTATTTTGATAAAATACAAAGCCTTTCTTCGGCTACTCCCATGTTTTTCGGGGAAAAATCAATGCCACCCTTTTTGAGTAAATTTATCGGTTACTTTCTACGAAAAAAATTCAATGCCCTTTCAGATCAAACCACCTATGAGGTATTGCACTCGATCACGAAAAATGAAGAACTGATTTCGGTTTTATGTGCGCAATGCGGCAACTATGGCCTTACACCAAAAAAAAGCAGCTTTGTAATCCATGCCATGATTGCTGAACACTACCTGAATGGGGGAAATTATCCGATTGGCGGAGCCAAAGAAATATATGTTCACTTAGGTGAAAGTATCACAAAAAATGGGGGTGAAATTTTGGTGAAGGCTGAGGTTAACGAAATCCTGATCGAAAAAGGTGTTGCTACCGGTGTAAGGATGCAGAATGGCGACCAGTTATTTGCAAAAAAAATAATCAGTAATGCCGGAGCCCGTAATACTTTTACAGAATTGATTCAGGGAGAAGATAAATTATTGTCCCAAATCCGCGATGATTTAAAAAAAATAAAGTCATCGGCAAGCCACGTTTGTCTTTATGTGGGATTAAATGCTTCTGATGAAGACCTGAAACTTCCCAAATCAAATTATTGGGTTTATAACAGCTTTGATTTTGATGGTGATTTTGAAAGATACAATCTGGATCAAGACCTGGATCCTCCCTTATTTTATATCTCATTCCCGTCAAGCCGTGATTCAGATTGGAGTAAGACCCATTCCAATCTTTCAACGATACAGGTTATTGTTCCCTGTTCCTATAAATCGGTTCAACAATGGGAGGAAAAACTATGGATGAAAAGAGGGAAAGTGTATGAAGATTTTAAACAGGCATTTGAAGTAAAACTACTTTCAAAATTATACGAAATTGTTCCACAGGTTAAAGGACACATTGATGTTTGCGAAATTTCTACTCCTTTAAGCACCAAACATTTCACCAATTATGCTAAAGGTGAAATTTATGGTTTGGAACACTCCCCCCAACGTTTTCGTTATAAATGGTTACGCCCGCAAACACCTGTTAAAAATTTGTTTTTAACTGGACAGGATACCCTAACAGTTGGTTTGGGTGGTGCATTGTTTTCGGGTGTGATTACGGCTTCTACCATTTTAAAGAAAAACTATTTCGGTAAAATTATGAAGTATAAACCGGATGTTGAAGTTTAATTTTACCTGAAGCCAAATCAGGTTAAGCTTTAAATTTTTTTATGATCAAGGCCGAATTGGTTCCGCCAAAACCAAAAGAATTGGATAAAAAACAATCTATGTTTTGCTCCTTGGTTTTGGTGATGATATTAATCTTAGCCGATTCCTCATCCGGATTTTCGAAGTTGATATTGGGGGCAATAAAATTATTCTGCATCATTAAAAGCGAATAAACAATTTCGCTGGCACCTGCCATCCAACATTCATGTCCGGTCATTGACTTAGTTGAACTTACCGGAATTTTATTCCCCAAAACCTGTCTAATGACTGAGGCTTCAATTCCATCGCCAACCGGTGTGGCAGTTGCATGGGCATTCACATAATCAATTTCATCAACCTGCACACCACTTTGTTTGATAGCCATATTCAGGGAGCGGATTTGTCCGTCGAAATTTGGATTGGAGATATGATCACCGTTGGAAGAAAAGCCATAACCCACTACCTCGCCCAGAATAGTAGCTCCTCTTTTTAATGCCGATTCTAATGATTCTAAAATAACTGTTGCCGCCCCACCCGAAGGAATCAAACCATCACGGTCGCGGTCAAACGGACGGGATGCTTTGGTAGGTTCAGACTCCCTTATCGAAAAAGCGCCTAACCCATCAAAACTACCCATCGCATACACATTAATTTCCTGAGCTCCTCCGCATATAATTCGATCTTGCAAACCTTGCTTAATCAATAGAAATCCCATGCCAATGGAATGAGAGCCTGAAGCACAGGCAGCACTCAACGTGAAGTTTATTCCTTTCAGTTTATAGATGGTTGAAAGGTTCATATTTACAGTGCAATTCATATTCTGAAAAATATCACCACTTCCAATTAAGGTATTATCCTTTTTCTTTCTGGCTTTATCCACCGTTTCGGTAACAGCACCAGCAGTACTATCATTTCCAAATATGATACCGGTTTCGTTTTTGTTTAAAAAATCAATGTCGAGGTTCGCCTGAGTCAGTGCCTCGCGCGTTGACATATAAGCATACATAGCAGGCTGGTGCATGTGGATCCTTTCCCGGCGACCTAAGTAATTTTTTAGATCAGGGGTTTCTACATAACCGGTTAATGCCGAGCGGTAGCCAAATTCTTTTCGTGATTCATCATAAATAATTCCGCTCTTGCCCTCATATAAAGAATCTTTAACTGATGCAAGATCCTTTCCGATACATGAGTAAATTCCAATCCCCGTTATTACAACTCTATTGTTCATTTATTATGAATATATTCCTCCGTTTATATTAATTATTTCGCCTGTAATATAAGCAGCTTTTTCTGAAGCTAAAAAACTAACTAAGTGAGCAATTTCCTGTGGTTCGCCAAATCGTTGAAGCGGCACAAGTTTCGATAGTTCTTTTTCATCCAAATCTTCTGTCATATCACTTTTCACGAATCCGGGTGCTACTGCATTTACGGTTATCTTTCTTTTGGCAACTTCAGCTGCCAGAGACTTGGTAGCTCCAATCATTGCAGCTTTTGCTGCAGAATAATTTGTTTGGCCAGGAAGCCCTTTTAAACCCGATAATGAAGCAATATTTATCACCCTTCCATACCTTTTTCGCAGCATAGATTGTATGATGTTTTGTGTAACATTATACATTCCCTTTACAGAAATGTTCATTACATCATCCCAATCTTTTTCGGGCATCCACATAAATAATCCATCGCGGGTAATCCCTGCATTGTTGACCAGAACACTTACGAATTTTTGGGGATTTTTTTCATGCCAGTTATTTAGGGCGGCATCCACTTCCGCTTTATTCTGAACGTTAAACTGAAGCAATTCACCCTGACCACCCTGACCCATTAATTCATCAAGTGTTTGCTGCGCAGCAATTTCATTTGACGAATAATTGATGATTATATACAAGCCATGATCAATAGCCAATTGCATGGCTATGGCCTTTCCCAAACCCCTAGAGGCTCCTGTTACTAATGCACAATTCATAGATTGAAACTATTTTCCTTTATTAAACTGCAAACATCAGCAATTGTTTCCGATTGAGCCTTATCTTCTTCAATAAAAACAGAATGCCTGCGAATCAATTCATGAACCTTCAGGGTTTGAGAAGATAGCCTTTCTTTTTCTTCGGCCGGCAACAAATCAATAGCCTGGCAAACAGCCATCAATAAAATAGCCATTACCTGAAAAGAATTATTAATAACCTGCTTGGCAATAACAGCACTATTTGTTCCCATACTTACAATATCCTGATTATCATTATTGTTTGGAATACTGTGAACGTAAACGGAATTACACAAAGACTGGTTTTCGGCAGTAGTTGATGTGGCAGTAAATTGTAAACCCTGCAAGCCAAAATTTAAGCCCAGCTTTTTTGCATTTAAGAACAATGGAAACTTTCGATTCAACCTCGAGTTCAATAAAAAGTTCAACTGACGTTCAGCCAAAACAGAGAGTTTGGTGGTTGCAATTTTTACCTTATCCATTTCCAGTGAAATATAATCTCCATGAAAATTCCCACCATGGAAAACATTATCCATTTCGGGAATAACAACAGGATTATCATTGGTAGAATTGATTTCGTTTTCTACTACTTTTTTAGCATAATCCAAGGTATCCAATACCGGTCCAATAATTTGGGGAACACAACGAATAGAATAATATTCCTGTATTTTGTTTTTGAATTCCGAACGTTTCAACTCATCGGCATCTGAGAACAATTCTTTACGGCTTCTGACCAATTTGCTATCTGCCAAAAATGTCCTCATTTTTTCGGCAACCAATTGTTGACCAGGATGGTGTTTAACACTATTAAGCGCCTCAGAAAAGGAATCATCAAACGATTCAACAATTTCATTAATAATGGAAGAAGTAATGATACTCCAGTTAAGGAGCCTGTATGTATAAACCAAATTAACGGCTGCCATTCCAGTCATACAAGAAGTTCCGTTAATGATGGCCAATCCATCTCGTAACTTGAGGGACAGCGGTTTGATGTTCAATTCTTTAAAAACTTCTTTTGTTTTGGTTCTTTCGCCGTTATAATAAACATATCCCTCGCCAATTAAATTCAAACCTAGATGTGCCAATTGTACCAGATCTCCGCTGGCACCCACTCCACCATGTTCGTATATTTCGGGAACAATATTTTTATCAAGAAAAATTTTTAGCAGTTCAATTACTTCTGGACTCACACCTGAGTTTCCTTGTAAAAAATTGTTGAGACGGGCCATTACTACGCTTCTGCCATAAACTTCATTGAGGGCAAAACCGGTACCTGAGGAATGGCTTCTAATTAGATTATACTGAAGTTGATTCAGGTCTTTCTCTTCAATTTTATACTGAACCATCGGACCAAAACCGGTATTGATTCCATAGATTATTTTGTTGTTTGAAAAATTAACCAAGAAATCAAATGATTTTGAAATATTGTGGTAGGCCTCGCGACTTACTAAAAACTCCTTTTTACCGAATGAAAACTGTTCTATTTTATCTAAATCCAAAAATTCTGTCATATTCTTTTGCTATCCGGCAAATTAATATAATTTTAATCGAATTATTTTCATTCAATTCATTCAAGGCTGCATTTAAACACGTGTATAGCTAAAAATTTAAAACCAGCTTTTAGTATCTGTTAAAATATTATGCATCTTTGTTGAAGATTTTAGGATAAAAACCTAACCCATGCGAAATATAATTGAACTCTCTGCCACACCCGAACAAGCATCATCTGACGCCGGTTTACGCCAACTACTTGAGCGAAATTTTGGGATCAACCTAACTGAGCTAAATGGCTATAAATTTATTAAAAAAAGCATTGATGCCCGCCGTAATCCAATAAAAATTAACATTCAATTAGAGGTATTTATTAATGAACCGGTTGACCTTAACCCATTTGAACTGCAATTAAAAAATGTGGCTAATTCAAGAGAAGTGGCCATTATTGGGGCTGGGCCTGCAGGTTTATTTGCAGCTTTACAATTAATTGAGAGGGGGTTGAAGCCCGTAATTTTTGAACGTGGTAAAGATGTTCGGGAACGCAGGCGCGATTTGGCAAATATAACCAAAAACAATACCGTAAACCCCGAAAGCAATTATTGTTTTGGCGAAGGAGGTGCAGGCGCATACAGTGATGGTAAGCTTTATACACGAAGCAGTAAGCGGGGAGATGTAATGCGAATATTGCAAATTTTGGTTTTATTTGGAGCTGATCCCAATATTTTGTTTGAGGCACATCCGCATATCGGAACCAATAAATTGCCTCAGATTATTACAAAAATAAGGCAACAGATAATTGCCTGTGGCGGTCTGTTTCATTTTAATACCAAAGTTACTGACATCGATCTGGAAGTAAATGAAATCAGAGGTTTGTTCGCCGGTAATGATTTTTACGCATTCAAGGAAGTAATTTTAGCAACAGGACATTCGGCCCGCGATATTTACGAGTTGCTAAATAATAAAGGCATTTTAATTGAAGCCAAACCTTTTGCCCTCGGAGTGAGAATAGAACATCCGCAAGCTTTAATTGACCAGATTCAGTATAAGTGCACAGGTAGCAGAAACCCATTTTTACCGGCATCGAGTTATAACTTAGTTCAACAGGTTGGAGGCCGTGGTGTATTCAGCTTTTGTATGTGTCCGGGTGGAATAATTGCACCGGCAATGACAGCACCGGGTGAAATTGTTTTAAATGGCTGGAGTCCGAGTAAGCGGAATAATCCATTTTCCAACAGTGGCATAGTAGTTTCGGTTCAAACCGGAGATTATATACCTTTCCAAAAAATGGGGCCATTAGCCGGTATGGCATTTCAACAATCGGTTGAAAAGGCATGTTTTGAAATGGGAGGGAAAAGTTTAGCTGCCCCGGCACAAAGAATGGTAGATTTTGTAAACAAAAAAACATCTTCCACTTTGCCTAAAAATTCTTATTTGCTCGGAACTGTAAGCAACAATCTCTATGAAATATTACCCGACTTTGTGAGTTTCGGATTACGGGAAGCTTTCAAACGATTCGGCACAAAAATGAAAGGTTATTTAACCAATGAAGCCATCATATTGGGCACTGAATCCAGAACATCGTCGCCGGTAAGGATTCCAAGAATTAGGGAAACCTTTGAACATCCGCAAATAAAGGGTTTATACCCCTGTGCAGAAGGGGCAGGATATGCCGGTGGAATTGTTTCAGCTGCTATGGATGGCGAGAACTGCGCCAAGGCAATTAGTTTGGTTTATGAATAGTTTGGATCCATGCCGATCAATTTAGTTAACATCAAATTATTAGCGTTTTTACACAAATGCGTAAAATGATCATTCTTTTTTGGTAGGGATTGTTTTCGTATTTTTGCCATCATGTACCCCAAAATAATTATTCTCATTTTTCTTTCCATTATTGACTTCCAATTACTGGCAGGTACAATTATTTCCTCAGTTAGCACTTTGCCAAATTTTGGAAATTGCCCTATGTATTATACTGCTGCTCCACAAAAAATTTTGCTAAGCGGAAGTAGTTTATCTCAAAATATTTTCATTCAGGCTCCCGAGCATTTCGAAATTTCAACTACCTGTGTAAGCGGATTTACAAGCAATCTCGCACTCATTCCAATAGGTGGCTTAGTTTCCAATACTATTATTTACTGTCGGTTCAGCCCATATACAAATGGGGCAAAAACGGGAAACATTACTTGCTCAAGTGTGGGAGCTACACCAATCAATATAAGCTTAAGTGGTACAGGCACAGCCACACCTGCAAGCGGAACAAATGCATCAACTTATTATTCTGCCATCAGCACTACACAAACAGGCACTTCGTTAAAAACAGCTCTCTATTATAGAATATTAGGACATACAATTACCGCTTATGGAAGCGGAAGCAGTGGTTTATGGGCAACCTATTCAACCACAGATCCCTTTTATAATGGTAAGGTATGGGATATTTATTCAACTAATATTTGTGGAACCTCGCCTTATGAGTTTAATTTTAGTACCGACCAATGCGGGTCATATTCCATTGAAGGTGATTGTTATAACAGGGAACATGGTTTCCCTCAAAGTTGGTTTGCTTCCAATTCTCCCATGGTTTCTGATATGTTTCATATATATCCAACTGATGGAAAAGTAAATGGAATGCGAAATAATTACGCATTTGGTGAGGTTTCCTCTCCTTCCTACACCTCTCTGCTGGGGGGGAAATTAGGAAACAACACTTTTGGTGCATATACAGGAATTGTTTTTGAACCGGTTGATGAGTACAAAGGTGATTTGGCACGAAGTTATTTTTATATGGCCACCCGCTACGAAAATTTGATAGCCGGCTGGCAATTCAATGGAAATGCAGATGATGTTTTAGCCGGAAACTCCTATCCGGTCTATGATTCATGGTTTACGAATTTGCTGATTAAATGGCATAACCAGGATCCGCCAAGTGTAAAGGAAATAAATAGGAACAACGCTATATTCGGTTACCAGATTAACCGCAATCCTTATATTGATAGTCCGCAATATGTTTACAAAGTTTGGGGAGGTACAAAGCCTTTGGAGCCAAGTGTTGCTGCCAGTAATTTTATTGTAAAAAATAATACAGGCAGCACCGCATTGATCAGTTGGAAATGCGGCACTGGCTTGCGCAGAATAGTAATAGCCAGAGCCTCAGCACCTGTTTCTACTTTACCGACCGACTCCGGTTATTATGTGGCAAACAACACATTTGGAAGTGGCACTCAGTTAGGCTCAGGAAATTATTTGGTATATGATGGAATGGGAAATACCGCAAGTGTAATCGGGTTGAATTCGTCATTAACCTATTATTTTACCGTAGTAGAATATAATGGCCAAGGCTTAACGGCAAATTATTTAACAAGCAGTGTATTGCAATCGGGCGGTGTTGTATTACCTGTTGCCTGGCTAACTTTTAATGGAAAATTAGAAGCCGATAACATGATTAATCTAACATGGTCAACGACAAGTGAAACCAATAATTCCCACTTTGAGGTGATGAGAAGTAAAGATGGAACTACTTTTGAAATGATTGGTTCAGTAAAAGGATTTGGAAAGAGTACAAAGGTCCAGAGCTACTATTTTGACGAGGTTTTGGCTGATAATTTAATGCGAAGCAACCAAACATTTTTCTATAAAATAAAACAATGTGACCAAAATGGAAATTTTAGTTTTTCAAAAATCATTCAAATACAAACAAACATTGGTCTATCACAAATTACAGCTGAACCAAACCCCTTTGAAGCTGAATTCCGGATAACCTGTAATTCATGTATAGGTGAGGCCAAAATGGTACTTACTGACCTTTGGGGAAAAACCCTGTTACAACAACAAATTAGTCTAAAAGATGAAACAACAGTTTATACTCCAGACATTTTTAACAGTGGGATGTATTTTTTACACATCCTGCGAAGCACAAACCAACAAACCTTCAAAATC
>CAYHCM010000145.1:0-8911 GCA_964355045.1 uncultured Chitinophaga sp. | reverse complement strand
TTCCCACTTTTTGCGCATTCACAAAAACATTGGAAGGAGAATATTTTGCAAGGTATCCGCTTCCCGTTCCACTTGGGGTTAAGGTGGTTCCTCCAAAATTTGTAGCATTACCAAATGCACCACATATAGCAATATTTCCCTCCAGATCCAGTGTTATTCCAAAACCATAATCATTTCCCGTGCCACCAATGCTTCTCGCCCACTGAGTTCCTCCATTAAAATTCATAGCAGCAACTACAATATCATTTAATCCATTGGAAGTTAATGAAACCGGCGTTCCCGAAGGTCGGGTAGTAAAGGTAGTTGATCCAGTAAAATGGCCCACCACATACACCCTATCCGTTATATCACTAACCACCACATCAATCAAAGCTTCATCAGTGGCGGCACCCATGCCATTTCCCCATTGCCAGGTACCGGAAGCATTCGCCTTAGCAATAAAACCACCCCAGCCTCCCGTATTCGGAAGGTTATTTGCGCCAAACGGTACCATGGAAAGACCACAGCAACTGTAATTCCCTGCAACATAAATCCCACCTGAACTGTCAACAGCAATCGCTGAGCCGAGATCCTGAAGAAATCCACCACCTCTTTGTCCAATTTGAATGACCCCGGCAGGATTATATTTTGTAAAAAAAATATCTGAACTACCATTACTGGTTCTTTGTAAAACCGGGCCACTGGTACTGTTAAAACTGATGGTTCCATAAAACAGACCGGTAGAATATACATTTTGATCCCTATCCAATGCCAATCCTGCGCCCTCATCATTTCCTGTTGAACTACCGCTTAAATTAATCCATTGTATCATTCCGGTTGTTGAAGTTACTTTCATAAGAAATGCATCATAACCGCCATAACTTGTTCTGACGGTGCTTGCGCCATTTGCCGATACAAAATTTGCTGACCCATTGATGGTTGAGCTCACATATAAATTTCCAAGGGTATCAACAATGAGCCCTCCTTTGTTAAATAATCCACCATCGAGAAAAGTGCCTCCAATGCGAATGACCCATTGAAACATTTTATTACAGTCATATTTTACCAGAGCAATGTCCCGGTTGCCATAATTACCAATCACTTTAGGCGTTCCAACACTATCTAATGTCAGGTTATTGTAATAGTATATTAGGGTGTAAGAATTGTTTAGATTATCTGTAGTGGTGGCTACACTCAAATCGCTCCCCGTATCTCCCAGGCGAATACCCCAATTATAATTTTGTGCACTTAGCTGGCTAAAAACAAAAAGGAAAAAAGCAAAAAGAACAAGTATAATTTTTCGCATGGCTTTTAGTTTTATTGCGGCATTAATCCTACAAAATATTCACTTTTATAAAAAATGCAATAAAATGAAGAGAAATTCCGCAGTTTCAAATATAACAATCATACATTCAAAATCAAATTGCGAAAAATAATTTCTTAATATTAACAAAAAATTAAGACATAATTTAATGTCCGTTTAATGACTCAAATTAGCGCAACAAAGTAACAGTTCCTGTACGTGAGTAAGCTTTTTTAGAAAAATCCTCTGCTTCTAAGTAGTAAAAATAAACACCCTGCTGACAGGGTTTTCCATTAAAAGTGCCATCCCACCAATTACCTCCCGGCATTTTGGTTTCATAAATTAATACACCCCACCGATCGTAAATCATGTATCTTAAAAAGGTATAGGCATCTAAATTTGAAACAATGGCAAAATCATCATTTAATCCATCTGAATTGGGAGTAATGGCATCCGGAATATATAGGTACGAAGTAGTAACCATTTGAATCTCTAAGGAAGTGCTATCAAAACAACCTATGCTATCATTAACAATTAATCTTACAGAATACAAGCCTATTTTTTGGAAGAAATGAGCTTGATCTCCCGGCTTAGTTGAACTTGTGCCATCGCCGAAATCCCATTGAAAATATACTGCATTGGTACTTAAATTGGTAAATAATATTTCCCCGGGAGCATAACCAACCATAGGTGTTGCGCTTATTTTAGCGACGATTGGAGGATGAACTTTTACTTTTACGGTATCACTCGTAATACAACCACCTTGTCCTGCATACAAAATATATTGTCTGTTATTGTTTCCAAAAGTAAAGGGTTGTATTTGTGATGTGCTCGATAATCCTCCTGCAGGCGCCCACCACAAGGTATCAAAAAATTTTACCTCAGCTATCATTTTTGCGGAACTGTTGAAACAATAACTGAAGTCATTTCCGGCCGTCACTTCAGGATAATCAACCACATCAATATGGACGGTATCATAGCCATAACAGAAACTTCCATAAGAGGCCTGGTAAACATAATCGGTATCTACTAAGGGACTGGCAATGGGATTAGAAAGGGTAGAATCAGACAACCTATAATTGCTTAACCAAGAATGACTGATGCCGCCAATCCCATTTAATTGAATGCTGCTACCTATACAAATTGCAGTATCCCGCCCGGCACTTGCAGCGAACGAATTTAATACAGTTACCAAAACAGTATCGGTTTTGGTACAGGTTGTGGCCGTAGCCGTTAATACATATTTTTGGCTTTGCGTTGGCTTTACAAAGGGGTTCAAAACCGACGGACTACTGATAAAAACATTAGGTGCCCAAAAGTAATTTCCTACTGCGCTACCATTTAATTGAACACTGTCGCCACCACAAATGCTTTTATCCAAACCGGCATTCGCCGATACATTTACTACGTCGATATAAATGGTATCTCTGGCAATGCAGGAGCCATTGGTAACCGCAACATAATAGTAGGTAGGAACCGCAGGACGAACCACCGGATTAGGTATTTTATTATTGCTGATCGCATATATCGGGTTCCAGTCATAGCTGCCTGGATCTGTATTGTTGAACACAAAACTATCTCCTTCACAAATCAACTGGTCAGGACCGAGGTTGATCGTGGAGGTGGAAACGCTTACAAAAAAGGTGTCATAATTTTCGCAGGTAGCTGAACCAATATTTGAATGTAAAATGTAGTTTGTACTAAGTGCCGGTGAAACTTTCGGATTTCCGGTTAAGGGATTTCCCATTCCGGTTACAGGTGTCCAGGTAAAATTTCCAATCGGTGTTCCATTCAATTGAATGCTGTCGCCTATGCAAATTTGTAAGAGCGTTTTGGGTTGAGATGGACAGCATTTTTTAAAACTAATATCATCAATTGCAAAATCATTCCCATTGCCACTCACTCCAAGGTCTTTTATTACTAAATTTGCAGTTGTTGAGGTGCCAGAAAACCAGGAAGTATCTAATAATTTCCAAATGTCGGGGTAATCAATTAAGGGAAGCATGCTGCTTATTTTAACATTGTTAATCCATAATTCCACCGTTGCAATTGGATTACCCGCATAAGCCGGCTTGGTAACAATATTTTTAAACCATGCCCCGAAATTATAATATGTATTCGTCTGAACCGAAATGGTTTGTTTCCAGACATCTGAAGGTGCCGTAGCTCCATTTATGACCATAAAGTTCCCTGAACCCGAAGTATGATCGGTTCCTGTAAATGCAAAATGAACGGAAGCTGCATTAGCTGTAATTATGTAGGATGAACCGGGTAATGGATTGACTGTAGAAAATAAATAATCACAGGTGAAGCCAACATTTCCCGAATTGAAATTGCCATTGACAGCCAGATTGGGAGCCATTAACAAACCGGAATAATTGCACTGAGCGGTCACAAAAATAGCACGCAACAAAAATAGCATTGTTAATAGTGCTGTTTGGCTAAACTGTTGTATAAATAATTTCTTCGTCTTCATTGTGAAGTGCCCAGATATCCATATAACGAAAGCCTCTTTTGTTAAAATAGTTGTGCAATTCCGAAAATTGCTCCTTTTGTTTGGAATTTAATGTTATCAAATGTTCACCCAGGTTATCAAAGATAATAAATTTTGAATAATCTAATTCCACAAAAAAGTCAAAAATATCCAGGCCGCTTTCATTTTGTTTGGCCAAAAAATAAGGATCATATTCAAAGAAAACAGATGCTTTTGTTTTCATTAGAAATTCTTTTGAACCCCTGATAACCTTATTGTCGAAACCATCCGTATCAATCTTTAAAAGCCTGGCATTTTTAAATTGCGCATGGTTTTCAAGAATTTCTGAAATGGTTTTTACGGGTATCCCTTCTTCACTTTTTTCAATATATGCAGTACCCAAATTGTTAATGGCTTTAACCCTTAATTCTTCTTCTCCGGCAAAACTCTTTTCAATAGAAACAGCATTAAATTGCTGTGTGTTTTGTTCAAGTAATCCTAAAAATTTGGGATTGCCTTCTATACATAAAACAGGAATATCAGTTCTGAACTTAATGATAGCAACCGAATCCCCAATATTGGCACCAACATCGATCACACACAAATCGGGATATTTTTTGAATAGAATACCGGCTATTACTCCCAGGTTTTGACTATACATAGGGTTTTCCTGAATATTAAATGGCAGGTCATGTGAAAGCAAAATGTCAAGATTAAATTTATCCCGGCAAGTGTAAACCACAATCGGGTCATCTATTTGTAAATAGAGGTTCCTCAAAAATTTAAAAAATTTTAATTTATGTTTTTTCTCAATGGGTGTTGAGAGTATTAAATTAAAAAGAAATTGAGCCAGCATTATAAATAAAATTTTAGGGGTGATGTTTGCTTATTGGTAACATCAACCACCAATAAATCTCCACATTGTTTGATCATTTCCGAATCTCTTTTCAAGGTAAGATTTCCTTCATTATCACGATTTTGCCTGAAATTGCATGCTACAAATCCATCATCAGCGCTTATTGGTTGAACCCATTCATTGAGTAGATTATTTTTTACAAAATAGGCATTGTTGCCATGAAGATTACTACCCACAAAACTGTACCCTTTTTTTTCAGCCAAATAACACAAGGCTTTTAAAGAAGCGCCAAAAAACAAATTACTGAAATGAGCATTTGTTACAAAAAAAGAATCATCGTATGGAACGCTGATTGCTCCCGAATTACCGAAAACACTATTATATTCCATAATAACAATTTCGGGATCGATACCCTCAATGCATTCCCAAATCCAATAATCATTGCCATCCAAATCAATATGTAAAACTCCAATCTCCTTTTCAAATCCCGCACCCTGAATGGCTTCATTTATATTGTCTTTGGTGATGAATAAATGTCGTGCAGTTAAATCATACCTCCAACTGATTGTATCCTCCTCAATAAGTTTAATATTTTCCTTAGATCCATCTAAAACCAGCCCTCTCCAATTGTTGTTGAGTAATAAAAATCTTGTATTTGCCTCAAAATAATTACTCACTCCAAATTCAATAAACGATTTATTCTTTAGCGGAAGCTTTTCAATTAAATATTGAATGATACCATCATCGCCCCATTGCGAAAATGCCGAAAATTCGATTTCAGCAAAAGATTTTACAGGTGATTTTAATTGACGGATGTGCTGAACCATCGGTTGCGACATCAATACTTTCATTTTCTCCAGCTCCTCTTTTAAATATAGATTTACTTTAGAAATGCCCGTGACCTTTTTAAAAAATGATTTTACCACTATGCGTTACTCCAGATTAAATTTACGAAGTGCAAATTTCAGCAATGTTGGATTAAAAACATCATTTGTGGCAAATATATCTGCTTCTTCATCTACCAAAATAAATGATGGATGTGTAATTTGTTCAATATCAAATCTTTGCATATTTGCGAGCTTGTGGTCAGGATTGGTTGTGTTGAGGGCATTGCGATCAAAACCAACATTGCTCACCATATTTACATTGGGCAAAATAGCCAAACCATTATGAGTCCACATGGCAAAAGTCCATTGGTAATCCCAGGTTTGTAATTCTTTTTGATAAGTTCTCTCAAAAATTGTGCGCCAGATTTTTCTGCTCCTTTTGTTTTGAATGATGTCGTTCATGCGATTCTCTTTTTTAAAGAGCGGATAATTTTTCATCTCAACATCATAAAATTTCCAGGCGCGTTTCCAGGTAGCAAAACCCCAGATATGATTCAGCCTTGAGAAATAATAGGAGCCATCTCCCCTCCATTTTCCAAACTGAAAATTATCTCCCGAAATATGCATCATGCGTTCATCATGGCGGTAGTGTTCAAGCAAGTTTTTGCAAAAACCAAAAAAGGAAAGCGAAGGAACACAATCATGTTCCAAAATGATTCCTTCTTCTTCGTTTTCAAAAAACCAATTGATAGCATGACCGATGGCTAACCTCGGACCTTCATTCTTTTGCCGAAAATTGGTTTGTACCTTACAGGGCCAATCAATTTCTTTTAGCAAGGTTTGCTGAACCTTCGACAATATTTCGGTTTCTCCTTTTATTTCAGCGCGTGGACCATCACTGTACAGATAGAGCTTTCCAATTCGGGCAGTACGCAATTGAGTGATCACCTGTAATGCGGTATCAGAGCGATTAAATGTTATGAGCAGAACGGCGGTATTCATTTGGATGAAATAAAAGTTTGTTCAAAAATTAGTTTTTTATAAAATGAAATACAGGAAACCTTGAATCATTAATCCTGATAAAATAATAACCGGGCTCAAGATATTCAATAGAAATGGATTTATTATTTTCATCAAAAACATGTGTTTGAAGGATTCTTCCTGTGGCGTCAAATAGGGTATAATTATAACTATATTTTCTTGAATCCCAAGTAAAATGGAGAGTAGTATGAGCCGGGTTCGGATAAAATATAATCTCATTTTCTTCTTGTCCTTCAATTATACCCGTATTATTGGTCACGGTTAATTTAACACTATATGTTGTGTCTCTGCATGAACCTAAGTTGATCATACACCTATACAATTGATTGTTATTTCCGGCTAATAAATTTGAAACAATTAAAGTGTCGTTATTTGCTCCGCCAAACTGTCCTCCATTAACTATATTTTGAAAACCTGAACCGTTGTTTAACTGCCATTGAAATTTTGCACTTGAATCGGGATAACTAATCATAAAGCGAGCCTGTGAACCAATTTTTGCGGTATCATTCTGTGGTTGCATACTCTCCGACAATTTACAGGTATTAAAAACCTGTTTGATTTCAGTATCAGAAAGCACCCGGTTCCAAACGGCTATTTCATCAATTTTGCCATTAAAATAATTGTTGGTTGTATCAATTTGTGCTCCAATAAAAAATGAATTTCCCTGCGTAAACCAATTTTGAACACTGCCTGAACCCACTAAATTGTTATTTGCATATAGGTTCATATGAATACTATCAAAAGTTACCAATGCATGCATCCAATCGTTCATCGAAAAATTCAGGGTTGCATTAATATCGTCACCCCATCCTTTATAAGCTAATGTAGCCGGATAATTTAATCCAATCATATTGGCATTGCTGGTTGATGCCATGCCGTAGGAAAGCGCTGTTAATGTTTGGGAAGTATGAACAAATGAAGAAGGATTTAACCACAAACTGATACTTCGCTTCGAATAACCCATTGGCATTTTATTGTTGATACACGAAATATATTGCTTATTAAACCCATTAAATGAAAAAGCTTTTTCTGTATTACCGGAACGGTCGCTTGTTAAAACAGCTCCAAGCGAAAGACCGGTATTTCCATTCCCGCTTTCATCTTCTGCATTTCCATTAAATGGAAACCAGGCTACCAAACTGTCTTTTGGAATATAAAAGGGAATCGGAGAAAAATTATTGTTTACGGTTAATGTCACCTGTAGTGTGGTATCATTACAGAAGCTCGACGAAAGGAGGCATCTGAAGCGTTGATTGTGGTTGGTAGAGTTTAAATTCATTACGCATAAAGTATCTTTTTTGGCGCCCAAAAACTGGCCACTGTTATTTAGATTCTGAAACCCTGTTCCCCGATCTATTTGCCACTGAAAACTTGCATTGGGTCTGTTAACTGCTGTTACAAATCTTGCAGTATCTGCTATCATTAAAGTTGAATCAGCAGGTTGCCGGGTAATACGCATATCACAACTAAAAACCACTTTTTTAATTTCACTATCTGTAAGATCGCGGTTCCAAACGGCAACATCATCAATTTTCCCATTAAAAAAATTTGTCACCGGATTTACCCTTCCACCAATATAGCATTCGGTTCCAATGGTGTTCCAGTTTAGGTTTATCACATAAGCAATTAAGTTCCCATTTACATAAGTTCTGACAAACAAGCTGTCAAAAATCACTGTAATATTCATCCACTGAAAATTGCTGAATGGATAGTAGGCCGTTAAATCATCATTCCAGCCCTGGTAAGCAACAGAACTTGGATAAATGAGTGCAACTGAATTGGCATTTGACATAGATGGTTGTCCGTAAGAGAAGGCAGTAAGTGCTTGCGCCGGACTCACATAACCGGCAGGATTCACCCATAGGCTTATGGTTCTTTTTGATTTGCCCATGGGTAAAGTTTTATTCAAAACCGATAGGTATTGATTTAAAAATCCATTAAAATTATAGGCCGAATTCGAAAAGCCAAACCGATCGGCACTTAAGGTGGCGCCATGATTGGTGGCGGTATTACCTTTTCCACTTTCATCGGCAATATTTCCATTAAACGGAAACCAGGCCACTAAGCTATCGGCAGGCAAATAGGAGGGAAGGGTTTGGGAACTACCAACCAAACAGAAGCCTGTTACAAAAAGCAGAATCAGGTTTTTTTTCATGTTACTGCATAGTTAATCAATATTCTTTATTTCTGATGAACCCTAACAAGCTTTTCAAAATTATCTTCTTATTTTCAATATTCATCCATCAGCAAAAAATCAGCAATATGTTTATGTTTTATTCCTTCAATATTATCTTTCCAAAGCTCATCCATGGTAACTACGTATTTGGGATGATGATCTTTTATTTCGAGCAAGGGTTTAAATTCTCTGTCAATGGTGGTTGATTCCGCAATTTTATAAGCCACCTGAACGTAAATCTTTTTTTCAGCTTTTT
>CAYHCM010000144.1:0-8995 GCA_964355045.1 uncultured Chitinophaga sp. | reverse complement strand
TTTTTCCAAGCTTATTTGTATTTTATTGCAATGGCAGCAATTCCATATTGTTGGCTTACTACTACACCCGAATTTACTGTTCCATAAGAACCTGTTTTCCCAATTATAATAATACCGTCTGCCCCAATTTCACGCGCTTTTTTTAGTATTTGTTTCATACTCCATTCATCATTAGTATCATTGCAAGTAATTTGCGCAAACTCTATATATTCTTGAGTTGGTTTAGTCGTTATAAATACATCAATTTTTCCATTTTCTTCTTTCGCAGGATATAAGGCTCCAAATAAAGTAACTTTGGTTCTTGCCATAAGAAAGCCATTACTAGCGCATCCATAAAGAATGAGTGTTAAAACAAGAATTAAAATCGCATCTCTAAAAATTTTCATTCTACTAAACTTAATTTAACGGTTTCTCTTTTAGCGAGGCGTGTTTAACACTTGCACCTAACTTGTATATATATATATGACAAAATCATACATAGCTACCTCTATTCCGGTGTATATGTATGATAGCAATCATACTTTTTATCTCAGCAAATATAAATATTAAACAAATCATCACACGAACTTTTTATCTGTAAACCTATTTCAGGACGAGACATTAACCAAAAAGCCACAAAACAAATAACCAACCCAACCAATTACCATTTTAACCAATCAAACCAATAACCAAATAACCAACCCAACCAATCACCATTTTAACAATTCTAACCAATAACACAATAACCAACTCAAAACAAATTTGAATTACTTTTGCCACTAAATGTCAAAAAGCCAAATCATAGAGTGTGTGCCCAATTTTAGTGAGGGGTGCAATGTGCAAATCATAAAACAAATTACCGATGTTATAGAAGCCATAGAAGGTGTAACCTTGTTGGATGTTGATCCGGGAAAAGCTACCAACCGAACGGTAGTTACCTTTGTTGGCCATCCCGAAGCAGTAATTGAAGCAGCGTTTCAAGCCATAGTAAAAGCCGGTGAATTAATTGATATGCGGCAGCACAAAGGCGAGCATCCGCGAATGGGGGCTACTGATGTATGTCCTCTTGTTCCTGTAAGTGGAATAAGCATGGATCAAACTGCTATGTATGCCCGTAAATTGGCTGAAAGGGTAGGCAAAGAAACAGATATACCTGTTTATTTATACGGCTATGCCCAACCTGATAGTTCAAGAAATGATTTATCAATTATTAGAGCAGGAGAATATGAAGGCTTTTCTGAAAAAATAAAACAAAAGGAATGGAAACCGGATTTTGGTCCCTCCGTATTCAATCCAAAAAAAGGTGCAACGGTAATAGGAGCAAGGGATTTTTTAATTGCCTACAATATAAATTTAAATACCAAAAGCACCCGAATAGCCAATCGAATAGCCTTTGATGTGCGTGAAGCCGGAAGGGTAAAACGAATCGGAAACCCCATTTCGGGTGAAATAGCATTGGATAATAATGGCGAACCCATACGAATTCCCGGAAAATGCAGGGAAGTGAAAGCCATTGGCTGGTATATTGAAGAATATGGCATTGCACAAATTTCGGCCAACCTTACAAATTACAACGTTACTCCGGTTCATGTTTTTTTTGATGAAGTAAATGAAAGTGCCATATCACGTGGGGTAAGGGTAACAGGAAGTGAATTGGTTGGTTTGGTTCCTTTGAACGCCATGTTGGATGCTGGAAAACATTATTTAAAAAAGCAGGAACGAAGCGCAGGAGTTTCAGAAAAAGAATTAATTGAAATTGCCATAAAATCCTTGGGTTTGGATGAATTAAGTCCGTTTGACCCAAATAAAAAAATAATAGAATATCAGATGAAAAGTAAAACCAAAAAGTTGGTAGATTTAACTTGTCGTGACTTTGCCGATATTACTGCCAGCGAAAGTACAGCTCCGGGTGGTGGCTCCATTGCTGCCTATTGCGGAGCATTGGGAGCAGCTTTAGCAACTATGGTAGCCAATGTGAGTGCAAACAAAAAAGGATGGGAAGACCGCTGGGAATATTTTAGCAATGTGGCCGAAAAGGGTCAGATTCTTAAAGACGAATTACTTCGATTGGTAGATGAAGACACCCATGCCTTTGGCGCAATTATGGAAGCTTTTAAATTACCCAAATCGAATGAGGATGAAATTAAGGTTCGAAAAGCAGCCATTGAATCAGCTTCATTATATGCCACCCAAGTTCCTTTACAAACTATGCAAGTGGCACACCAAATATTAGAAATTGCCAAAGAAATGATTGAAAACGGTAATCCAAACACCTTATCCGACGGGGCTGCCGGCGTATTGTGCAATAAAACAGCCGTGCAAGCTGCTTATTATAATGTGATAATAAATGCCAAAGGATTAAATGACCAAACTATTCGCAGAGAATTCGCTAAAGAAGGGAGAACTTTGTTGGCTAAAAATCATAAAGAGGCAGATGAATTGTTGAGAAAAGTGGAGGAGGGGATTGGGTTTTAAGAACTTAAAGTATTACTTACAATATGAAACACTACCGAAGAAGCATATTAATAATTTTTATATTTTTATTTCAGGTTTCTAGCTACTCCCAAACTGCCGTAAATCCTGAAAAATTTGTCCCCTATCGTATAGCCAATAAATGGGGTTATTCAAACCGGGAAGGGATAATTTTAATAAAACCGCAGTATGATTCGGCATCTTTATTTTACGAAGGAAGGGCCATCGTTAAAGCAAAAGATTTGTATTATTTGATTAATTCAAAAAATATTAAAATTAATAAAACCGGGTTTAATATAATGAGTTTACTGGAATGTTGTGGCGTTTTGATTAGTGGCAAAAAGGAAGTTTTGTATGAAGTCACAGATAAAACAAGGACATTCATTATTGATAAAGATGGCAAGGAAGAAATTGATTGCCGTTGCCAGGAACAGGAAGTTGAGGAAAAATTATTTAATAAGTTGATAAAAGATTCAATAATTGGCGATTCTAATTATTGGTATTTTATAAATGATCCTCGACGAAAGGTTTATAATTGGATTGCTAATCCTGAGGCAGGTTATATTTTCCATGATTATTATGTAGTAAAAAGCGATAGTTTATTTGGACTGGTTTTCAATGATGGTATTGAAATTAAACAGATTTTTAATACGAAATATGATAACATTTTTCTATGGTTCAAAAATTTTTATGAACGCCATTATATTGTTAGAAAAAACGGCAAAGAATCGTTGATTACGGAGACCAAAATTGTCATACCATATAAGTATAAAACGATTGTTCCAACAGATAAAAAATATGAATTGTTTTTGGTGCAAACCGAAAATGGGAAAATGGGTTTTATCAATTATTCAGGTTTCGAATATTTTCAGAAATAGTCGTGTTTTTATTACCTGACTTCAAAACAATTTAGGACACAGATTCACAGATTTAAAAATTCTAATATGGATTAAATCAGATGGACAAATTAAAATTTGTGTAACTATTCAGCCCAATGTAATAGCAGTGTAGTCTTTGAGAGAACATTTTTTCGGGGTCCAGATTCCCCCTTTAAAAGGGGGTTAGGGGGATTTTTTTGGCGTAATCCAGTTTTTAAAACGTTGTATTCCTCTATGTATGTAGTTTATTACAGCAAATTTGTCTTTATAAAAAATATTTTTGCAAAAAAAAATAGGAACTATTTTTTATCTGATTTAATCTGAAAAAATTTTAATCTGTGAATCAGTGGCTTTTTATGTCCAGTATAAAAGTTATCTGCTATGAAATTTGAATTGCTTAAATGCCCTTCTAGATAATTGGTTATTGGATGATTAGGATTTAAGCGTTCGGAAAATATTATTGGTACGTATTTATTCCTTCAATTTCTTTGCAACTGCCTCGTTTTTCCTATAAATATCTTTTACAAAACGAATATTTCCATTTCTGTCAAATACGATAGTTCGATAATCGAGATAAACAGGCACCGTATTTTTTAACTTTATTATTTCCGTATTTTTAATTGGCTTTAGCAATGAATCCTCTATTTGCAAAGCTGTATCGTAGGGTTGCAGCCCCATTTTTAACCTGAAATTATCTATCAAACTGCTATCGCCCTGCAACCCCAATAAAAATTCAGCCATTTCAACCGGGCGGTTAAGCCTCACACAGCCATGGCTTATAGCCCTGTTTGTGAGATTAAATTTTCCTTTTTCAGGCGTATCGTGCATATATATGTTATGGCCGTTTGGAAAATTAAATTTCAACCTGCCTAATGAATTGCCGGGACCGGCCTTTTGCCTTATTTTAACCGTAACCCCATAGGGTGAATATTTTTTCCAGTTAATGCTGGATGGCGAAACCACTTTGCCATCCTGAACTACTTCATACCCTTTTCGGGTAAGATAGCTCGGGTTGCTCACTATCTGATGATACATTTCCTTACCTATTATACTGTTTGGCACAGTCCATGTAGGGTTTATAACTACTTCCCTGATTATGGAACCAATCACAGGTGTTTCACTGTTTATTGGCTTGGCTCGTGCGTTTTTGGTTTTTAAATAATCACTGTATTTTTCATTATAATTGGCGGCTTTGCTTTTTCCTACACAAACTTTCATTTGTTTTAAACTATCATTGTACATGTAAACAATAAATTCATTTAGGTTGGCATAAACATATATACCTGTATCGGGCTTCGAAAACCATCGTTCACGCTCCATACTTACAAGGGCATTATTTACAATATCTGAAACAGGACCACACACTGCATCAATAAAAACAGAATCAATGTCACCCGGTGGCAAGCCAAAAAGTGTTCGGGTTTTTTTAATAAACTTTTTACGGTCGGATGAAAGCTGACGTTTAAGGCTTTTAGCAGAATCACTTTGCGAAAGCCAGATTATTTCTAACCTCTGGTCAATAACTTTGTTATTATGGTCCGAAAGAATTTCCTGTGAGGTATCAATATCTAAAATGGTATTGTTTTTTAAATACGTTTTGTAATTTTTATATATAAGTTGTAAGGTATGGTAATTAACCGACCACGGTTGTTTGAACATTATTGAATCCTGAAAGGAGCGGGGATGCTGTAATACCGAAAAAATATTAAATGACCGTGCTCTGGTAAGCGGCATTTCAAAAAAAGGTTTATAAAATTTATGAGGGTCAATTCGGCCCAAAGCCAAATCTTTATAAATACTGATAACTGACATAGATATCAAATAATCTAAATCCGACAGAAAGTTATAATCTTTATCCGATTCGATAAGTTTCATGCTGTCAAATTTTTGAAGCCGCATCATTATCAAATCACCGTTGTAAAATTTTGAATTCAGGCCATGTTCTTCAGTGCAGTAAAGGGTTTCTTTTAAATACACCCTAACCATTGAATCTTTTAAAAAACTTAACCAGACCGGTTTCCCATCTCGTTCGATATAAAATTTTTTTAGAGTATCGCCAAAGCGGGTATCGTATATTCCTTTGGGTTTATACAAACTGTCTTTGGCCTTAAGTAATATTAATTTTGAGAGTTTTACCGGGTCTAATCCGGGAATGAGCTGCTCAACAGGTATTCCTTTATCTTCAGCCGACTCATCCTTACATGAATTAAAAGTAATCCCAAGAAATAATCCGGAAAGAAATAGAAGGGGTAATTTTAAGGTGATTTTCAGATTCAATTATGTTCGACAAAATTAATCTATACTTGGTATTTTGAAATACCTGAAAAAAATTAATTAACGAAAAGAAGTTTAGTTGGGAAATTACGAAGTCTGATAGCTGAAATAAAAATTCAATTAAATAGCAAAGAAATCCTTCGCAGGCAAATCAGCATTGATGATTTCAGATTTTTTCAAATAATTTTTATCAGGGTAATAGATAAACATGCAGGAGCCTCCTTCGATGGTATTAATTAACCATTTGTTTATTTTTTGAGGAACCGCAGGACAACCCTGACTACGCCCAAGTCGCTTATTCTTACAAATATATCGGTTGCATACATAATCTGCTCCGTGCATCACTATCCCTCTTTCAAAAGCATTATCGTTAAATCCTTCTTCTACGCCGTGCAAACGCAATGAATAGTCATTTTTGCCCAAATAATCCGTTCCGGTAACATAAAAACCAAGGCTGCTTTTAAAACTTTCAGGCTTATTTGAAAATGACCGGGCATATTCGTCTCCACTATTTCGGCCATGTGACACCAAATCGTGTACAACTATTTTATATTTTTCCAAATCAAGTACCCACATTCGACGTTGATTGGCCGATAATTCAAAATCCATTACCGTAAGATAGCGGCTATTTGAGATCATTCCTTCGCTTTTCATCACCAAATATCCTTTGTATGCTTTCAAAAAAACATCATATCTCAATTTATTCCATTTATGAAAACTAAACTTTTTATATAGGTCACCGGCTGATACTTCAAAATAATTAATGGCTGAATCTCCCGCCCCGTCAATATTGGCGGCAGCTTTATATATCAATTCGTTTTCCGTTCTACTATTTTCTGTGGGTTTGTCATTTAATGAGAAGCCTTCGGTCATCGAAGATTGAAATGAAAGAAATATGAGTGATATAAGTACCACTGATACGGCCTGATTTATGAACCACTTTTTAATCTTCATTTTTTTAAAACGCTGCGAATAAAATAATTTTATCTTAATAAACAAAATTTTAATAGCTTCATTGTTAAACGCAATTATTATGCCATGTATTACAATAAAAATGAAATTTTATTTTAAACAACTAATTATGAGTTATTTAAAAATAATAAAGTAATATTTCATCAAAATATTGTTTGTTTGAAAAATGACAGTAGAAAAAAATAATCCGCGAGTGATGTTTGGATGGGCCATGTATGATTGGGCTAATTCTGTTTATAACCTGGTAATTACTTCTGCCATATTCCCTATTTTCTATGGAATTCAAACGAGCAGTGTAGATAAAATAACAGGTAAACTTATAGATACAGTTACTTTTTTCGGTTATCAACTATCAAATACGGTATTGTATAATTATGTATTTTCTTTGGCTTATTTAATAGTTGTATTTACTGCTCCTTTGCTTAGTGGAGTGGCTGATTATACCGGCAATAAGAAGTTTTTTTTAAAACTATTTTGTTATCTGGGAGCCATAAGTTGTGCCTGTTTATTCTTTTTTGATAAAAACTATTTAGAATGGAGTATGCTTCCGGTTATGTTGGCATGTGTTGGTTTTTGGGGAAGTCTGGTTTTTTATAATGCATATTTACCGGAAATTGCAGATCCCCCTTTACACGATAAACTAAGTGCAAGGGGTTTTACTCTTGGGTATATTGGTAGCACATTGGTTTTGATATTATGTCTTTTGGCTTTAAATATGTTTAAACCTGATTTTAAAGCTCAGCATATTTTTGTAATAGTTGGGCTATGGTGGGTTGGTTTTGCTCAGATAACGTATGCCAGATTGCCAAAGGCATTGACCCGAAAGATTGGTGGTAATTCTTTATTTAATGGTTTCAAGGAATTAGCAAAAGTTTTTAAAGAAATTAAAGAACTTACGGTGCTGAAAAAATTCCTCGCCTCTTATTTTATTTATAATTGTGCAGTTCAAACAGTCTTAATAGTTGCGGTTCCGTTTGCAAATAAATTAATTTTTACCGGTGACGATAAATCGGGATTGATAGTAGCAGTAATAATTATCCAATTGTTAGCTGCAGTAGGTGCAATAGTTATGAGCCGATTATCGAGACGAATCGGGAATTTCAATGTTATAAAAATTACCGTTTTTTTATGGATGATAGGATGTATTTGCGGATATATGATTAAGACTGAGATTGAGTTTTATTTTTTAGCTGCTTTAATTGGATTCTTAATGGGCGGTATTCAGAGTATGAGCAGAAGCACTTACTCAAAACTTTTGCCTGAGACCCGTGACCATGCTTCCTATTTTAGTTTTTATGATGTATCAGAAAAAATCGGTTTGGTAATAGGTGTGTTCCTGTTTGGATTTATTGAAGGAATAACCCATGATATGCGACAAAGCATTTTATTGCTAATTGTATTTTTTTCCATTGGATTTTTATTGATGTTCAGAATCAGGAAGACGGAAATGGCTGTATTGATGGGGCATTGACTTCTTTATATTTCAGGGCTTAATATCAAAAATATTCAAGAATTTAGCGATCCTCCTTCTTTTTATCCTCCAATCTTCCGCGTTTATAAATTATCAAGCCATTTAAAAAATTGCGCAAAAACTGATCGCCGCATTTTTTAAAATTGGGATGGTCGTCATTACGAAACAGAGCGGTTAATTCACTTTCTGTAATTTTAAATTCTACCAATTTGCATATTTCTACTATATCAGAATTGCGGAGATGTAGGGCTACCCTTAGTTTTTTTAAAATATCGTTGTTGCTCATTTTTTTTTAAGGAAAGCGTTTGTAAATAATATCTCTATGATCAACATGGTAAAGTTTAATTTTATTGCCAATTATCTTTATGCAAATGCGGTATTTATCAATACGAACCCGATAGCTGTTTTTAGCACGGTTTAGCATTTTTAATTCCCTGATTTCATCTATATTTTCTGCCTCTTCCATATTTTCAATCGCATCAAAAATATCATTCTGTACAGGTTCGTTTTTCTTAAAGTTTGCTAAATCCTTGTTAAAAGTGAATGTAAACTCAACTATCATTACCGTCCTAAGTTTTTCATTATTATAGCGCGACTTACAAGTTTGGTTCCTTTGGCATCGGTTAAATCTATCATTTTCTCTATATTTCTATCCACTTTATCTTCATATTCTTGTTCAGCTTTAGCTAATTTATTAGATATTTTTTCTGAAGGTTTTGCCCTTTTAACGACTGTCCTTAAGCTTATCCCATATTTCTCGGCAAACTC
The DNA here is from genome assembly GCA_964355045.1 of uncultured Chitinophaga sp. Taxonomy (GTDB): domain Bacteria; phylum Bacteroidota; class Bacteroidia; order NS11-12g; family UBA9320; genus JABWCE01. The sequence goes on along the minus strand of CAYHCM010000144.1, from coordinate 181 downwards.
ATTAAAAAGTTTTTCGGTTTTAGTATCCGGAATGTCTATTGTTACTGTTTTCATTTTACAAAGTTATTAAATTTTAATTGTTTCAATTATCGAATTATTTTACAAAAAAAAGAGATTACCAATAATGATAATCTCTTTTTAAAAGTGAATATTTTTAGTTTATATTTTTTGAATTTTTAGT
>CAYHCM010000143.1:4366-9002 GCA_964355045.1 uncultured Chitinophaga sp. | reverse complement strand
GGATTGATATAGCGCAAGTGAATATGTGCCACATCATACCCTTCAATAATGGCTTCGAGAACCGCAGTTTTAATAGCTCCGTATGTAGAACCCCAACCCAATACAAGCAATTTTGCTTTATCGTTTCCGGTATCCGGTTTTAGTTCAGGAATATAATCCGCAATTTTATTAATTTTATCAGCTCTCAACTTCACCATCGTTTCATGATTTAACGCATCATACGAAACATTTCCGGTAATATCTTCTTTTTCCAGGCCGCCGATGCGATGTTCCATGCCTTTGGTTCCGGGCTTAATCCAAGGGCGGACCAATTTCTCATTGCGCTTATAAGGAAGTATTTCGCCACCTGACCCATTGGGTTTCCCCAAAAATTCTACGGAAATGGGTTTCAAATTATCTTCATTAGGAAAACGCCAGGGTTCAGAACCATTGGCAATATAGCCATCGGTCAATAAAATAACGGGCGTCATATGTTCCACTGCAATTCGGCAGGCTTCGTAAGCCATATTAAAACAATCCGACGGAGATGTGGCTGCAATTACAGCCAAAGGCGATTCGCCGTGACGGCCATGTATGGCCATTAATAAATCGGCTTGTTCGGTTTTGGTAGGCAATCCGGTGGACGGCCCCCCGCGTTGCACATTTATTATAACCAAAGGAATTTCAAGAATAGTAGCCAGCCCGATGGCTTCAGTTTTAAGAGCCATTCCGGGTCCGGAAGTAGTGGTAATGGCCAATTGACCGGTATAGGAAGCTCCAATAGCAGAACAAACTGCGGCTATTTCATCTTCAGCCTGAAAGGTTTTTACCCCATTTGCTTTGTATTTTGACAATTCGTGTAAAATATCGGAAGCAGGTGTAATTGGATAAGAACCTAAAAATAATGGCAACCCGGATTTTTCGGAGGCTGCTATTAAACCAATGGCTGTAGCATGATTACCCGTAATACTGCGATAAATACCGGAAGGGAGTTTGGCAGAACTAACGGTAAAACGGGTATTGAAAATTTCGGTATTATCACCATAATTCCAACCTGCTTTTAAGGTTCGGATGTTTGCATCGGCTATCTCAGGTTTTTTCGCAAATTTTTCTTCAATAAATTTAATGGTATGCTCCACCGGTTTTTCAAACATCCAAAATAAAAGCCCGAGAACAAACATGTTTTTTGAACGTTCTATATCTTTATTTCCTAATCCGCTTCCGGCTAAACATTCTTTCGTGCTTTTTGTAATATCTATTTTGTGTAAAATATAGTTATCCAAGGATCCGTCTTCCAATGGATCAGCACCTTCGGAATATTTTGCCAACGCCAGATTTTTTTTATCAAAACCCGAAATGTTGGCTATAATTACTCCTCCTTTCATAAGCCGGGGTAAATCTACTTTTAACGCAGCCGCATTCATGGCTACCAAAACATCAAATTCATCGCCGGGAGTATATATTTCTTTACTCCCAAAGTGAACCTGAAATCCTGAAACTCCTGCCAATGTTCCGATTGGAGCCCTTATTTCGGAAGGATATTCAGGAAATGTACTTAAATCATTGCCTAAAAAAGCAGCCGTATCGCTGAATTGAGTTCCGGTTAATTGCATTCCATCGCCGGAGTCGCCCGAAAAGCGTACAACAACACTTTCAGCTTCTACCTTATTGGAATTATTTTCTGTTTTGACTCCCTCATCCATATCCATCAATTAAGCCTGTTATGGATGAAGTGCCATTTTTTTGGCTTCTAATTCGTCTTTCGTTTCAACATTATCATCGTCTTTGATGCAACAATCCACCGGGCAAACCGAAGCGCATTGAGGTTCATCATGAAACCCCGTACATTCGGTACATTTATCCGTTACAATATAATAATAATCGTCGGATACTGTAGGTTGTTCAGCGTCGGCATCCACATTTAAACCGCTTTTTGAAACGAATGATCCGGATAAACTTGTTCCGTCTGAAAATCTCCATTCATTGCCTCCTTCGTAAATTGCACCATTTGGGCATTCCGGTTCACAAGCCCCGCAATTAATGCAATCGTCTGTAATTTTTATTGCCATAGTTTTAAATAATTAAGTTGATAAATAAAGGTGTAAATCAACAGCGTTATAACCCTATAACCAATGATTAAAGTCATACAGGATAACTTTTTATAAGACTACATAATGACAAAAGTCATAAAAGATAATCTTACTGATAGATACTTTTGAGGACTTAAAATTCCAATGGGTTCATCAGCTCTTATTCTGTTATTTATATGCGGGGCAGCATTTGCCGGAGCAGGAATTGTGCTTTCGTTTTTTTTAGCCAAATCCTCTAAAAATGCCCAAAAGGGTGAAACCTATGAATGTGGAATAGAAACCACCGGAACTTCCTGGATTCAATTTAATGTTGGCTATTATTTGTTTGCCCTCATCTTTTTAATTTTTGATGTGGAGCTTGTCTTCATGTACCCTTGGGCTACCGTGGTAAAGGAAGTGGGAATGCCAGCCTTAATAGAAATAATAATATTCATGTTCATTCTTTTTATGGGCTTATTGTATGCATGGAAAAAAGGAGCTTTGGAATGGAAGTAGAAGATAAAATGAAGTCGCCGATAGTATTTCCCGGTCAGTTGCATGAAACTGAAAGCGGGGGAATACTGATGACCAAATTAGATGATGTAATCAATTGGGCCCGAGCTAATTCATTGTGGCCATTGGTATTTGGAACCAGTTGCTGCGCCATAGAAATGATGTCGGCAGCCGATGCCAAATACGATTGGTCACGATTTGGATTTGAGGTGGCACGGGCTACGCCACGCCAAGCTGATTTAATAATTGTGGCCGGAACAATCGTTATGAAAATGGCCCCGGTTTTAAAAAGACTTTATGACCAAATGCCCGACCCTAAATATGTCATAGCCATGGGAGCCTGCACCATTTCAGGCGGACCATTTTTTTATAATACTTATTCGGTTGTTAAAGGGGTGGATCAAATAATTCCGGTGGATGTATATATCCCCGGTTGCCCCCCAAGGCCTGAAGCATTGCTTCATGCCATGATTACTTTGCAGGAAAAAATTAAACACGAACAGTACTTCAAAAAATCAAATAAAGTGAACGTATGAACAATGAAGGGCTAAAATATACTGTCAGTTCAATTTTGCCGGAGGCCAGTTTTAATGAAGAAGGTGAATTTTTGGAAGTAAACATTACTTCCGAAGAATTGCTGCCTTTGATGAATGAGCTCAGAACCAATCCTGCGCTGGACTTTGATTATTTGTTTTGCCTTACCTGTGTGGATTGGAAAGACCATTTAATGATGGTTTATCATCTGTTATCCAAAGAACACAAACATACGTTGGTTGTAAAAGCCAAGATTACAGATACTATAAATCCCGAAATAGAAACAGTTTGTAAGATTTGGCGCACAGCCGAATTTCATGAACGGGAAGTGTTTGATTTGTTTGGGGTAAAATTCATCAATCATCCCGACTTGCGGCGTTTGTTTTTGGAAGAAGATTGGGTTGGATATCCTTTGCGGAAAGATTACACCGATGTAAATATGATAGAGATATGAGGGGACTTTTAGAACAAGATACCATAACCGAAGAAGGGGAATTTGTAATAAACATGGGTCCTCAGCATCCGTCAACACACGGGGTATTGCACCTTAAAGTTTGGTTGGATGGTGAAACCATTAAAAAAATTGAACCACATATTGGTTATATACATCGCTCCATTGAAAAAATGAGCGAACGCTTATCCTACCGGAATTTCATTTTTGCTACCAGCCGTATGGACTATCTGGCGGCACATATAAATAATGAAGCCTGTGCTTTAGCAGTTGAAAAAGCCTTGCAAATAGAAGCGACCCCAAGAGCTAAAGTCATCCGAACTATTTTATCCGAACTTACCCGTTTGTCCTCTCATCAATTGTGGTGGGGCTGCACCGGTTTGGATTTAGGCGCGGTTACCCCATTTTTTTATGCCTTTAGAGAACGGGAAGCCATTGTGGCCATTATGGAAGAAACCTGCGGTGCCCGACTGACCCAAAATTATATAGTTCCGGGAGGATTGATGGTGGATATTCATCCCAATTTTCAACAACGGACCAAAGACATCCTTGAACAAATAAAAGGAAAATATAAGGAGTACGATGAAATAATGACGGGCAATGTCATTTTCGAAAACCGTACCAAAGGCGTTGGGTATCTTTCAAAAGAAGATGCCATTTCCTTTGGGGTAACAGGCCCAACCGCCCGTGCTTCCGGTGTAAGTTGTGACATTAGAAAATCAGCTCCGTACAGTGCTTATGATCAGGTGGAATTTGATGAAGTATTAAGTAACGGCGGCGATTGTTATGCCCGATACCAGGTAAGAATGAAGGAAATGCGACAATCCGTTTCCATCATTGAACAATTAATAGATAATATACCTGAAGGTGATTTTCAGGAGAAAACCAAAGCGGTTATTAAACTACCCAAAGGCGATTATTATCAAAGGGTGGAAACTCCGCGAGGTGAATTGGGAGTTTATATAGTGAGTGACGGAGCATCCAGCCCTTACCGTGTAAAATACCGTTCCCCTAATTTTTCAAATCTTTTCGTTTTGCCAACCATTGCAAAGGGTTATAAAATTGGGGATTTGGTAGCCATTATGGCAAC
>CAYHCM010000143.1:1311-4266 GCA_964355045.1 uncultured Chitinophaga sp. | reverse complement strand
TATAGTCTTTCAGGATTAGCCACCATCATTCATAATTGGCTTGGAAAATTTATATCAAATGAATTGGGTTTGCAAATCCTGGAGTTGGCTATCATTGGAGTAAGTCTTATTGTGTTTCTGGTTTTGCTTTGTTTTTTCCTCGGCTATATGGAACGCCGGGTTGCGGCTTTTATGGAAATTCGTTTAGGCCCCAATCGGGTTGGGCCGCAGGGCACTTTGCAAATAGTAGCCGATACCGTAAAATTATTATTCAAAGAGGGTTTAACCCCCAACAGTTCTGATAAATTTTTGTTCAATCTTGCTCCATTCATACTGGTAATAGCTTCTATGATGGCTGTTGCCCCCATTGCATTTGCCAAAGATTTTCAAATTTATGACATCAATATTGGGGTTTTATATGTTTCGGCTATTTCGTCCATCAGTGTTTTAGGAATATTAATGGCCGGTTGGTCGAGCAACAATAAATATTCATTACTTGGTGCTATGCGAAGTGGAGCCCAAATAGTGAGTTATGAATTGTCGGTTGGATTGTCATTAATAGCTATTGTAATTTTAAGCGGAAGTTTAAGTTTAGGAGATATTGTAATGAGCCAGCAAAATGGTTGGTGGCTTTTCAAAGGTCACATTCCGGTTATCATAGCGTTTGTGATTTTTGTTATAGCCTCAACGGCTGAAATAAACCGGGCACCGTTTGACTTAACCGAAGCTGATCAGGAACTTACAGGTGGTTTTCATACGGAATATTCAGGGATGAAATTCGCTATGTTTTTGCTATCGGAATATATCAATCTATTTATTGTATCAGCCATTGCAGCTACTGTGTTTCTTGGAGGATGGATGCCATTTCACATAGGAGGCGGACCAAGTTCATTCAATCATATTATGGATTTAATCCCGTCTTCCATTTGGTTTTTGGGTAAAACATTTACCATAATTTTCATCATCATGTGGTTTCGCTGGACTTTCCCACGTTTGCGGGTAGATCAATTATTAAATTTAGAATGGAAATACCTGTTACCTATTAGCATGGTCAATATTATTATAGTAACACTAATCGCAATAATGGGATGGCATTTTTAGTAAACTATTTCAAAACCATTTACCAAACACTGAAATCTTTGTTGACAGGGATGAAAGTGACCGGGTATTATTTTACGCATCTCAGGGAAATACAAACCGAAGAATATCCCGACAACCGGGCTACTTTAACAATGTTTGACCGATTTAGAGGGGAAGTGATAATGCCGCACAACGCGGACAATGAACACCGTTGTACCGGTTGCCAGGCTTGCGAAATTGCCTGCCCAAACGGAACCATAAAAATTATTACCAAGCAAGAGATATTACCCGATGGCAAAAAGAAAAAGCGGATAGACACCTTTGTTTACCATCTGGATTTATGTACCATGTGTAATCTGTGTATTGTATCCTGTCCATCAGATGCCATTGTGATGGCTCAAACTTTTGAACACAGCGTGTATGACAAAAAAACTTTGAAAAAAATATTAAATAACCCTGATTCAAAATTGATGGGAGGGATAGAATAGAAAATAAAAAAAACAACTAAAATGAGTGCTTCAGTCATCATATTTTATATATTATCTGCTGTCGTTTTAGGCGGAGGGGTACTTGCGGTAACCAGTTCCAAAATATTCAGAGCTGCGGTATTTCTGCTATTTTCATTATTGGGCGTGGCCGGACTATATTTTTATTTGAATAATAATTTTATAGCTGCTGTTCAAATTGTAATTTATGTTGGCGGCATTGTGGTATTAATCATTTTCTCAATATTTCTAACACATGCTTCAGGTTCTGATATGACCAAACCTAAAATGGGCAGGGCTTTCTTTTCGGCATTATCAGTAATGATTGGATTAATATTAACCTTATTATTTATAAGTGAACAAAAATTTACAGGTACAATAAATCCAGATGTGGACCCAGAGACAAAAAATATTGGAAGACAAATGTTAAGTACCACCGAACATGGTTTTGTATTACCGTTTGAAGTCGTAAGTATTTTGTTATTGGCTGCTATGATTGGGTGTATTGTAATTGCCATTAAGAGACCGGCACATAAAGAAGAAATATCATGAACGAAATAGGTTTAGAACATATATTATTTGTCAGTACCATTTTATTTTTTATTGGTGTATATGGGTTTATGACCCGCCGAAATATGATAACCATGCTGATGGCTGTGGAAATAATTTTAAACAGTGTTAATCTTAATTTTATTGCTTTCAACAAATATCTGTATGCCGATAAACTGGACGGTATATTTTTTACTTTGTTCATCATAACCATTGCAGCAGCCGAAGCGGCTGTAGCCATTGCCATAATAATTAACCTTTACAGAAATTATAAATCTATTGATATTGAAGATGCGGATGTAATGAAATATTAAACAAGGAATAAAAAATGAACACGATACTATTAAATATAATTACCAATCAGGTTGTTCCTTTTGATAAGGTTTTGGGGTGGGTAGTACTCATTCCTTTGCTTCCGCTTTTTAGTTTTTTGTTACTGGCATTGGCAGGCCGCAGTTATTTCAAAAAGGCCGGCAAAACCATTGGAACCATGTCACTTTTAGTTTCCTTCATTGCATCTGCGGTTGTGGCTTATCACTACTTTTTCGAGATTGGAAAAGTGGATGGTGTTTATCAAAAAATCACTGTCTTTAAACATACCTGGCTTCAGTTTTCCAATAATATATCTATTGATATGGGAATTTTATTAGACCCCATTTCGGTGATGATGATTGTTGTGGTAACGTTCATTTCACTGATGGTTCATATTTATAGCATTGGCTATATGAAAGGCGAACCACGTATTTCAACTTATTACGCATTTCTTTCCTTGTTTACATTTTCCATGCTGGGTTTGGTTCTTTCAACCAATATATTCCAGATGTATATTTTTTGGGAGTTGGTAGGAGTTTCATCCTTTTTA
>CAYHCM010000143.1:0-1211 GCA_964355045.1 uncultured Chitinophaga sp. | reverse complement strand
TTATCAAGTCAGGTTTCACTTGAAGTTGTGGCGTATATAGGTGTATTTTCATCCTTGTTTGCAGCCATCATAGCGAGTACCCAAACTGATATAAAAAGGGTTTTAGCCTATTCTACCATATCACAAATTGGATTTATGATGTTTGCCTTGGGCGTTTCTGGCTACGGTGGTGAAAATGGTTTAGGTTTCATGGCTTCCATGTTTCATTTATTTACTCATGCCTTGTTCAAAGCCTTGTTATTTTTGGGTGCCGGGGCAGTTATACATTATATTCACAGCAATGAAATGAACGATATGGGAGGTTTGAGAAAGAAAATGCCTCTAATCCATTTGTGTTTTTTAATAGCTTGTTTAGCCATAGCCGGTATACCGCCCTTCTCAGGTTTTTTTAGCAAAGAAGAAATATTATTAGCGGCTTGGCATCATGATAAAATTATATTTTTTGCCGCCATTTTTACTGCCATGATTACGGCATTTTATATGTTCCGTTTATATTTCAAAATTTTCTGGAATACTGAATCCAATCATGCTAAACATACGAACGAAGCCCCAAATTCCATGTTGTTTCCGGTAATTGTTTTGGCCGTTTTTTCCATCTTTTCAGGCCTTATTCCTTTCGGAAAATTTGTTTCATCTGATGGCAAAGAATTAATTACTCACTTGCATCTTTCATTCTCTATAGCTCCGGTATTACTGGCTCTTGCAGGAATTTTACTCGCCTCATTACTTTATCAGAAAAAGAATTTAACCCCGCAAAAAGTAGCAATTGGATTAAATAGTTTCTATAAACTGGCTTATAAAAAATTCCTTATGGATGAACTGTATCTGTTTATTACCAAAAAAATAATATTTAATCTGGTCGCAAAACCGGCAGCATGGATTGATAAAAATATTGTGGATGGCGGGGTAAATCTTACAGCTAAAACAACAGGTGTTTTATCAGAAAAAATAAAAATTATACAATCGGGTAAAACACAGGAATATGCTATTTACTTTTTTTCGGCAACCATAGGACTGGTGTTGCTATTTATATATTTATGGACTTAAAAATTAACGATTATGACCACAAATGAAATTATTAATTCACTGAAACAAACGCTCATCGAACTAAGAAATGTGGAAGATGAATTAAACCGACCACTTGAGGATGTCGTAACATTATCCGCATGCTATAATGTTCGTCAATCCATGATGACAATGATGTATCTCTA
>CAYHCM010000142.1:0-9108 GCA_964355045.1 uncultured Chitinophaga sp. | reverse complement strand
AAGTGAAAGATGCAAACGGGTGTTTTCAAAAAGATACCATAAATGTTTCAACATTAACCAAACCTAATGTTAACCTAGAAAAAGACACCGGATTTTGTAATAAATCCACTTATGTGTTGGATGCCAAAAACAATTCACTCTTCAATAAATATAAATGGGGAACAAGCAAAACTCAACAAACGGATACAGTATCAAAAACCGGGAAATATTGGGTAAGGGTATTCAATATTTGCGGAACATCTGTTGACACAATCAGTCTGAAATTTTTAACAAAACCTAAAGCAATCCTTCCGGCCGACAGTATTTTTTGTGATTCAATATCCCTTAAATTGGATGGGGCAAATACAAATAATGATGTAACATATAAATGGAATACAAAAGCTACAAGCCAAACCATTGTAGTAAAAGATACGGGTATTTATAAATTAACTGTTTCAAATATTTGCGGAAAAGATTCGGCATCTGTTCATATTTTAAGATGCTTCAAATCGCTTAGTATTAAAGTTACCAAATCGTGTACTTACAAACCAACATTCTTCTCAATTCCTGAAAATTTGAATTTAGATTCCGTAAAATGGGATTTTGGTGATACGGTCTCAAAAAGCAATTATTCAATTAATATAACCAACGTCTCGCATGTTTATACCAACTATGGCAATTTTACAATACGCCTGATACTGTTTTATAAAAATAAAAAGGACACACTTATATCCCGGCTTACGTTTATTAACCCCAAACCTGATTTTACAGTTTATGATGTTTGCGAAAATGATAGCGTACGATTCAAAAACATTTCTGCTGAAATAAATAAATTGAGCTATTTCTGGAAATTTGGGGATGGGCAAAACTCGGTTTTAGTATCTCCTTCACATATATATATTATTGGTGGTGTTTCACAAACATTTAATGTGACTTTGGCAGGCAAAAATACAGATGGATGTTCCGATTCTGTTACAAAAGCGGTATCGGTCAATGCCAATCCTGTCTCAGCTTTCACCTTCAGTACATTTAATAATGTCATTGATTTTAAAGCCTCGCAGCCGGGCAATACTGAATATAAATGGTTTTTCGGCAATGGCGACAGTGCAGCCACCACGAGTTCTGATTTGAAATATACCTACCCTAAAAATCCGGGTAAATATATCGCTTGTTTAAAGGTGATAAATGCCGCCGGATGTTTTTCAAAAACGTGTAAAGAGGTTTCGGTAACGGTTGGTGTTTCAGCTATTGCCATCCGCCAAAGGCAGATTAAAATTTACCCAAATCCAAATGATGGGAATTTTATTCTTGAAATTGAAAATCCGGGTAAGGAAGTTTTTGTTGAGGTGTATGATATGATGGGGAGATTGGTGAAAATGGTTACTAAGGTTGAAAAAGCTACTTTTTTGGATTTAGAGGTGGAAGCGGGAATTTATTTGGTAAGGGTAAATAATGGCGGAGTTTTTTGGAATCAAAGAGTAGTTGTTGGTTATTGATACCTCACAAATGAAAAACAAGGCAGTTGAATGTTACGTTATTACTGTTTTTATCATTTAATTTATGAAACCTTTTGGCTTATTGAAGTCTAATAAATTAGTTATCTTTAAATGCTATATCATCTGCTGAAACGATTACCTCTTAAATGCTTCAATTCAAATTTATTTATTTTGGCATTGGTTCTTTTGTCAAATAATCTGGAAGCCCAAAACTTCCAATGGCTGAAGACTTTTAAATTCAAGAATGGAGTGGTAGTTCGTAGTATAAGTCCGGAGCCGGGTGGGGGAGCTATTCTGGATGTTACAACCTTCGGCGATGGAACTATTTACAAAGCCGATACCATTCGGTTTGATACCTTTAAATTTATTTCCAAATCAAGCAATTATCATTCTACCTACCTCTTGCGCATTGACAGTAGTGGTAAAGTAATCAATGCAAAGCTTGCCGGTGATTTTAGAGGTCTTAAAATGTGCAGGGACAAGCAGGGTAATGTTTACCTTGGCGGGTATCTGGATGAGGTAAAATCAACCGTGGGTTCGGTAACTATGAGTAGATATAATGGAACCATCGTATTTGCCAAATTCGACAAGAACTTTAATTTCGTTTGGGCCACACAAACAGGCGTTGGTGATACCTTAGCTCAATGTATCTATCTTACTAATTCAGATGATCGGATTTATTTTATTGTGAGTACTTATCAGAGTTGCACTATAGGAGGCACTTCCTATTTTTTCGGTTCACCTCATTCCTATCCATTCGGAGAATTAAATCAGATTAATGGTGCTATCAAATGGTCAAATTATTTATACGCCAGTAACTCCACTACGAGGTTTGTAGTATCAGCCATAGTAAATTTAAACAAGAAACTATTTATATCCGGAACAATCGGCGGCAGTGAGGTTGTTATCAAAGGCGACACTTTTTATAAAACATCCGGTTATGTGGCCGAAACCGATACGCTTGGAAATTATAACCGAAGATTTTGCGTAAAAGGCCAATCCTACTTTGGCTGTATGGTTACAGATGGGAAACACTTGTATTTAGGGGGTCATTTTGTGGATACCATGTATTGGGGTAAACAAAAGATTTCCCCTCATTATGCTCCCGGAACTAACCGGACTGAAATATTTGCTGCTTCTATTTCCACTTCCTTTAAACCGAGGTGGTTCTTCCGGCCTAAAGTTATTGATTTCTACACTTATTTAGGCTATGTAAATGGTTTCGGGAATGCAGTTTTCGACAATGGTTATTTATACTTTGGTGGCATTGCCCTTAACAAGTTATTAATTGACAGCAGTATTCTTTCCGGGAATAATAAGAGTGGTTTCCCACTTTTTATTAAGACTGATACCCTGGGAAATGTATTATGGGCTACCGGAGGAAAATCAGAAGGAGCCATATGGTGCATGGCTGTTTTGGCGCAACGATCGGTATATGCAGGCGGTGTATATTGGAATAAAATAGAAATGGGGTCATTTAGTGATACCAGTTCAAATGGATACAGCGGAAGCGGATGGGTTACACGAATTTCCGACTATTATATAACCCGCGGCAAGGTAAAACCCGGCCCGTATTGTGCCGGCGACAGCATTAAAATTCCTTTTGCAAGATACGGCCGTTTCGATTCTACCAATTATTTTATAGCCCAATTGAGCAATGAATACGGGAATTTTGAATCGGGCTACCGGGAATTGGGCAGAATAAAATCAAACAAGGATACCTTCATAACATGCAGGTTGCCATTGTTCAAAGTTTCATCTTCTCCCTTGTATCGCATACGGATATTGAGCACCAAACCGGCAGTTCAGAGTTATTATAAAACCGACACCCTCCGTTTGCTTATTTATTCAACCGACAAAGCCGACCCCGGGCCGCCCGACACCATTTGCCGGGGCGATACTATCCGACTCAATACCTATGGAGGCACCAAATGGACATGGACACCTACGTACAATATGAACAATGCATCTGTGAGGCAGCCCCTTGTTTGGCCTGATAAAGATACCATATACCGCATTGTGATTGCTGATAGCAGCGGCTGTGGCAAGCCGGATACTGCATTCAAAAAAATATTTGTTCGTGATAATCCCAAAGCAATCATTGCGTTTAATGATACCATCGTTTGTTCCAATTACGAGCTGAACATCCCTGCCCGATTTGAATATGGTGTGGCACGAGGGTATAAATGGAAATGGTATTTTGTCAATCCATCCGGTTCATTTTTTCCGCTTAAACAAGGCTCTGATGCCCGGTTCGATACCCTGATTTATACCCCTTCGGTTGACAGCAAATTATCTGAAAAGCTTGCCCTAGTATTAAGTGACGGGTGTTCTTCGATAAAAGATACGGTGTATATAAACATAAGTCAACGAAAGGAAGTTATGCTAAAAACGACATTCAGAGATACTGTGCTTTGCTCTGGTCAAACAATAAAATACAGAGCTTTAATAACAGGAGGCTCTTTAAAAAATTTGCAATTCCAATGGAAAGATTTAATCACAAATACTGTTTTATCAACTTCTGATTCTTTTAAATTTACAACTTCAAAAACCTTAAAAATCCAATTGATAGTAAACGATGGATGCCCGGCATTGGGCGACACGGCAGAATTTAATATTACTGTAAAACCACCACTAAAAGCAACTGCCAATTTAAGGGATACCACTATTTGTTTTGGGAAAACCATAAGCTACAAAGCCAAAGCCCAAGGGGGAGATGCAAAAGCATATAAATTTTATTGGGTGTTAAATAACAAACTCATAGACTCAACCTCAACCCCAACCTTAACCTCAACCTCAACCTCAACCTTAACCTTAATCCTCAAAGACAATTGCACCATCCCAAACGATACCATTAAAAAAACGATTACCATTAAACCATCCCCCAAGGCGGACTTTACCTATGATTTAGCCTGTAGCCGAACCATTACCAAATTTCAGTTTACCGGTACAAAATCACCATCTCCCATAACTACCTATTTCAACTGGGATTTTAATAAGGAAGCTACTTCCACCCTCGAAAATCCTTCCCATAAATTTGCTGCCGCAGGAACCTCAACCTCTACCCTTATCTTAGCATCCGACAATGGGTGCACCGATACGTTAAAGAAAATAATCGAAATTAAACCCCAATCCAAAGCCGATTTTGAAACCTCAGATATTTGTGAAAGTGACAGTGCGGTTTTTAAAAATTTATCTCAAGAAGCAACAGGCTATAACTGGAAATTTGGCGACGGCCAAAATTCAAAATCCCAAAATCCAAGGCACAAATTCCAAATTTCAAGCACCACCACGTTTAATGTTACTTTGGTGGCTGTCGTTACTAACGGCTGTTCCGATTCGTTAACCAAAGCCATCACCGTTAATTCCAATCCCGATTCTGATTTTAGTTTTACAACTACGGGTAACAAGGTGGATTTAAGGGCCACCGTTCAGGGAAATACAAAATATCAATGGAAGTTTGGAAATACGGATAGCGCCACTACCACCGTTGGATATTTTACTCATACGATAAAATCATCCGACCAATACAACGTGTGCCTTAGAGTTACCAATCTGGCCGCTTGCACTGCACAAACCTGCAAAAATGTAACGGTTGGTATTTCGGGAATTGCTAAGCCATCTGGTTTTAAAATTTATCCCAACCCGAATGATGGGAATTTTATAGTTGAAATAGAAAATCCGGGAAAGGAAGTTTCTGTTGAGGTTTATGATATGATGGGAAGATTGGTGAAAATGGTTACTAAGGTTGAAAAAGCTACTTTTTTGGATTTAGAGGTGGAAGCGGGAATTTATTTGGTAAGGGTAAATAATGGCGGAGTTTTTTGGAATCAAAGAGTAGTTGTTGGTTATTGATACCTCACAAATGAAAAACAAGGTAGTTGAATGTTACACTATTAAAATCTTTACCCTCCAATTTCTGAAACCTTTTGGATTATTGAAGTCTAATAATTAAGTAATCTTTAAATGCTATAGCATCTGATGAAACGAATATCCCTGAAATGCTGCAATTCGTTTTTATTTATTCTGGCATTGGTTCTTTTGTCGAATAATCTGGCAGCTCAAAACTTCCAATGGCTAAAGACATTTAAATTCTCAGGAGGTGGGGTTTATGGCATAAGTCCTGAGCAGGGCGGCGGGGCTATATTATCTGTACTCACTTATAATGGCATATCATATAAACCCGACACTTTTCGTTTTGATACATTTACGTTTATTTCAAAAACCAGCAACTTTATTTCTACATACTTATTACGCATAGATAGTACAGGTAAAGTTGTCAATGCAAAGTTAGTTGGTGATTTTGGAGCACCTAAAATGTGTAAGGACAAACAAGGTAATATTTATCTTGGTGGACATCTCAATAATATAAAATCAAAAATTGATTCGATAACATTAAGTAAGTATGATGGAACTATAGTGTTTGCCAAATTCGACAAGAACCTTAATTTTGTATGGGTCACTCAAACAGGAATAGGGGATACATTAGCGTATCCAATCATTTTCAATTCGGGCGACCGGTTATTTTTTACAGCCAAAGTTCATGGAAATTGCAGAATCGGTAGTATTTCATATATCTTTGGTTCGGCATACTCTTATCCTTTTGGAGAAATAAACCAAAGCAATGGCACAGTTAAATGGTCAAATTTTCTTTATTACAGCACTTCCGCTACAAGGTTTGAAATATCGTCTATAGTAAATTTAAATAAAAAACTATTTATATCAGGTAATGTGGCCGGAAATGAAGTCGTTATCAAGGGCGATACATTTTATAAAGGTTCCGGGTATGTAGCCGAAACCGATACACTTGGCAATTACAACAGGAGATTTTGCGTAAAGGGTCAAAATTACTGGGCAATTGGTTGTATGGTTACAGATGGGAAACATTTATATTTAGGGGGTGCTTTTAGCGATACAATTTCTTGGGGTAAACAAAAAATCATTCCTCATTACGCTCCGGGAACAAACCGGCCCGAAATATATGCTGCTTCTATTTCCACTTCGTTTAAACCGAGATGGTTTTTTCGACCTAAAGTGATTGAAAGTTATTCTTATCCAAACTATACAACATATTGGGTCAATGGCGTATTCGACAATGGCTATTTATACTTCGGAGGTGGAGCCTATGACAAGTTATTAATAGACAGCACCATACTTTTCGGAAATAATAAGAATTATTACCCGCTTTTTATAAAAGCCGATACTCTGGGAAATGTATTATGGGCTACCGGCGGAAAATCAGAAGGAGCGGTGGGTTGTATGGCAGTTCTTGCCCAAAGATCGGTATATGTTGGTGGTCGGTATGGAAAAAAGATAGTAATGGGTCCTTTTAGTGACACAACTCTAAACAACGATGCCAGCGGATGGGTAACCAGAATATCCGACTATTACATAACCCGTGGCAAGGTAAAACCCGGCCCTTACTGTGCCGGCGACAGCATTAAAATTCCCTTTGCAAAATATGGCCGTTTCGATTCTACCAATTATTTTATTGCCCAACTGAGTAATGAATACGGAAATTTTGAATCCGGTTACCGCGAATTAGGCAGGATTAAGACTAATAAGGATACCTTCATAACATGCAGATTGCCTTTGTTCAAAGTTTCATCTTCTCCCTTGTATCGAATACGGATACTGAGCACCAAACCGGCTGTACAGAGTTATTATAAAACCGATACCCTGCGATTGCTTATTTATTCAACCGACAAAGCCGATCCGGGGCCGCCCGACACCATTTGCCGGGGCGATACTATCCGACTCAATACCTATGGAGGCACTAAATGGACATGGACACCTAAGTACAATATGAACAATACCTCCTTGAGGCAGCCCCTTGTATGGCCTGATAAAGATACTGTTTATCGCATCGTGATAGCCGATAGCAGTGGTTGCGGGAAACCTGATACGGCATTCAAGAAAATTCTGGTTCGAGAAAATCCCAAAGCCATTATTGGGTTTAATGATACCGTTGTTTGTTCTAATTACGAGCTGAACATCCCTGCCCGTTTTGAATATGGTGTGGCACGAGGGTATAAATGGAAATGGTATTTTGTCAATCCATCCGGTTCATTCTTTCCGCTTAAACAAGGGAGTACCACCCGGTTCGATACCCTTTTTTACACTCCTTCGGTTGATACTAAATTATCAGAGAAGCTTGCCCTAGTATTAAGTGACGAGTGTTCTTCGATAAAAGATACGGTGTATATAAACATAAGCCAGCGAAAAGCAGTCATCCTAAAAACCACATTCAGAGATACTGTGCTTTGCTCAGGTCAAACAATAAAATACAGAGCTTTGGTAACAGGAGTTTCTTCAAAAAATTTACAATTTCAATGGAAAGATTTAATAACAGATAAAGTTTTATCAATAACGGATTCTTTAAAATATACAACTTCCAAATCGTTAAAAATCCAACTCATCGTAAATGATGGCTGTGAGGCATTAGGCGATACAGCAGAATTTAATGTGACCGTAAAACCACCTTTGAAAGTAAGCGCCAATTTAAGGGATACAACCATTTGCTCCGGTCAAAAAATGAAATACACAGCCACCGCTCAGGGCGGAGATGCAAAAGGGTATAAATTTTATTGGGTGTTAAATAACAAACTCATTGACTCAACCTCAACCTTAACCTTAGCCTCAACCTCAACCTCATCCTTAACCTTGATTTTAAAAGACAATTGCAGCTTGCCAAACGACACCATCAAAAAAATAATTACCATTAAACCAGCCCCCAAAGCAGACTTCATTTATGATTTAGCCTGCAGCCGCACCCCCACCAAATTTCAGTTTACCGGAACAAAACCACCATCCCCTATAACCACCTACTTCAACTGGGATTTTAATAACGAAGCTACTTCCACCCTCGAAAATCCAAGCCATAAATTTGCTGACGCAGGAACCTCAACCACGACACTTATTTTAGCCTCCGATAACGGCTGCACCGATACCCTCAAAAAAACTATTGTTATTAAACCCCAATCCAAAGCGGATTTTACAGCCGAAGATGTATGTGAAAGCGACAGTGCTGTTTTTAAAAATAAATCCCAAGATGCGACGGGCTATAACTGGAAATTTGGGGATGGACTAAATTCCAAATCCCAAGAACCAAGGCACAAATTCCAAATTTCAAGCACCACTACGTTTAATGTTACTTTGGTGGCTGTCGTTACTAACGGCTGTTCTGATTCTTTAACCAAAGCCTTAACCGTTAATTCCAATCCCGATTCTGATTTTAGTTTTACAACTACTGGTAATAAAGTGGATTTAAGAGCCACAGTTCAGGGAAATACAAAATACCAATGGAAGTTTGGAAGCACGGAAAGTGCTACTACTACCAACGGATATTATTCCCATACTTTAAAATCTTCCGGTCAATACACCATTTGCCTTAAAGTAACCAATCTAGCCGGTTGCACATCTCAAACCTGCAAAAATGTAACGGTAGGAATTTTGAATATTGACAAACTAAAAGGTTTTAAAATTTACCCAAATCCTAATGATGGGAATTTTATAATTGAAATTGAAAATCCGGGAAAAGATGTTTCGATTGAGGTTTATGATCTTGTGGGAAATCTAATGAAAACTATTGAAACCCTTCCTTCAAAAAAGTCTTATTCAATTGAGATGAATT
>CAYHCM010000141.1:0-9156 GCA_964355045.1 uncultured Chitinophaga sp. | reverse complement strand
CAGGCTGTCACAAGTCCATACTTTTTCTTTCTTTCTTTTAATT
This sequence comes from uncultured Chitinophaga sp., assembly GCA_964355045.1. Lineage (GTDB taxonomy): Bacteria > Bacteroidota > Bacteroidia > NS11-12g > UBA9320 > JABWCE01. The sequence goes on along the minus strand of CAYHCM010000141.1, from coordinate 9,113 downwards.
CCCTACTAATTGTGATGGCTAATCTTGCCCCGGTACATCCCAATGGATGTCCTAACGCAATGGCACCGCCATTTGGGTTTACTTTGGAGGGGTCTAAATTTAATGTTCGGATAACTGCCAATGATTGCGCAGCAAACGCTTCATTCAATTCTATCAAATCCATATCATTTAATGTCAAGCCAGTTCGTGATAATGCTTTGGGAACGGCTTCACAAGGACCAATTCCCATGTAACGGGGATTTACACCAGCACTTACACATGTCACAATTCGGGCTTCGGGTTCCAAACCCAATTCCTTCATCATTTTTTCACTCATTACTATCACAAAACCTGCACCGTCACTGGTTTGAGACGAATTTCCTGCTGTAACTAATCCACCCATTTTAAAGGCAGGTTTTAAACCCGACAAAACTTCTTTTGAGGTGTCTTTTCGCGGGCCTTCATCCATATCTACCACAAAACTTCTGGTTTTTCGTTTGCCCGAATCGTAGTAGGTTTCTTCAATTGTTATGGGGACTATTTCCGATTTAAATTTTCCGGAATCAATAGCTGCAAAGGCTTTTTGATGGGAATTAAAGGAAAACTCATCCTGATCCTGGCGGTTTACCTTGTATTTTATGGAAACCTCTTCGGCAGTTAAACCCATGCCAATAAAATAATCGGGATGTTCGGTGGCGATGGTATAATTGGGAACAGTTTTATACCCGACCGTTGGCACCAAACTCATGCTTTCTACACCGCCTGCAATAATACAATCGGCCATTCCGCTTTGGATTTTGGCGGTGGCCATGGCAATGGTTTCTATTCCGCTGCCGCAATATCGGTTAACGGTAACGCCAGGAACAGAAAGTGGTAGTTTGCTCCGCACAGCCAGCCAGCGCGCCATTTGCAAGCCTTGTTCCGCCTCGGGAACTGCGTTTCCAACAATCAAATCATCCACTCGGCTTGGGTCTAAATTAGGAACAGAAGCCAACAAATGATTGATTACATCTGCCCCAAAGTCCACAGGCGAAGTAAATCTGAATCCGCCTCGTTTGGATTTGGTGATGGCTGTTCTGAAGCCTTTTACTATGTATGCTGTGTTCATTTTTTTAAAATATTACAATTCAATTTTCGCCTCCAATCTAAGTTTCCCACTTTGAAACGCTTGAAGATTTCTTTTATCATCAATTATAAAAAAGTCATTATCAAAAGAATCCGCATATTCATACTGATTTTTTTCTGAGTTAAATTTTATTTCCTGAGGAAAACCACTTGAATTATCTGAATAAAGCATGTAGAAATAAAGCTTATTTAGGAATTTATAAAAGAAGCAATGACTTTTATCTGTCGTAACCCAGGAATGCATTACTTCACTACTCGTAATAGCTTTTAAGTCTGAAATGTATTTATTATACAGAAAATCAAATTTATCAATAGATAAATCAATTTTTGGATTAAGATAGGGTTGCATTCTTCCCATAATTGTATCGACATCTTTGGGTTCAATTTGTCTTCCCCTGATAAAATCTCGTCCATATCTTCCTCTATGTACCCCTCTTAATATATGAAAGAACCATCCTGTATCGGCTTCGCCATTTTTATATGCCTGATAAAAAATGGGGAAGTAAAATTCTCTAACATCACGTGAACGCTGATGAGTAACTATAATATTTGGCACCCTGGAACCCTTTGGATAACCATGATATTTTATTAATAGTATTACTTTTTTGAAATTATTATTATCCAAAGTGTCATTTGTACTTAAACCTCTTTTTGATTGGTCAAGGTCTTTAAGGTTATCCCAATAAATTTTAATATCTTCAGGAGTCTTCAGGTTTTTTATTTCTTTTTCAAAATCCTGTGAACGCCCTAAATAAGCAAATGTTAATACGATTGTTAATAGGATAGCTTTTTTCATTTTTATCTTATTAAGTTGTATTCATATTTCAAAATCATCCCCCAACCCCCTTCAAAGGGGGACGCTGCCTCCAACCAAGATTGTTTAGAAATTTTAAATAGTCTCATTTCTCTCTACTAAAAATCTCTGTACCAATATTAATTCCTTAGTGGTTTCCCCGATTTTAAAATGGACTGAATCCTTTCCAATGTTTTCTTTTCTCCCAACAAACTTAAAAATGCCTCCCGTTCCAAATCTAATAAATACTGTTCTGAAACCCGGGTGGGCTGACTTAAATCACCTCCGGCCATTACAAAAGCTAATTTTCGGGCTATCTTTTTATCGTGTTCGCTGGCGTAATTGCTAATTTCAAAAGCTTCCGTTCCGGCATATAAGGCTCCCAAAGCTGTTTTACCCAAAACCAAAATATCTTCCCGGGGAACGGGCTGGGTATATCCGGCTTCGGCCAATTCCAAAACTTTTTGTTTGGCTTCACTTATTTGGTGATCAATGTTGATTACCATTTTGTCTTTATCATGATGCAACAAACCCAAGTTAAATGCTTCATGGGCAGAGGTAGCAACTTTGGCTGTGGCAATGGTGGTGAACCGTTCCTGCAAGGTTGGTAATTGCGGGTCTCCTTCATAATACGAATCGGAAGCTCTTACCACAAATTCTTTGGTACCACCGCCTCCGGGAATTACTCCCACCCCAAATTCCACCAAACCAATATAGGTTTCGGCGGCAGCTATGGCAGCATCGGCATGAAGGGTCATTTCGCAACCACCCCCTAAAGTCAAGCCATGCGGGGCAATAACCGTAGGAATGGACGAATACCGCAACCGCATCACTGTATTTTGAAAATAGCGAATGGCAAAATCCAGTTCGTCGTATTCCTGTTCAATAGCCAGCATAAACACCATAGCGAGATTGGCTCCTGCTGAAAAGTTGGGAGCATTGTTTCCCAAAACCAATCCGGCATAATCCTTTTCTGCTATTTCGATGGATTTATTAATTCCTTCTAAAATTTCACTTCCAAGCGTATTCATTTTGGTGTGAAATTCAAGATTTAAAACGCCGTCGCCAATGTGTTGAAGTGTACAACCTGAGTTTTGCCAAATGGGGGTAACGGATTTATAGTTTTCTAAAATTATAAAGCTTTCACGGCCGGGAATTAAAACATATTCGCCTTTTTCTATTTCATAAAAATAATGTTTGCCATTTTCAGTTTTATAAAATTTTCGAATGCCCTTTGCCAACATCTCATTTACCCAAACTGCCGGTTCTATGCCTTCTCTTTTCATGGCCTCCAGTGTTCGTTCTATTCCTAGAGTATCCCACATTTCAAATGGCCCCATTTCCCAACCAAATCCGGCTTTCATGGCATCATCAACCTGGTATAGACTATCGGAAATTTCAGGAATACGATGGCTTACATATTGGAATACATGGTAATTTAATTGGTTAAAAAACTTTCCGGCTTTATCGGTTTGGGTGGAGAAGAATTTTAAACGGTCTTTTAAACTATCTATCTGCCTGGCATTCCCCACCGAATCAAACCGTGGCTTGGTTTGTGGATGGTATTCCATCGTTTTAAGGTCGAGGGCCATAATTTGGGTTTCGCCATCAGCTCCTTTTGTTTTTTTATAAAATCCCTGTTTTGTTTTATCTCCCAGCCATTTGTTATCGAGCATGGTTTGCAAATAGGCCGGAATTTTAAAAATATCTTTATCTTTATCATCTCTCAAACCCATTTCCAAACCATTGGCTACTTTTACCAGGGTATCCAAACCAACTACATCGCTGGTTCTAAAAGTTGCAGATTTTGGTTTGCCAGTAATCGGGCCGGTTATCATATCAATTTCCTCAATACTCAAACCCAGAGTATCCATTAATTTAAACACAGCCATAATGCTGTAAATCCCAACCCTATTAGCGATGAAGGCCGGAGTGTCTTTGCATTTTACAGTCGTTTTACCCAAAAATAAACTTCCATAATTCATCAAAAAATCCACCACTTCAGGGTTGGTTTCTTTGGTTGGAATTATTTCTAAGAGCCTTAAATAACGGGGAGGATTAAAAAAATGGGTGCCGCAAAAATAGGCTCTGAAATCATCGCTTCGTCCTTTGGCCATCCATGAAATTGGGATTCCGCTTGTATTGCTGCTAACCAAAGTTCTGGGCTTACGGAATAATTCCACTTTTTCGAAAAGTTGTTTTTTGATTTCTAAATTTTCAACTACTGCTTCCACTATCCAATCTACTTCTTTAAGCCAATCCATATTGTCTTCCAGATTTCCGGTGGTGATTAATCTGGCTAAACTTTTATCATAAATAGGCGACGGATTTGATTTAAGAGCGGCCTCCAGGGCTGAATTTACAAGTTTGTTTCGCGAGGCAGGATTTGATATTTCAGCCTCCGATAAATTTGGGGTCACAATATCCAGCAAATAGGTTTTAACGCCTGCATTTGCAAAGTGGCAAGCCAATCGGCTTCCCATAACTCCTGAACCTAAAATGGCGACTTTTTTTATTTTTCGTGTGGTCACAGTATGTTTTTTTTAAATTTAATGAAATGGAACAACAGGTTGACTTTGTACTTTTTTTGCAAAATATTCCATATCTCCTGTTGGATTGCCACCACCTTCAGGATGTCCTGTTGTTAATAATACGATTGAATCTTTTCGGTTATACCCAATCTGAATCATTGGCTGATTATTTATGCGATACACAATCAGGCTGTCATTTTTCATATATTCAAATAAATCATCCGAAAATACGAGTTGGTTTTTCTTGTAATACGAAACTTTTTTATGATTCAGGATTATAAAACAATTTGAGTCAGGAGGCATTTTCTCCATAGTACTAACCGGAACTCTCAGGAATTGTTTCCATACTTCGTCAGTGACTGTTTGATTTTCAAGGTTAGTAATGGTATCATTTTTGGATGTTTTGTTTTTGTTACTACAGCCAATAACAATAAAAAACAGCAATGTTAAAAGTTTTACATTTTTCTTCATTTATTTTGTGTTATTGCGTTTTTCTAAAATTATTAAATTCTTATGTCTGATTTCGGAATTAATTCGTTTAATATTTTCTTTAAAATATGAAATGGTCTCTTCTAATGATAAATTTCCAAACTTAACTAAAACAAGTTTTTTAGGATGTCCATGCCTTAATTGAGAATAGAAAAAATCCGAATTCTTGGTGATTATTGCCAAATCTTTGCTATCAGCAAACAAAATAATATTCTGATCCTTTGTTTTATTTTTATCAGGTAGGTCTTTGGTATGAAAAGCTATTATTCCAAATTCTAAAAACAATTGTTTAAGTATTGACGGCAGTTGAGCATCTATAAAAAAACCTTTAGCCATAGGTTAATCAATTATTACAAGGGATTGATTTTTCATAGTCAAACTTGCAAATTGTAAACAAGCCTGAATATCTAATTGATTTAAATCCGGGAATGATATTAAAATATCATCCACCGAACTTCCACCGGCCATGTATTCCAATATACTTTGAACCATCATTCGAGTTCCTTTAATAACTGGCTTTCCATGACAAACACCGGGATTGATTTCAATATGTGTTAATAAATTTTCCATTTTTTATAGTATTTCATTTTTAATTAGCGACAATTCTTTAAATTCCTTTACCAAATTTTCCTGAACATGGGTTAAATAATCCGGATTGTTATGAATCCGCATCATGAGCACCGCCCCTTCAATAATCATAATGGCCCTGTCAGCTTGCTCGGAGGCTTGTTTCTCGTTGCAAATCTGACTGTACAAATGTACGAAAGCAAGTTTCCAATCTGCGAAAAAACCAATTATTATTTCATTAAATTTTGGAATACTAATAACCGTCTCAGTTCCAATCATAGCCATAAAACATCCACCCGGACCTTCCAAAAATTGTTCTTCTGATTTTCGGGCTAATCGTTCTATCCGTTTTTCAACCGACCATTCTTCATTATAGGCAATGACAAAAACTTTTTCTATAAAATATTCTTTCAGGTATAATAAAACCTCGCGCATCAAATCATCTTTTGAAGGAAAATGATGGTACAAACTACCTTTTAATACCCCGCAAGCCGAAGCAATATCAGCCATGGCAGTAGCTCCATAGCCTTTTTCCTTAAAAACAGGAATGGATTTTTTGATGATATCGGTTTTGGTTAAAGCCATGCTTGGAATGTGCTTCAAAATTAAAAGGAATTTTTTAATAAAACAAACGTTTGTTTGGTAAATTAATTTTGATATTTGAGTCCACTCCGTAAAGTCTTTTTTGGCCACAAAAACACAAAAGCACAAAGTTTCAATAATAATATATTGTTGCTATTCAAATTTTGTGGATTTTGGTGCTTTTGTGTTTTAGTGGCAATTCTATATTTAATTATTTTTCGAAGTGGACTAAATCTCCAAATCTCCAAATTGTCACATTTCTAAAACCCTTATTTTTGCAAAACCAAAATGAGCACCTACAATTTTACAGAAATAGAAAAAAAATGGCGGGAAACCTGGGAGAAAAACCGGGTTTATAAGGTTACGGAGCAATATGATAAACCAAAGTATTATGTCTTGGATATGTTTCCTTACCCAAGCGGGGCCGGGCTGCATGTAGGTCACCCATTGGGATATATCGCCAGCGATGTGGTGGCCCGTTTTAAGCGTTTGCAGGGATTTAATGTTTTGCACCCCATGGGTTTTGATGCATTTGGGTTGCCTGCTGAACAATATGCCATTGAAACTGGTCAGCATCCGGCTGAAACCACAGATAAAAATATTGAACGATATAAAGAACAATTAAAAAATATTGGCTTTTGTTATGATTGGGACCGGGAAGTAAAAACCTGCGATCCTGATTTTTATAAATGGACGCAATGGGTTTTTTTGCAATTGTATAACAGTTGGTTTAACCCGGAAATCAATAAAGCCGAACCCATTGAAAATTTTATTGAACTTTATAAAAAAGGAAAACATAATCAATTTGGAAAACACTGGAATGAATTGAAAGAATTAGAACAACAAACTGAATTGACCCAACACCGGCTGGCCTATAAAGATGTTTCAACTATCAACTGGTGTGAGGAATTAGGTACAGTTTTGGCCAATGATGAAGTGGTGAACGGGGTTTCGGAAAGAGGAGGCTATACAGTGGAAAGAAAATTGATGAGCCAGTGGTTTTTGAGAATCACAAAATATGCCGATAGGTTGTTGGAAGGATTGGAAACGGTTGATTTTCCTGATAGTTTAAAGGAAATGCAGAGGAATTGGATTGGTAGGAGTGAAGGGGCTATTGTCAACTTCAAACTGGCACAACAACCCGAAAACGTGGCTGTTTTTACAACCCGCCCCGACACCATTTTCGGAGTCTCCTTTATGGTACTTGCTCCCGAACATCCGCTAATAGATTCAATCACTTCTCCCGAACAAAAATCGGTAGTTACCAATTATGTCAATTACTGCAAATCCCGCACAGAGTTGGAAAGAAAATCAGAAACCAAAGAAATAACCGGAGTATTTACGGGAGCCTTTGTTCAGCATCCGTTTACCGGAAAAGATATTCCCATTTTTGTAGCCGAATATGTGTTGATGGGCTATGGAACGGGGGCTATAATGGCGGTACCCTCGGGCGATAGCCGCGACCATGCCTTTGCATTAAAATTTGGAATCCCTATCCCAAATATTTTTGAAGGGGTGGATGTGAGTGAGAAAGCTTATGAAGAAAAAAACGGAAATATTACCAATTCAAGCTGTGATTGGTTTTCCATTGATGGATTAACGATTCAGGTAGCCAAGCAAAAAGTCTTGGATAAACTGGAAGAGTTGGAAATTGGAACTAAAAAAATAAACTACCGCATGCATGATGCCGGATTTAGCCGACAGCGCTACTGGGGTGAGCCTTTTCCGATATCTTATAAAAATGAAATAGCCATTACAGATTCTTTGGAAAACCTCCCAATTACATTGCCGGATGTGAAAAGCTATAAACCCGCCGGCGATGGAAAATCACCTCTTTCCACTATTCCTGATTGGGTAAATTTAGAAAATGGAAATATCCGTGAAACCGATACTATGCCGGGCTATGCAGGTAGCAGTTGGTATTATTTGCGCTACATGGATCCCAAAAATCACAATTCCTTTTGCGACAAACAAAAATCAGATTATTGGCAACAGGTGGATTTATACGTTGGAGGTGCCGAACATGCCGTCGGGCATTTGTTGTACTCCCGGATGTGGTGCAAAGTACTTCATGATTTAGGCCATATTAGTTTTGATGAACCTTATAAAAAATTGGTAAATCAAGGAATGATTGGCGGAGAGGTATATTATTTTTACTATGACCAAATAGGTAAAAAAGTCTATAGCCATAGCCTGATAAACGATATGGAAGGGTTATTAAAATTTCAGGTGCCCAACGAATATGTTAGCAGCGATGAAGGTTTTTTGCCGGAAGGAATTGAAAATTTTTGTAAAGAATTTTCACAATTCAGGGGTTTTGAATTTAAAATGGATAATGGAAATTTTACCTTTGAAAAAGCCATTACCAAAATGAGCAAACGCCTGCGAAACGTAGTGAACCCGGATGAAATAATAGCAAAATACGGAGCCGATACTTTCCGAATGTATGAAATGTTTTTGGGGCCGATAGACCAGGACAAACCCTGGAACACCAAAGGAATTGATGGGGTTAGCCGGTTTATAAAACGCTTTTGGAGTTATTGCATAAATGACGATGGAACCGTTCTTTTAAATAACGAACCCGCCAACGAAGCCTCTTTAAAAATACTAAACCGAACCCTTAAAAAAATAGCAGAAGATATTGAAAAATATTCCTTCAATACATGTGTAAGTTCATTTATGATTTGCCTCAATGAACTCCAAACCCAAAAGTGCCGAAACAGCCAGGTATTTGAAAAATTCCTGATTATGCTAAGTCCCTTTGCCCCACATACGGCTGAAGAACTTTGGCATAGATTAGGAAATACAAATACTATTTTAGATGCAATTTACCCTTCCGTTGAAGAAAAATATTTAACGGATGATACATTTAATTACCCCATCTCCATCAATGGCAAAACCCGTATTATCCTTCCTTTTGCTTTGGATGCCGACCCAGCCGAAATAGAAAAAACCGTATTAGCCGATGCCACCGTAATAAAATGGATGGAAGGTAAACCTGTTAAGAAATTTATTTTGGTAAAGGGAAGGATTGTGAATGTGGTGGT
>CAYHCM010000140.1:0-9219 GCA_964355045.1 uncultured Chitinophaga sp. | reverse complement strand
GGGTTTGGTTAGGGATAGGGACATTTTAGATTTATGATTTATGATTTTAGATTTACGATTTTAGATTTACGATTTGAGATTTCACATGGAAAATTTTAATACTAAAAACTTAACGATTATTAATTTTTAGTGAATTGGTAGAAAGTAGTTTTTAATACAACTACTATCTCTTATACAAATTTGAATATGATCTTTTTCCCTGAATCCTGCATTTTCATAATTGGTAACTTTTTAGTATCCCATATTTTACACTACTTAAATGTAAATCTATAATTGAATCTTTCATGATATGTTTTTGTTTTAAATTGTGAAATTATAAAAAATACAATGCGCTACTATTACATAGCGCATTGTTTGTTATTTTAAATTGTAGACTGATAAGATTTTGTCGTGGAAATCTTTTAAAACAGCATGCCCTTTATTTTCTTTTAAGTATATAGTTAATGAACAGTATTTACTATAACCATTAAAAGGTTTAGTTATCCTATATTTTATTGTTTTGTAATATACTCCATTAACAGGTTCACCTGTACTTTCTTCTATGTTTTCGAAACCATACTGTTCTATCCCCCCATTTATTCTAATCTGTATAAAAAATCCTTTGATTATTATTATTTTTCCTTCAACTTCGGCAGGCTCGTCTTCATAATTATTAGAAACAGATTTTATTTCATATCCCTCGCCATTATACTTTGTCCCTGTTAATGTGTCTGTTAATGTAACCCATTCGCTTGATATTTCTTTTTTTTCAACTTCCTTCTTTGAGGTATAATCCCATACAACACAACCTATTATAATAATTAGGAATGAAACTCCTATGTAAATTTTTTCTTTTATTTCTGCTTTCATGATATATGTTGTTTAAATTTGTGAAAATTATTTTTAATAAAATGCCCTCCCATAGCTTTTATACTATAAGAGAGCAAAATAAAATGTTTATTTAAGTATTAACATTACTTCTACTTTTTGTGTTATGTTTTTCATTATACAAAATGTTATTACATTACTTTCGTATAAATCAAAAATAATTATATCACCATTCCCATTCTTAGCATATGTTGTAATTTTTTTGCAAAGAACGCCCTTTACAGTTACCCATACAGGACTAGATTTACTCGTAATATCAAACCCACCAATTACTTCAATAAAATAAGTGCGTATATAAGTGTTAGTAAATGTTATAAAACCACCACTGTATTCAGTTTTAAGATCCTTGTCACCCTCAAACATATACTGGCTAATCTTGTACCTCTGAGCAGTTGCACTACTCAAACTCATAAATGCAACTGCTATAATGATTATTAACTTCCTCATTTTAGCCGTTGTTATAATTTTTAAACTTAGGTATACTGCAATATGCTGCTACCCCGAACACTCCAATCACCATAAAAACACATCTAACTGCTTGATTCACATTGATATAACTTGCTCCAACTACGAATAATAGCAGAGCTATTCCGATAATAATTAATAGATGTTTCATGATTTTTATATTAGATGTTTGTTTTGTTGTTAAATTGTTGTTAAGGGTTTACCTTCCGTAAAAATCCCCTTTACCGAAACAAATTTATTAATTTCATCTTGATTTGTATTTAAATTATTTATGACAGCACAATCTAAACTCCGAATTAAGAGATCATCAGAATTTGAATTAGAACCTGCTTTATTAATCGGCAAAATTTTATTCGTTAATTTATAGTACTTAACTAATGATGAATGTGCCTTTTTGACTAGAGTAATATTATCTTCATCCAATAAATCCAAACAATTCCCTAAGTCGATTACAGCTCCTAAAACGGAAGGTTTCATTATGTTAGAATCTTTTCTAAGTGATTGTTCCTCGGCAAAACGAAGTGCTCTGGTTGGATTATTTTCCCAAAAATAAATCCCGCTTCCAAGCCAGTCCCAATGATTAGTACTTGCTTTTAATTGCATTCTATGGTTCAATACTTCGTTTCTTGTTGTTTCATCACACCCATGAAATCCAAGTATTAATCCGCTTCTAATACTATACATTTACTACATTGTAAGGCTTTTTAGGTTTACCTGTTTTAGTAATTGTTCCTAATTTTACTAAATAATCAAAAGCACTTTTTTTACTTTTCAGACGTTTGCTATCAGTTCTATCAATTGCCTTTAGCAAAGCTTTTCGTTCTTCGTTTGACATACTACAAATGTAAAACTTTTTATTATTTTAAAATCTATTTTCCACATTTACTGATAGAAATGTAAACCCATTTCCAAATTTTCAAATTTTCAAATTTCCAAATCTTCAAATCTCCAAATCAGGCCTTTTCAACCTCGTTTTCTCCAAGGCCTTTTCCTCCCGCCATTCATTTATTTTTTTAAAGTCTCCCGAAAGCAAAACATCCGGTACTTTCCATCCTTCAAATTCTGCAGGTCTTGTATATAATGGTGGTGCCAATAAATTATCCTGAAAACTATCGCTCAAGGCAGATTCTTCATCACTTATAACACCGGGGACCAGGCGGCAAACAGCATCGGCTACAATAATGGCCGGTAATTCACCACCAGTCAAAACAAAATCACCAATAGAAATTTCTTTGGTTATTAAATGTTCCCGTATCCGTTCGTCAATACCTTTATAATGGCCACACAGCAAAATTATATTATTACAAAGCGAAAGTTTATTTGCAGTTTTTTGTTCAAAAATTTCACCATCCGGAGTTAAAAAAATAACTTCGTCATATTGGCGATGTTTTTTTAAATCAGTAATGCAATTAAAAATTGGTTCAATCCGCATTACCATACCTGCGCCACCTCCAAACTGATAATCATCTACCGAACGGGATTTTCCCAAACCGTATTGTCTGAGGTCAATAACATTGATATTTATCAAACCTTTATCCTTACCCCGTTTTAATATGGAATGTTCCAGGGGACTTTGGATAAGGGCAGGTAAAACCGATATGATATCAATGTGTAGCATTAGTAATTTATTGAAATTAAACCTTCGGGAAGGTCGGTGTAAATTATTTGCTTTTCATCATCAAAATCAACAATCATTTCTTCAACAAACGGAATGTAAAATGTTTTGGAATTAAAAATCACTTCCAGCATATCCTGACCCGGTTTGTGGATGTGTTGAACTACTTCTCCAATAGGGCCAAGTTGTTTGTCAATTATTTTAAAACCTTTGGCATTTGGTGACCAAATTTCTTCTATGGTGTTTTCGTCCGACTCCACAAATACTGATAATCCAACAATTTCATCGGCTTCTTCCACAGAGCGAATGTCTTCAAATTTTACCTGCCATTCAGTATCTGATTTTGAAATGTGTTCCATAAAAAAAGGAACCGGTTTCTTGTTGATTTCCAACATTAGCGGTTCCTTTTGATTAAGAGTAAATTTTGAATTTTCAATATGTATCTTAACGACACCTTTAAATCCGTGTGTTTTTTTTATAAACCCAACGTAAACAAGGCTGGCCAAAATAATTTAAAAATTAAGCTTCTTGTTCAGGTTTTGCTTCTTCCGATTCAGTTGTTTCGGCTGCAATTTCTTCAACAGTTTCAGATATTTCAGAAATAACGTCCGGGGTTTCTTCTACCGTTTCGGCAGGGGTTTCATTTACAACTTCTTCAACAATTTCAGGCGTTTCAGCTACCATTTCGGTAGTTTCTTCCATCATTTCTGTTGGCGTTTCATTTGCAATTTCTTCTAAAGTTTCTGTAGCTTCATCCATAGCAGTTTCTGAAACTTCTTCCGCAAGGGGTGAATTTTTAGCCAAAACTTTAGCAGCCACAGCTTCTTTCATTTTGGTTTCCCGTTCAAAGTTTGCTGCAGCTTTAGCATCACGGGCTGATGCAAGAGTGTCAACTTTACTGGTAATTTTACTTTCTTTTGTTTCGAGCCATTGTGTAAATTTTTCTTCAGCTTGCTCAAGGGTATGTGCACCTTTTTTTACCCCATTTATGAGGAAATCTTTGTGTAACACACCTTTGTAGGATAAAATTGCTTTTGCTGTATCTGAAGGCTGAGCACCAACCTGCAACCAATGCAATGACCTGTCAAAATTCAGGTCAATGGTTGCCGGGTTAGTGTTTGGATTATATAATCCAAGCCTTTCGATATACTTTCCATCCCTAGGAGCTCTGCTGTCCGCCACCACAATGTGGAACAATGGACGACGTTTGCGTCCTTGTCTTTGTAATCTGATTTTTGTTGCCATTTTTTTAACTATATTTTTAACCCCGGTTCTCCAAAATCCGGAGGGGGTGCAAAAGTAAAAAATTATGTGAAATAAAAAAAGGAACAATTGCTCCTTTTTTTAATAGTGTTTTTTGGCCTTAGTTTATTAATCCATTTGCCTGTAATTGATTGCAAATAATAACATGAATACTAAACTAAAGTAGGTTGGATACCCTGTTGAAAATGAAATCACATGATTAATTCCAAAAATAACAATGGGTCCGGCAGTAGCGAAAACGCTACCTGCAAAATACATCCAGAAACCGAATTGACGCATGTTCCACATCAAGGCGGTTCCAATTAATGAAAAAATTACGCCAATTAAGGTAATTAAGGCGTTTTGTTGTGTTAAATCTTCTGATGAACCGCTCATATTTGAAATACTATTCCAAAATACCCATGCACAAGCAATGGAGGATAGGATACATAGAATAGACATAAACATCGGTCGTGTTCTGAATTCAGATTGATTGTTTTGAAGTACTTGTTCTGCCATACGCAATAAATTAAGGTTAAATTGTGCGAAACTTATGAATCTTTTATGAGTTTTTTAAAGGTAGAATTCTAAAGAATTGTAAATATTTAGTTATCAGAGCATTTTTTTTATTAACCTCAATCGAAAAAATGATTAATTATTTGTCAATAGTGATGATTAAAATAACATCAAATTAGTATATTTGCATCATTATGATTGGTGAAAATTTAAAAATATTAAGAAAACGAAAAGCGATATCGCAGGAAGATGCAGCTAAAATGATAGGTATTCCACGTTCATCCTATAGCGGGTATGAAAACGGTGTAGCCCAACCTCCCATTGAGCTGTTAATAAAATTAGCTGATAATTTTAAATTAAGTGTTGACGTTTTACTTCGCAATGATCTATCTAAATATTCGGATAATAAGCTTGAAGAGATGGAACAACAACTCGACTTTACTACCGGAAATAACCTTAGAGTATTGGTTACAACCACCGATAATAAGCAGGAAGAAATGATAGAATTAGTGCCTGAAAGCGCCAAGGCAGGATATTCAACAGGGTATGCCGACCCTGAGTTTATCAAGGTACTCCCGGCTTTTAACCTTCCTTTTTTATCCCGCCAAAAAAAATGTAGGGCTTTTCCAATATCGGGTGATTCAATGCCTCCCGTAAATCATGGCTCGTTTGTGGTTGGTGAATACCTTGAAAACTGGCGAATGGTGCGGGATGGTTTTCCATATATTGTGGTTACAAAAAATGAAGGAATTGTTTTTAAAATACTTTACAATCGTATTGAAACTACCCGGTCGCTTCAATTATGTTCTACAAATCCGCTTTATCAGCCCTATGAAATTGCAGTGAGTGAAATTTTAGAAATCTGGAAATTTGTAAATTATATTTGTTCGGAAATGGAAGAAACAAAACCGGATGAAGCTCAATTAACCAAAAGCATAAGAGATTTGCAACGCGAAGTAGCCGATCTAAAAATGGTCATCCAATCATGTTAAAACTTTAATGACGATACAGTTTTAGATAAATGAGTTATAAGTCTTCCTGATTATTTAGTCAAAGCAGTTTTACCAACCTGAATAAATCTTTCAGATTCAATATAACCCAGTTCACGATGTTTTACAACACCCTTAGAATTAATAAATAAGTATGTGGGATAGGCTTCAATTGAATAATTGGTGGCTACTGTCAAGCCTTCTCCCTGCTCCATGTCCATTTTTAGGCAGATAAAATTTTTGTTGTAATAATCGCCAACTTCCTTCTTTACAAATATATTTTTAGCCATTTTTTTGCAAGGCCCGCACCATGTGGTATAACAATCCATAAATATTAATTTGTTTTCTTTTTTCGCTTTTGCCTTGGCTTCATTAAATGTGCCGTGAAAAAATTTAATTCCCGGTACTTCAGGGTCCTTTTTAGTTGATGTTTTAAATGAAATTGAGGCACCTATGGCAACCATTAAAATAATCAAACTTCCAATTTTTATTAATTTGTTCATATTCCTGTTTATATTCCTATTTTTTTTAAATTATGTTTGCAGCTAAATGTATCAACCAAAAGGTGAAATTTTTAACACTGGCAAAGGTAATATTTTAACCTTAATATTTTAATGTTGAATTTTTAGACCAATTGGAAATTTTTTAAAAAAGTACTATGCATAGAACCTCTTGTTTTATTAACCCCAAAAAAATTATTTTAGTATTCCTGGCCGGAATTTGTTTTTTTACAAGCAGCGCCCAAAAGAATAGCGACTCTATTCAGATACGCCGGATTTTTGATATGGCTTTGGAAAATGGAAAGGCCTATGAGAATTTAAGAACGCTTTGTAAAGGAGTTGGAAATCGCATTAGCGGGAGCAAAGCCGCCGATTCAGCCGTAAACTGGGGATATAATTTATTAAGCTCAATGTGGGTGGATACGGTTTATAAAATCCCTATCACTGTGCCTTGCTGGCATAGGGGAATCATTGAAAGGGCCTATATTTTTCATGATGATACCAAACTTAATATTACTGCTCTTGGTGGTTCAGTAGGAACAAATGGGTTGCTGAAAGCCATGGTGGTGGTGGCCAATGGTATTGAAGATTTGGAGCGATTGGGAGAAAAGGGAATAAAAGGAAAAATTGTTTTTTTTAATAAACCCTTTGATCCAAAAGTAATTAATCCATCGGAAGCCTATGGGGCATGTGTTGGACAGCGATACAGCGGCGCTTCAAAGGCGGCTGAGTATGGTGCAGTTGGTGTTTTGGTGCGAAGTATGACACATAAACATGATAACAGTCCGCATACCGGAGCCATGGCTTATACCGATGAATTGCACAAAATACCTGCGGCTGCCATAAGTACCCAGCACGCCGATATGCTTATGGAGCGATTGAAGGATAATCCGGATTTATTGGTTGCCATGCGTTTAACCTGCAAAACCATGCCTGATAAAGAAAGTTTTAATGTGGTGGCCGAAATAAAAGGAGAAACCGAGCCTGAGACAGTAATAACTGTTGGCGGCCATTTAGATAGTTGGGATATTGGCGAAGGAGCCCATGACGATGGGGCAGGAATAGTTCACAGCATTGAACTTTTACGATTAATGAAAGCCAATGGTTACAGGCCAAGGCACACCATACGGGTTGTATTATTTATGAATGAAGAAAACGGAAACCGTGGGGGAAAAGGCTATGCCCAATGGGTAAAAGACCGGGGTGAAAAACATGTAATGGCTTTGGAAAGCGATATGGGAGGTCATGCCCCCCGTGGATTTTCAATATCTGCTTCTGACAGTATTTTCGCCATAATATCGGGTTACAGAAATATATTGGAGCCATACGGATGCCATGTTTTTAGAAGAAGTGCCTGGGGCGGCGGGGTTGATATTAATCCTCTAAAATTAGATTCAGCACTTACTATTAATCCGGATATGATTTTGTTAGGTTTTTTGCCGGATAACCAGCGGTATTTTGATTATCATCATGCCAAAACCGATGTGTTTGAAAACGTGCATAAACGCGAATTGGAAATGGGTGCCGGGTCTATTGGGGCTATTGTTTATTTGATTGATAAATATTTTTAAAAGTCAATTTTCTAAATTAAAAAGGTTACCCATAAAGGCTACAAACGGGACAAACCTCCGGGTTATGCCCTCTTGCCGGGCAATAACTTCTTCCAAAATAAATTATTTGTAAATGGAGGCTGTTCCATTTGTCTTTTGGGGTAAGACGTTTTAAATCTTTTTCGGTTTGTTCTACATTTTTTCCATTGGTAAGTCCCCATCGGATAGCCAATCTATGAATATGTGTATCTACCGGAAAAGCAGGAAAACCAAACGCCTGACTCATGACTACCGAAGCGGTTTTGTGACCTACTCCGGGTAATTCTTCCAGGGCTTCAAATGTTTGAGGAACTTCGCCATTGTATTTATCAATCAATATATGACTTAGGTTAAAAATTGCTTTTGATTTGGCCGGCGAAAGTCCGCAAGGTTTGATTATTTCTTTAATTTCTTCAATACTTAATTTTACCATATCAAACGGATTATCGGCCCGATTAAAAAGTAAAGGCGTAATTCGGTTTACCATTACATCGGTGCACTGGGCCGAAAGCAAAACAGAAATCAATAAGGTATAAGCATCCCTATGTTCCAAAGGAATGGGAGGATTTGGAAACAAATCTTCGAGGATTTGGATGATATGGGATACTTTTTCTTTTTTAGTCATTTTTTTTTAACGTTGACGAGGTTTTAAACCTCGTCAACGTTCATTCAATAATAATATCCTTTATATTATCTTCACTTGTTTGAAGTGAATGAAAATTTATGTACTCTTTTTCACCTCCAAACCATCCTAATACCTCTTCACGTTGCAATTTAGTGGCCTTCGGAATAATATGACTTTGATAAGAAGAGTATTTATAATCTCTAAAGTCTTTTACAAAGTCATGCTTCTGAGGATTGAAGTGAATGTACCAAATTAATTGAGAAAAGTAGGCATCCGACTTAACTTCTTTTCTTCGAAAAGGAGTTTCAAATAATCCGCCGGTACGATCATAAGCTTTGTTAATGGCTTGAGTGTAACTGTTAAAGAGTTTTGCAAATTGGTTGCTAATATGAAATGATGCCGATTTTTCTAACGTTGACGAGGTTTTATCTAACCTTGACGAGGTTTTATCTAACGTTGACGAGGTTTTAAACCTCGTCAACGTTTCAGGTGCCAAGGTTTCCAGAATTTCCTGTTCCGAACGGGTTCTGATTAATAAATGAAAATGATTGTTTAATAAACAATATGCATATGTAGCTGCAATCGGTTCAATATGAAAAGCATATTTTTTTAAGAAATAGGCATAATTTTTCTCTGTCTTAAAAATAGTTTCACCATTAATACCACGATTATAAACATGATAATATGTATCGGGTTGCAAGGGTTCTGTGTTCTTTTTCATTTTTATGATTTTCATTAAAAAACGTTGACATGGTAAAACGTTGACGAGGTTTAAAACCTCGTCAACGTTAGTCAAAAAAACGCTCCAACC
>CAYHCM010000139.1:0-9253 GCA_964355045.1 uncultured Chitinophaga sp. | reverse complement strand
TAATTAAGTTTACAGGTAATTATACATTTATTTTCTTCCCGAATTGCTCTGCTTTTAGGATAAAAATCATATTAAGAAATCAAAAAGTTTACAACATTATTACATCTTTAAATTTTTTTGTAAGATGTTATTTAATTGAAAGTTAAAATCTGTTAAAATGCAAAAATCCTATTTAGATTAAATACAATTAAGCGTTTATCATACTAATAAAACATAAAAAACTATATTTGCCCCGTATCTTTATTATATTAATAATAGAGTATCAAAAAGTTAGTGAGAAAAAGCAAGCCATTCCTGTATTTTCTGTTTTTATTTATAATAATTGGGGGCAACGTTTGTGCCCAAACCAAAAAGTTTAATATACAAACTACCTATCCTGCAAGCCTTACAATATGCGGCAAAGCCGATTCTTTGGTATTTGAGATCCGGAATATTTCAGCCTCCGGTATTACAAATATTTTTTTAACTCTAAAACTTCCGTCCGGTTCTTTTTATCAGGCTTCCTCATTTAAGGGAACAGGAGTTACCGAATTTAATATTATAAACCCTAATACCCCGGTTTTTAAAATACCAAATTTTACCCTTGCCGGATATTTGCGAATTTCTGTAAAAGTAAATTCAACGTGTGATTTACAAACCTTTATAAGTAAAGGCAATCAGGCTATTCCTGAATTGGTGTTTAATTATACCGGCGGAAATGAATCTCATTTTACCGGAGCCATCAATGTTTCCATTCCCAATATTTTAATAAATACCATAAGCAATCAAATAAAAAATGCTTACCTCAATAATAAATTTGTCAGAGAAATTTCTATTTTAAACACAGGCAAAGGTGGTGCCCAAAATGTTTTATTTTTTCGCACTTATGGTAATGGATTAAAGCTTACTTCGTCCCGCACCAAAGATAAATACTCAGCCGATTCCGTTATTTCAAAGCTTGATTCCAGTGATTTTAAGCTTATAGGAAACAAAGATGCGTATTTAGACGGTGGTGAAGAAGTAAAAATTTCTGATACAGTAGTTGTTGTTAAATGCAATAATCTGGTTTCCATTTATACTACCAAATTCGGATGTGGAAATACGGTTTGTAATATTTCTACTAAAAATGCCATTGTAAATCTTGACGCTTTTGTACAAGGTTTAACCATCATTCCCAAAACTACGATTGACTGGTGTTTTGATATTAACAAACCTACCTTAAACGAAATAATCGTAATTAATAAATCTAATAAACCTATAAGCAATACGATAGTTACAATTTGGCAATCGTATAATGGAGGATTTTATAATTACATGATGTCGGCCATTGATACTACAGGAATGACGGTAACGAAAGGAAAGTATGGGACTAAATTGAACAAGAATTTTGTAAACTTTCGATATAATACAGTTGGAGGTTATTTTTCCTGCCTTGGCACCTCCCCTATTGGCGGGTTTAGTTTGGGGTTTGGTTCTTTAAAGGTCAACGATACTTTTTATGTAAGATGGAAAACCATAGCGTGTATTCCAAATGTTTGCAATACTACCATTACAGCTCACCGTTGGAGATACTCTGCCACTTATTCAGATACATGTGGAGCAAGTTATTCTGTAGCCGAAAATTGGGGAAGCGGCGGAGGAATTCAGTACATGGGTGCTATTCCATGGATTCCATCGGATATTGTGGCCGGTGTTCCTGAAAAACTTAATTTTACCATTTCATCAGTCGGGCTTTTTCCTGTTACAAATAAATCGAGATTTACCATAAAGTTATCTCTTCAAAGCGGAATAAAACATAGCTTGAAACCGGATGATATAAAGTTTACAGATATAAACGGAACCGATTGGAAACCGTATTCGGTGGTTAATAATTCCGCTGATATTTTGGCTTATTTTTATCAGCCCAACATCAGTCTTGCTAAAGCTGAACTTAATATTGTAATTGAAGCCGACTGCAAATCGTCCAATCCTTCAGGCATAAAAAATTATTATGTTTCCATTTCATATCTCCCCGATTCATCCTGCAATGGCGGGACTGAATTTCAACTGTATTGTACTTCGGGCAAAATAAAGGTTCATTGCACCAAATCGTGCAATAATGGCGGAATGCTTTTTAAAAATTTTAGTGTAAAGCGCAAAAATTATGGTAAGCCCGATAATAACAATGATGGGCTAGCTGATGGCACGGGAACTATTGATTTTGCAAAAGTAAAACGAAACCGTTCTTTTGTTTATGATACACTTTCAACCTTCTATTCAGGAATTGTAATGGCTTCAGGAAGCAACAATGTTTTTTTTAACGGACGCATCAAAACCTCGGTATTAAACGGCAATTTATTAAAACCATTAGTAGCAATAATAACCTTTTACAGAGGCGGAAAAGTTAAATACGCATGCAATAAATTACCTGTTTCAACCTATGTAACCGGCACCACCCGCTATTGCGAAATCGACCTTAATGTGAATGCAGCCACTATAGCCGGTTGCCCAAATATCAGTAACTATGTTTTTGTAAATGGCGACAGCATTGTTGTAAATTTAAATTATGTTTATACTACCAATATCGGGGCCTATTCAGGCGAGGCAGTTTTTGATAATCCGGAATTTTATTTAAGTACCACACCTAACCCCAATTCATCACAAAAACTTCAATGCGATACATTTTCGGGAAGGCATATTCTATTGGGGTCGTACTTTACCAATTGGTACACCGAAAATTATTCTTCCAGTTCATGTAGCCCGGTTACACTTTACAACAGCTTCTATTTTAATGCAGGTAGTTGTTGTGATAATTATGCCGGAGGTAATCCGTTTCCTTATGAATACCGAAATTTTAATTATTTGGATAAAATAAAAGTAACACTCCCCAAAGGATATTCATTTTCGAGTGCTGCTATTTATTATTACAGTTCTAAAGGCACTTCCAATTATACCTCCTATTATTCTTCCAATATTAAACCTGTAATTAATAATTCAGATTCTCTGGTTTTTAATCTTGATACCTTATTCAATGCCACCAAGGGTATTTTTAAACGAAGTGATGAAGGCTATCAGGGAACCTTGGTATTAAACCTGATACCCGGTTGCAAGGCGGCTATCAATACCTATGAAACGGTAAAATATTCTTCCTATTTTAAATGGCCGGGTGCCGGAGTAACTGACATTATTGAAAATTACCCTGATTCTTTAAAATTCGATCACCCATCCGTATTGCTTACCGCTATTAATTCATTAAGCATTTCTAAAAAAGACTCCTTTTCGTGGGACATAATTATGTCGAACACTAAAAGTGGAAGCAGCATAGGAAACGTTTGGTTAGCCAACACATCGCCTCAAAAATTAAAAATTATTGCCATCAAAGATTTATCAACCGGAACCAATTTACCTGTAACCAATGGAATTTTTAAGGCCGGTAATTTAACCTCTACTTCAGCACGTTCATTTCGAATTTATGCCACAAGTACCAATTGCCGGTTAGATAGTTTTAAAATGGCTGTTGGCTGGAATTGTAATAGCTATCCCGACAGTTTGGAAGTGTATTCATGCAAAAATCTTTTGAATTATATCAATCTTATTTTAAGTCCTCAACCTCCGTTAATAATAAGTACTTTGCTTGAAGATACTACCCGTACCGATGTATGTACCAACCGAAAATACAAGGCTATTATAGCCAACGTTGACGAGGACATTATATACCAGTTAAAACTTAAAGTTACCATACCACCGGGTACCACGTTTGTTGATACCGGTATGTATTATTCATTTCCCTACGGTTCTAAATTTATAAAATTATCTAAACCCGTTTTAGTAACCGGAACCACCTATGAATGGGCATTATCGGATAGCATTGCAGGTTTAAAAAACGGGTTGGATAAAGTTTCTGATTCTACCAGATGTCGGGTGCTTCTTCAATTTTATCTGGCTACCAATTGCCAGATTACCGCCGGGGCATTTGTTTCCATAATGCCAGATGGCAAAATAGGATGTGGCGAACCGGTGCGACGAATTGGCTTTACAGGGCAGCCTATCAAAATTAAAGGCGTTGATAATCCCTATTTTTCATTAATAAAATTAACTCCCGACAGCATAAATCTTTGCAGTCCTTCAGTTGCATTCAAAGCCAAAATAATTTACCTGGGACCTACCGGTACATTAGCCAACGATTCAATAATACTGAGTTTACCCATTGGTTTTGTGCCTGATACATCCTCGCTTACAACTGTAAGAATAAAAGGCAGAGGCGTTGTAAAGGATGTGAATGGAGAAAAACGCTGGACGTGGGCTATTCCAAAAGGATTGGTTCCTGGAGATTCATCCATGCTTGATTTTAAATTAAATATAACCAACAAGGCGCCATCCTGCGGCACGGAGTTGTTTACGATGCAAGCAGTAACTAAGAAAAAAGCATTCTGCGTAAAATCAAATGACAGTTGCGATATTAATGTGGCAACGGGAATTTTTTACAAAGCGTTTAAACTCGACCGGGCCGAACCTGTAATTAAACTTACCCGGTCGGTTTCAGTAAATGCAGGCGATAGCGGTGAAATTGCAGATATATCATTTATAATAACGAATAATAAAAAAGTAATTGATACGTCTCTATCTTCTTCTTTTTATTTAATAATTGATAAAAACGGCAATAATAAATTTGATAAAACTGAAGCCATTGTTAAAAAGTTTACAAAAACAACCGGCTGGTTAAACAAACAACAAATTAGTTTTTCATTTAGCGGATTTGTAAAAAATACGGATGTATGCAAATTGATGATTGTATCGGATACCAACAATTGTCAATGCTTAAAAAATGTTTTACCACTAATAAATATACAATTAAAAAATGCCGGACGAGATACAAGTTTCTGTTCCAATTATTCGTTACCCATAGGATTAGACTCCGTTAAAAAATATAAATATGAATGGCTTCCTTCAGATTATTTAAGCTCGCCTTTTAAATCGAAAACTATTTATAAAAAACCAAATTTTACAACCAACGATCAAACCCAAACCTATATTTTAAAAACAACCCGTTCAGGAGCTTGTATATCCTACGATACTGTGATTATTAAACTAAAATCGTTTATTTATTTGCGCAAGCTAAAAGATACTACTTCAATATGTGAAGGCAGTACGGCTCAAATTGGCGATTCAGCAAAGGGAGGCAAAGGCACACTTACCTTTAGTTGGTTGCCTGCTACAGGTTTGTCATCTTATACCAAAATGATAGTATTTGCCAATCCAAAAATTTCAACCAAATATTATATAACTGTTAAGGATCAAAACCAATGCAGTATTAAGGATTCAGTATATTTAAATGTGGCAAAATTACCTGCGGTAAAAATAGGCTCAGTTGGCTTTTGCGAGAAGAAGGATATCTATTTCTTTAATCAAAGCAATTACTTTGGCCAGAAAAAGGGAACCGAACTATGGCGCATCAATTTTAATAATGTAACCCAAACCGATCCGACCTTTATTTTTGATACCATCGGGCTATATTTTACCAGGCTTATAGTTTCCAATCAATTTGGATGTACCGATTCGAACTATAAATATATTCCGGTTTATGGCAATCCGGTTCCTTCCAACAGCAAGTTTAGCCAGTGCCTTGGCGATTCGGTAAAACTTAATGACAACTCAACCGTAGCACGAATGAAAATTAAATCGGTAATCTGGCGATTTGCTTCTGATTCGATGAAAGGCAAAGCGGTTTCAAAATTATTTTCACAACCCGGAATTCAAAAGTTTACCCAGATAGTTACCAGTGATTCAGGATGTGTTAGTTACCTAAAAGATTCTATTTTTATTTTTGATAAACCAAAAGCAAATTTCTTTAGGATTGGCAAGTGTTTGAACGACTCGATTGATTTTATGGATTTGTCAAAATTCAACACTTTAGATAGTATTAAAAACTATGAATGGCGCATCAAAAACACCTTGAGTTTTACAAAGCAAACCTCTGTTTTATTCGATTCAATTGGTTTGTATGATATTGTTTTAAAAGTAACCACGAAAAAAGGATGTTCCGATTCTGTTAAAAAAACGATTAATATTAATCCGAATCCTGTGGTAGCATTTAACGTTGGTGATTTTTGCCCATATGATACCATTAAAGCTACCAATACCTCCACCTTAGCCAAAGGCAAAATAAAAAATCAGAATTGGCAGGTTGATGCTTTTTACTCATCTAACCTGGTCAATCCTGTTCTTGCACCGTTAAATGAAGGTAGCTATACCATTAAACTGAAAGTGCAGTCTGATTCATTATGTACGGATAGTTTGGAAAAAATATTTAGAGTATTTCCGGGTGTTAAACCAAAAACATCTTTTGTTAATGGCTGTGAAAATTCAGCCATGGTATTTACCGATATTTCGAATAACGGAAATGCAACCATTGGAAACAGGGCATGGCGCATTGGAACTAACACCTATACTGACAGTACATTTTTATATGCTTTAGGTTCCAGAGGAATCTATCCTTATCGTTTTACAACTACTACCACTGATGGCTGTGTTTTTAAACATGACTCTGTATTTGTAGTATATGAAAACCCGGTTGCCAATTTTATATCCAATTCACCGTGTAACGATGATTTGGTAAATTTTACAGACCAGTCGCAGCCCGGAACAAACGCCACATTAATTTCACGAAAATGGTTCGAAAATAATGTACTCATTAATTTTACACCCACTTTTTCAAGGCGATTTTTAACTCCCGGTTTAAAATTAATGAGTTTAGTGGTTCAAAATAGTTTTGGATGTACCGATACTATTGCTGTTCCTACTCAGGTGGCTCCGGCTAATTATGCTGATTTTACACTGAATGATGCATGTCCGGGAGATTTGGTTAATTTAAATTTTACAGGTTTTACAGGTGCCAATACCATTACAAGCTATAATGTTAAATGGGGCGATGGCTCACAAAACAATGCTCTGCCCCTATCACACAGTTATAATAAAACAGGAAATTATACGGTACAATTAACCATTTCCACCCTACCCGGTTGTAATTTAGATACCTCTAAAACCGTCAATATTTTCCCGGTACCTGCAGCCGGATTCAATTATTACCCTCAATATCCTGACATTAAAAATCCTGCAGTTACCATAACTGACAAATCCATTGGGGCTATAAAATGGTTCTATACATTTGGCGATAGTAGTATAGCGACTACTCAAAATCCGCTTTATTCATATAAAGATTCAGGCGAGTATTTTATTACCCAATTAGTCGAAAACCAGTATGGTTGCATGGACACAGCTATCAGAAGAGTTTATGTTAATTTCATTTTGTTTACCCATATTCCAAGTGCATTTTCGCCGGGTAATGATGACATTAATCCCACTTTTGAGCCAAGCGGTTTGGGAATTAAAGATTTTAAATTAACCATTTTTAACCGATGGGGCGAAAAGATATTTGATCCCGGATGGGGCAGAACAGCCTGGGACGGGGTTTATAAAAATGAATTTGTGCAGATGGGTATCTATCCATACTATCTTGAAATTATTGATTTCGGAAATATCAGGCACAATTATCACGGAGTGGTAAATGTTGTTAGATAGTTCTAAGTTATTGGTTCTAAGTTCTATGAACGATACTCAGAACATAGTATTTAGAACTTAGAACTTTTTTAAAAAGCTTCTTTGAAAAACAAAATTCGGATTCTATATTTGCACCACCAAAAAATTATGCGAAAGTAGCTCAGTTGGTAGAGCACGACCTTGCCAAGGTCGGGGTCGCGAGTTCGAGTCTCGTCTTTCGCTCCACACAAAAGCCGTCGGTAAAAGGTGGCTTTTTTTGTAAGTTAGCATTGGTACCGATTTTAAATCGGTATTAACCATTGTAAAAATATGAAATTCAAAATTTCATATTTACAATTGGTATAATTTACAACATCCAATCTTAAAGTTGCCCGGGTGGTGGAATTGGTAGACACGCAGGACTTAAAATCCTGTGGCCTCACGGCTGTACGGGTTCAATTCCCGTCCCGGGTACAATTAATTTATTTTTCTATCATTCTTGTTTTTAAAAAAAAGTGGTTCTGCTAAAAAAAAAATAAGATAGTTTCGGTTTTAATTGTAATCCTAACAGCAAGAATTATATTGCGTCATTAATTCTAAAAAAATGAAAGCAAAAAAAATAATATTTTGTCTGATCGCTTTAATTTTCACATTCATTTTTTCTATAAAAGCAAGTGCCCAATGTTTCACCTGCCCCATGGCACCCGCCGGAACTTTATGGTGCGATGATTTTGAAGACACCATTCCATTAACACAAAAGTATTTTGAATACGATAATGACAATGGCGATTTTATCCGGATAGATGGAGTTGGTCGCGGCGGAGGCCGGGCTATGCGGGTTTTGTTTCAGGCAGGCGAAGTTTCGGCAGGCAATCTTAACAAATCCTTTGGTCGTACCCCAAGTGCCTATATTGGAAAAAATTCCGTCAACCCCACCCTTAATTACAACGAAATTTACTGGCGAATGGATGTAAGGCTGCAACCGGGCTGGATTGGCGGTGGAGGAGATAAACTATCACGGGCTACCAGTTTTGCAAATGCTAACTGGGCTCAGGGAATGATAGCTCATCTTTGGTCGGGCGGAACTAATAATAATTATCTGGGAATGGATCCGGCTAGCGGAATTGATGTAAACGGAAATCTGGTTTCTACCAAATACAATGATTTTGATAATCTCCGCTGGCTTGGATTTAAAGCTGGAAATATCCCCATGTTCAGCAGCAGCAATGCCGGAAACTGGTATTGTGTGGAAGGCCACGCCAAACTGAATACCCCGGGTCAATCGGATGGTATTTTTGAATTTTGGATTAATGATACCTTGCAAAAAGGAAGCTATTATCTTAACTGGCATGGTAATTCTAACAACGATACAACCAAATATATGATTAACACATTGATGTTTCAAAACTATTGGAACGCAGGATCGCCGCAGTTGCAATCACGGTATTTCGATAATATTGTAATTTCAACAAAACGAATAGGCTGTACTTGTAAAACCGCTGGTAGTGTAACTGATTTACCCAAACAGGAAATAAAAATATATCCTAACCCTTCAAGCGGAAAATTGACACTTAAAGCAATTGGGATAGAATTGACGAGCATTGAAATTTACACCATGACGGGAGAAAAAGTGTATCAATCCGAAATCACAAATCCAAATTCTGAAATAAATCTGAATTTGCCCGCCGGAATGTATTTTTATCAGGTAAAAAACAAAAAACAATTTGTTGCATCCGGGAAACTCATCATACAATAATGG
>CAYHCM010000138.1:0-9276 GCA_964355045.1 uncultured Chitinophaga sp. | reverse complement strand
TGAGATAATTTAAAGCAAGTGCTTTGCCGTTCTTCCATGTTTCGCGCAAATCGCCATAAACTTCAGGCCTTGGAGCGGGCTTGTAGGTTGGCAAATGCTCGCCATGCGCAATATATAATTCATGGTCGAGATAGAAATGTTGACGCCCTGTAAGGGTTCGCCATGGAACCAAGCGTTCTACATTATATGTATAAGCCGAATATGCCCTTCCCTCATTCATCAAACCCGACCAAAGTGGCGAAGTATTGTATCTTCTTGGCTGAGCTGCCAAATCCGAAAATCGCAACCTTACATCTTTACTGCCTTCTCCTAAATCAGCCAAAATAAGTCCTGTTTTTTTCTCCATGTTTTTATAGG
This sequence comes from uncultured Chitinophaga sp., assembly GCA_964355045.1. Taxonomy (GTDB): domain Bacteria; phylum Bacteroidota; class Bacteroidia; order NS11-12g; family UBA9320; genus JABWCE01. The sequence continues at coordinate 8,919 of CAYHCM010000138.1, read as the reverse complement.
CATCCACATTTAGTTTTCCATTGGTCAACGTGGAAAGATGCAATACAGCATTGGCCGCCCATTCATCTTCCTCAATGGATGGAAGGGTTTTTCCCATATATTCTCTTTGATGAAAATGATTGGATGTACACATCTCATCATATTCCTCTTTACAGAAATAATGATTGCCATGAGCCCCTAATCCTTTTTCACGAATTCCTTCACCAAGTGTAATAAATTTTTCATATAACTGGGTATAGTCTCTTTCAATAATAGTAAACTTGGGCATCGTTTTTCCCGGTATCGGTTCACATTCTCCTTTAAACCAATCTTTAATGGAAGGTTGTGTTATTTCATCAGAAGTATCGTGTGATAGCGGGGTCATCACTATATCCTTTTGTACTCCTGTAAAATATTTTTTAGCCATTTCGCTTGTTGCTTTCGCAAGATGTTTGAAAATATCCCAATCGGTTTTTGATTCCCAAACCGGAGCAACTGCCTGACCAAGCGGATGAATAAAAGAGTGCATATCCGTACTGTTCAAATCGTTCTTTTCGTACCATGACGCTGCAGGAAGAACAATATCTGAATACAACGCTGATGAATCCATGCGGAAATTCAGATCAACAACTAAATCCATTTTACCTTCAGGTGCTATATCATGCCATACCACTTCTTCTGTATGTTCATCAGAATCTTTTCCGATAGAATTGTGGTGAGTACCTAAATAATGTTTAAAAGCATATTCATGTCCTTTCATACTTCCGGTAATGGCATTTCCCCGCCATATATACCAAACCCGCGGGAAATTTTCTTCGGCATCCGGATCGTTTATTGCAAATTGCAAATCCCTTGATTTTAGTCTGTCAACAGTTTCTTTAATAATCTCTTCATCGGTTTTAGCTCCTTTTGCTTCTGCATCTTTTACAACATTGAGAGGATTTTCATTAAACTGGGGATAGAAAGGCATCCATCCATTTCTAACAGCAGTAAAAATACTGTCAGCCGTATGTTTGTTAGTCAGCTCATTTTCTGGAACTGCATTGTAATGTGAATGTCGGCCATCATACCGATATTGACATGTATTGATATAATGCCATAGCGGTGCCTGTTGAAGTCTTGAAGCAGGTATCCAATCTTTAGCGAAGGTAATTCCTCCCCAGGAATCTACCGGCGCCAATTTTTCCTGACCTACATAGTGATTAAGACCTCCGCCATTTTTACCGAAACAACCTGTAAGAGCAAGGGTCATGGCTGCAGAGCGGTAAATTAAATTGGCATGATACCAGTGATTGATACCTGCACCAACTATTACCATACATTTTCCCTTGGTTATTTCGGCGGTATTTCCCCATTCACGTGCAAACTGAATAACTGTTTTTGAATCTATGCCGGTAAAAATTTCCTGCCATGCAGGTGTGTATGAGGCATCTTTATCCGTGTAGTCTTTCGGATATTGTCCTTCTAAACCTCTGTCAATTCCATATTGCCCCATCATCAAATCATAAATAGTAACAACCGGTAATTTACCATTAACTGTGTCGAGATATTTTACAGGAACCCCCCTTAAAAATTTATTGTCCAACCCATACTCAATAAATTCGCTTTGTAATACTCCATCATTCTTAATTAAATTGGTAAGAACCGGATTGTAATTTTTTTCTGTTTCTCCACATTCATATTTCATATTCCATTTACCGCCGGCTTTATCCCAACGATAACCCATGGTACCTTTTGGAACAACAAGCTCTCCCGACTCTTCATCAATATTTAAAAACTTCCAGTCACCATTTTCAATATCTTTCCATTTAGCAATTTCATTTGCCCTCACCAATCTGCCCGGTCTATAATGATCTCCCTCTTTTTCAAGATGTACCAAAAAAGGGCTGTCGGTATATTGCTTGGTGTATTCAATAAAATAAGGAGTTTGTTTTTCGTGATGAAATTCTTTCAGAATGATATGTGTAACTGCCATCCAAAAAGCATTATCAGTTCCGGGATGTACCGGAACCCATTGGTCGGCATACTTGCAAACCTGGCTGAAGTCGGGCGAAAATACCACAGCCTTTGTTCCGTTATGGCGCGACTCTGCAAAGAAGTGACAATCGGGAGTACGAGTCATATTTAAACAGGCACCCATATCGGCAATCAATTTAGAGTTGTACCAATCTGCACTTTCGCACACATCCGTTTGTTCACCCCACATTTCAGGAAAATGGGTTGGTAAATCGCAATACCAATCATAAAAACTCAGATTGAATCCTCCAAATAGTTGAAGAAATCTCGCGCCGGCTGCATAACTTAGCATTGACATTGCAGGAATAGGTGAAAAACCTGCAACTCTGTCGGGGCCATGTTTCTTTGCTGTATAAATATTTGCGGCGGCTTGAATTTCTAAAACTTCATCCCATGAAGCTCTGCGGAATCCGCCTTTGCCTCGTGCTTTTTGATAACGTTTACGTTTCTCTTTATCATTCTGTAAATTTTCCCAGGCTTTTAATGGGTTGCCACCTGCTTTTTCTTTCTCTTCTCTAAACAAATCAAGAAGAACCCCGCGTATCAGGGGATATTTAATACGCAAAGGACTGTACAGATACCAGGAATAAGAAATACCTCGCTGGCATCCTCTCGGTTCATACGGGGGAAGAGAATCTTCGAGCAAGGGATAATCCAATTGCTGGGTTTCCCATACCACAATACCATCTTTTACATGAATTTGCCACGAACAGCCACCCGTGCAATTAACACCATGCGTACTTCGCACAATGCGGTCATGTTGAAACCGGTTGCGGTAAAACTCTTCCCATTGACGGGTTTTAGGCGAGATAATGTCTTCAATCCAACTCATAATTTTGTTTTTAATTCTTTATAAATGTTTGAAAAAATGTAATATCTATGGTATCCTTTTAATAATAAGATTTGATTTGCCTTTGATAAATTGAATGATTTACGGTTCGTTGTTTTCTTTTTATCCAGAAAAATGAAAAAGCAATCAATAAAACAAAAACTCCTGCAACTCCTCCTATAAGCATATTATTTCCGATTACGCTTGTTGCCTGTGTTGTTGAAATTTGATCAGCATGTTTCAAAAATGCCGTAACGTCTGCTATTTCAGATTCTGTTAGTGGTCTTGTTTCGTATGATAGCTTCATTTGAGGAAATACTAATCCGGAAATAACTGCTCTAACACCTTCAACTGTTAAACGTGACACCGACTTTGTGAGGTCTTTAGCTAAAACACCTCCGCTAATATATCCTTCGATATTTACATTGTGGCATGAGTTACATGTTGGGCCATTGTTGGCAAAGCGAATATTTCCTATAAAAAGTTCCTGACCTTTTTTTGCGTCACCGCCAATTGAATTATCAACTACGGCATCTGCTGTGGCTGATGAGCTACTATTTGTTTTTATATAGGTAATAATCTCTCTGATTTGTTCGTCACTAAGATCGGGTCGGTCAGGCATCGGTATTTGATTATATGCTTTAAAAATGGAGTCAGCATATTTATCTCCTCCTTTTATTACAGTTTGGGATGACTTAATGAATTTTATAAGCCATTCTTCCTGATGCCGCTTATCAACATTGGCTAAATCGGGACCGACAAGTTTTCCTTTGCCTATTGTGTGGCACGCTGCACAAATTTGTTTAAAGGATGTTTCTCCTTTGTTCTGTGCCCAAGTCATTATTACAAAAACAAGGAGAAAAGTTGTTGTTGTTATGAACGGACGGTAATTTATTTTCATAGGTAATATATTTTATGTTTTTAGTAAAATGCCTTTTTATTAAAAGCCATGCCCTCTCTTTATTGGTTGGTGTATTAAAAATCATTCAGGTATTTTCATATGTAATTTTCTGTTTTTTAGTTTAAGTCCATATGGAATGCCCATATTTCATTTGCGGTTGGTGTGAACTTGTTATCATGGTCACTTCATATTTTTTTATTTTTTAAACCAATGTCATTCCTTCAGGCAAGGCCAAATTTGGTGGTTGTTATTGTGAACTTTATTCTCAGTGTAAATGCATAAAATTAATTTCAGTTTTGGGTTTATTTTTTAAAGAATGCCCTGTTACTACTGTAATAATCCAATATTTGTTCAGAAAGGGATTTAATGGTTCTTGATAATAATAAGATCACAAGCGCCAAAAAGAAAATAAGTGTCAGTAAAATCACGTTTAGTATAGAAAATGAACTCTGGTCATTATTCCCTGTTTTCTGTTCAGCCGATGCAGGTGAAGCTGCAGCAATAGTGGCATTCGGTGTATTACCTGTAAGTTTTATGTATGCTAAAATATCTTTTATCTGTACATCACTTAATGCTGGCTGGTCGGGCATAATAACTTTATTAAATGCCATAAAAAGTGAATCAGCATATTTATCTCCGCTTTTAATAACCGATTGAGATGATTTTATAAATTTCATGAGCCACTGTTCGGAGTGCCTGTCCAAAACATTTTTTAAGTCGGGACCTACCAAACGGCCTTTGCCAACAGTATGACAAGCAGCACAGATTTGAGAGAAGGACTTTTCGCCATTCTCTTGTGCCAAAACAGTAATTACGGGTGAAATAAGAAGGGTCAAAGTTGCGATAAACGAGGAAAAACGTCTTTTCATAATGTAATTTTTTAAAATAAACTTTGCTATTTATAATATCTGAATTCAAATAAAATCCCGGCCAAATGCTACAATTTTTTGTCAGAATTTTAGTTTATCAATTACCCAATAATTTAGAAGACAAAAATATCTTATTATATTAATATTACAAATTATTTTTTTATTTTTATTTTTTATTCCCGGGATAGTCTCTCAAATACAAATCCCAACCGATGTCTCACGTGCGATGGCATGAGCCTGAAAGGGTCACACGACGGCATTCTATAACTAAAGTTCTCCAAAAATAAATATCAGCAAATGAGTGGTAATTTGTAACCAGATAAATCCCCTGAACTCCTCAAATATTAAATTTGCCAAACTATATTCTGTCTCGCCCTAAAAAAAGTTTACAGTTTTTGATTAAAAACCTTACTGCAAGATTGCCTTTATGTGGATGGAAGGAAGAGTATAGGGAGTAATTTGTAAATAGAATTTCCGGCGATTAACCTGACCTGATTCAGTATTTTACATGATTAATATCATGATATATTTGGAGGAATAATTATTCCTTTACCGCTGTTTTAAAGCGGTAGAGAAAAAACGAAAATTACCAATCATCATGCAGAAATCTGTCTCCGAACAAATCCCAAATAAAATAAAAATAATGGACGGCAACGAAGCCGCCGCCTATATAGCCTATAAAACTTCTGAAGTTTGCGCTATTTATCCAATAACACCGTCGTCAACCATGGGTGAATATTGTGATGAATGGTCGGCTAAAGGCAAAAAAAATATTTTTGGTACGGTTCCAATAATCATGGAAATGCAAAGTGAAGGAGGGGCAGTTGGTGCTGTTCATGGTGCTTTGCAGGCAGGTGCTTTAGCTTCTACATTCACCTGTTCGCAAGGATTATTGTTGATGATTCCGAATATGTACAAAATTGCGGGTGAACTAACGCCGACAGTTTTTCATATTGCGGCCCGAACCCTGGCCACTCATGCCCTTTCTATTTTTGGTGACCACTCTGATGTGATGTCGGTGCGTCAAACCGGCTGGGGAATGCTTTTTGGGCGCAATGCTCAGGAAGCGATGGATATGGCACTGATTGCGCAAGCTTCTACCCTTCGTTCCAAAGTTCCTTTTTTGAATATTTTCGATGGTTTTCGTACCTCACATGAATTGATGAAAGTGGATGTGATACAGGATGATGTGATTTTAAAATTGATGGATGAAGGGGATTTATTAACCCTTCGCAGCCGCGCAATGTCAACGGAAAAGCCTTCTATCAGGGGAACGGCCCAAAACCCGGATGTGTTTTTTCAGGGTCGTGAGGCAGCCAATAAATATTATTTGAATGTGCCGATTGTGGTGAGTGCCATGATGAAACAATTTGAAGAACTGACCGGAAGAAGCTATAAATTGTACGAGTATTTCGGTCATGAAAAGCCTGACAGAATCATCGTTATCATGGGTTCGGGCTCCAATACGGTTCATGAAACCATAGATGACATGAACGCTAAAGGCGAAAAAGTCGGCTATATTTATGTGCGACTTTTCCGTCCCTTGGATGCCAAAGCGTTTGTAAATTCCATTCCAAAATCTGTTAAAAAAATTGCGGTGCTCGATCGTTGCAAGGAACCCGGCAGTATTGGCGAACCGCTCTATCAGGATGTTGTTTCAGCCATTTCGGAAGAATGGACCGGCGAAAAATTAAAAATCATCGGAGGCCGATATGGATTGGCTTCCAAGGAATTTACACCAGCCATGGTAAAAGCTGTTTTTGATGAATTGAATGTTGAATTACCGAAAAAACATTTTACAGTTGGCATTGAGGATGATGTTACCCATCTTAGCTTAAACTATGACCCCTTATTCTCTCTGGATAAACAGCATTTGTTTCGTGGTTTGTTTTATGGATTGGGAGCTGATGGAACTGTGAGTGCCAACAAAAATTCAATAAAAATAATTGGAGAAACCACCGATTACCATGTTCAGGGATATTTTGTTTATGATTCAAAAAAATCAGGTTCGCTTACTGTATCGCATTTGCGTTTTGGCAAAAATCCTATTCGTTCCACCTACTTAGTTGGTTCTTCTAATTTTGTAGCCTGTCATCAGTTTAATTTTATAAATAAATATGATGTTCTCAAAACTGCCGAACATGGGGCTACCTTTTTATTAAATACCCCTTTTGAAAAAGAAGACGTTTGGGATAAAATACCGCGACATATTCAGGAAGAAATTATTGAAAAAGAAATTAAATTTTATGTAATTGATGCTTCGAAAGTTGCTCGTGAAGCGGGAATGGGCTCACGGGTAAATACCATTTTACAAACCTGTTTTTTTGCCATTGCCGGTATTTTAACAAAAGAAGATGCCATCAAACGAATTAAAGATGCCATTCAAAAAACCTATTCAGATAAGGGCGAAAAAGTGGTTTTAAAGAATTTTGAAGCGGTTGACAAAGCCATTGAAAATCTTCACCAAATTGACTATTCGAAATTAGTCACCGGAAATCTGGCTTCTGAAAAAATGGTTACGAATGATGCCCCTGATTTTGTAAAAAATGTTTTGGCAAAAATTATGTCGTTTGAAGGAGATGAATTACCGGTGAGTGCTTTTCCTATTGATGGAACCTATCCTGTTTCAACAACTCGCTGGGAAAAACGGAATATTGCCGATAAAGTTCCGGTTTGGGATGCCGACCTCTGTTCGCAATGTGGTAAGTGTTTTTTGATTTGTCCTCATGCCGCTATTCGTTGCAAGGTGTATGACAAAACAGAGTTATCCATGTCGCCTTCCACTTTTAAACACACCCCTCCAATTGGAAAAGAATTTTTGAAAGAAACGGAAGCCTATACCTTACAAGTGGCCGTAGAAGATTGCACCGGTTGTAATTTATGCGTGGAATATTGCCCGATTGAAAGCAAAACAGAACCCGGTCATAAAGCCATTAATATGGTTCCGCAACTACCTATTAAAACTCACGAAATTGAGAATTGGAATTTCTTTTTATCTCTTCCTGAAATTGACCGTTCACGGGTAAATATGAACAGTGTGAAAGGCTCACAATTATTACAACCTTTGTTTGAGTTTTCAGGAGCCTGTTCGGGTTGCGGCGAAACGCCTTATGTAAAATTATTATCGCAATTGTATGGCGATAAAATGATTGTGGCCAATGCTACAGGCTGTTCCTCTATATATGGAGGAAATTTACCAAGTACTCCCTGGGCTACAAACGAAGATGGTTATGGTCCGGTATGGGCCAATTCATTATTTGAAGATAATGCTGAGTTTGGGTTGGGAATAAAACTGGCTTATGATAAAAAGGAGGAAATGGCCAAAACCCTTTTAAATAACAATAAGGAGATTATTGGGGAAACTTTGGTATTTGAATTATTAAATACCGACCAAAGCACTGAACATGGAATAAAGAAACAACGTGAAAATGTGGCCGAACTACGCAGCATTATCGCACCAATCCAAACCTTTGCCATGAAACAATTAACCTTTCTGGCCGATCATTTGGTTAAAAAATCACATTGGATTATAGGTGGAGATGGTTGGGCTTATGACATTGGTTTCGGAGGATTAGACCATGTTCTTTCTACTGGTGAAAATGTTAATATTATTGTATTGGATACCGAAGTGTATTCAAATACCGGAGGCCAAAAATCAAAATCTACACCCATTGGGGCCAGTGCCAAGTTTTCGGTAAACGGAAAAAAGAGCGGTAAAAAAGATCTGGCCTTGCAAGCCATAGCCCACGGATCAGCCTATGTAGCCCAAATAGCCATGGGCGCCAACGATACCCATACTGTAAAGACCCTTCAGGAAGCTGAGGCATTTCCCGGAACATCCATTATTATTGCCTATAGCCATTGCATTGCTCACGGCTATGATATGGTAAACGGTGCCGAGCATCAGGCCAACGCCGTAAAATCGGGATACTGGCCATTGTTCCGTTACAATCCTTTAAAATCACGAGGCGAACGGTTTACCATTGACAGCAAAGAACCCACTTTGCCCTTAAAAGAATTTATGTATAACGAAACCCGCTTTAGTATCTTATTGAAACAAGATCCTGCAAATGCGGAATTTTTATTGGCTCAGGCCGAACAAGGAGTAGCTGATCATTGGGAGAGGTTGATGGTGTTGAGGGGGTTGTAGATTAAAGCATAATATTTTAATTAAAAATAATATGTTATTTGCGGTGATTAAAATAACAAAATATGGCACAAAGTTAGCCAATGAGGTTGGATATGTATGATGTTAGGGTATATATAGATAAGTTGTAACCGGAAAATAAATATGTACTGAAATCGGCAATTAAGAATGTACTGAA
>CAYHCM010000137.1:7687-9286 GCA_964355045.1 uncultured Chitinophaga sp. | reverse complement strand
TTCTGTTGCATTATAACACACCCCTAGCCCCTCTCAAGAGGGGAATTGCTCCGACAGAGATTAGTTGTATTGGATAGTTTTCTCATTTTTCTTTGGTTTTATTACACACCCCTAACCTCGCTCAAGAGGGGAATTGCTCCGACAGAGATTTGCTTAAAATTCAAAAATATTATTTACCAAGAAGATTCCAAAAGAAAATAAAAAATTAAAAAAGGAGCATCAAAGTTACTCCACCCTTTCAAAAGCCCCTGCATCAGGCTTGCTGTCGCGGGGTTTGGCAATGTAATCTGAGTTTATTGGCGGGCTAAGAATTACACCAATATCTTTAGCCGATGAAAGGGTATCCAAATCAAAACGGTATTTGGTATAATCTTTAAATTTGGGGTCTTTGTTCAAAACATTCTGTGTTCCGGGTTGACTGATGGACAAATTTTTTGTTTTAAAAACCGAGCCAAAAAGTGAGGTATCCGGATTTTTGGTGGCATCAATATCCAGAGCAATTTCATCCGACAATTCACCATAAACTATAGAATTCAGAAATTTAAATACAAGGTTGGGATATGTTTCTATAACTTGTCCAAAACCATTCCTTAACCGATTGGTGACTGCCAAAGCCGGGTCGTTTCCTCCTCCAAAATCACAATACCCTGAAATGGTTACATGCCTTAAATCATAATCTCCCCCTTTAAATGTATAAAGACATGCCGAACCGCAATTGGCCAATACTGAATTTTCAATGGTAACTTTCGACCGGGTTCCTCTTATAGCACTAAAGGACATATTTTGAATAAACGAATTAAAAACTGAAACAACAGGTTTTCCATCTACCGATGATGAATCTATATAAATTCCAAATGTGGCATTTTTTATACGGGCATGTTTTATTGTATTTCCGCTCGAAGGCCAACCTAAAGCTATACCAAACCATTGACCCGGAATATTAGCATATTTTATGGGGTAATGCCGGTCCGAATTTTTATCAGAAGTCCTGTCACCTTCCATAATTACAGGCTCCGTGGCTGTTCCTTCAATTTTTAATGTCCCATAAATTTCTAATGGCGAATAGGGAGAAAAATAAATTTTAACCCCTTCTTTTATGGTTAATGTAGCCCCCGGTTTTACTCTGAAAAATCCATACACCACGTATGGTTTAGTTTTATTATCCCACACTATATCCGTTTCTGTAGAGTCCCGATAATGATAAATTGCATCCTGGCCCCATGCAACCAATTGCACATTTTGATAATTTCCGTTGGTTAAAAAAACTATTGAATCATGTAAGATTAAAGCATCGCCATTGGGGTCATGGTTTTTATTGGCATAGGCTTCCACAAAAACAAAAATGCTGTCATGGGCTCGGATTTCTATTTCATCAAATCGTATTCCGGGTTCGCCATCTACATTCAATCGAAAGGTTGATTTATCTCCTCCGGCTAAGTAAATTGACGTTTTTATTTTTTTATCATGGGTATTTCTAACTACAAATTGACGGTTGACAGACTTGGGGGTTCCAACGTATAACTGAGAAATAATAGTATCGAACATAATGGTATCCCAGCTAAAACTAAGTTTGTCCTTAGTATCAGTGGTAAATTTTTC
>CAYHCM010000137.1:0-7587 GCA_964355045.1 uncultured Chitinophaga sp. | reverse complement strand
ATTAACCGGATGATCGGCAGGTTGGGTAAGTTGATGCAAAATTCTTACCGTTCTATTGCTTTGGGCTGCGGCTGAAAACACCGCCGTTCTGAAAATATCTTTACTAATAACCTGCGAACACGAAAATGTAAAAATTAATCCGCCCGGTTTTATGGTATCAATGGCCAATTGATTCAATCTTCTGTAGGCCTCTCGCGCATTGGCTAATGCCCCCTGATGCTTGGCAAAGGCAGGTGGATCCAGCACCATAATATCATAGGTAACGGGTAATTCTTTAAAAAATTCAAAGGCATCGGCTACTATTCCTTCATGCTTTCCTTTGTAATTATTCAGTTCAATGTTAGAATTAGCTTGCGCTATCGCTTTGGCTGAAACATCAATGGTATGAACTTCGGAGGCCCCGCCGCCCAAGGCATACACCGAAAATCCTCCGGTATATCCAAACAGGTTCATCACCGTTTTTCCCTTGCTGTATTTTTCAAGCAGCAAACGATTGTCACGTTGATCAATAAAAAAACCGGTTTTTTGTCCTTCTAAAATGTCAATATTAAATTTATGGCCATTTTCTAAAACTTCCGTTTCGCCAACTTCACCAAACAAAATCTTTTTTAATTCCGATGAATTTTCTTTTTGTTTAAGGGTTTGGTCGCCTTTTGTAAATATTCCCACCAAGGATTTTCCCCATACTTTTTTAAGAGCTTCCGCAATTTCATCCACTTGCCTCAGCATTCCAATAGAATGGGTTTGGATGACCAACGTATTATTATAATTATCAATAACCAAACCCGGACAATGGTCTCCTTCGCCATGAACTACCCTGTAAACATTGGTAGTTTTGGAATCTGCTAAGCCAATGGCTTTTCTTAAGCCAATGGATTCCGAAAGTCTTTTTACCCAAAAATCAGTATCCAAAGGTTCGTCTTTAAAGGTAAGAATACGAACCATAATGGAGCCATTTTGATAATGCCCCCGGGCGATAAATTTTTTATCGGCAGTCAACACATCCACTATATCGCCGTCTTCCGGATTGCCTTCTTTATAGTTTATTGCCCCGCTAAAAACCCATAGATGAAAACGGTTCAACGACTTTTCCTTGCCCGGTTTTAATATTAGTTTAACGCTCATTTTTAAAAATGCAAAGAACGTCAAAAGTTATAGGTTCTGTTTGTTAAGATAAACCCCATGTTTTTTAAAACAATACAATTTTTAAATAATTTGTACATTTGGAACGTAAAAAATATTAGAGATTGACTAAACTAAAGGATACGGGATTTTATTTCATAAGCTACATTGAATGGTTTACAAATCGGCAAACTTTATTTTTTTTAAATCAAATTTTAATTAATATTAATGCCCATTGATTTTCAGTAGCGTCACATTTCTGCTCTTTTTTTTCCCGGTATTTCTCTTGCTTTATTTTTTGGTTGGCAAAAAATATAAGAATGTAACCCTACTCATAGCCAGCATCTTTTTTTATGCATGGGGTGCTCCGCGATTTATTTTTGTCATTTTAATAACGACGGTTTTAGATTTTGTTTTTGTGCAACTTATGTACAATTTCACCAAACCAATGCACCGCAAACTCATGCTTATTCTTTCATTAAGTATGAATCTGGGTTTGTTGTTTTATTTTAAATATTGCAATTTTTTTATAGATAATTTAAACCCGATTTTCAATGCACTGAGTATTGGAGAAATTAATTTGGCTAAAATTATTTTGCCTATAGGTATAAGTTTTTACACGTTCGAAAGCATAACCTATGTTGTGGATGTTTATCGTGGAATTCATAAACCGTTAAAAAACTTTTGGGATTATCAATTATATATCATCTTTTTTCCTAAACTGATAGCCGGCCCAATTGTTAGATACCACGATATTGCCGATCAAATTACCAACCGGTTTGATAAGTCAGTTTTTGATGACAGACTGATTGGGTTCAACAGATTTATTATTGGATTATCAAAAAAAGTATTAATCGCCAATGTATTGGGGCAGCAGGCTGATGCTATTTTTGGAACAGAAAATTATTCTGAACTTTCCTGCTTAACGGCCTGGTTTGGAGCGTTGTGCTATACAATGCAAATTTATTTTGATTTTTCGGGATACAGTGATATAGCTATTGGCATATCCCGAATGTTGGGTTTTCGGTTACCTGAAAATTTTAATCGCCCTTATATTTCTACCTCAATTACCGATTTTTGGAAACGGTGGCATATGACATTGGGTGCCTGGATGCGCAATTATTTATATATTCCACTAGGAGGAAACAGGCAAAAACCTTTCAGAATTTATACCAACTTATGGATAGTTTTTTTGTTTTCAGGCCTTTGGCATGGCGCCTCATGGACGTTTATTATTTGGGGAGCCTATCATGGATTTTGGATGGTGGTTGAACGTATGGGATTAATCAGATTAACAGCCAAAGTACCTGATTGGATAAAAATAATTTTCAGTTTTTTGGTTGTAACTATTGGCTGGGTTTTATTTCGGATTGAAACATTACCGGATGCCATTCATTATTTAAACCGATTGGTTGATTTTTCACCGGCAATATTTATCCAAACGAATACTTTGGTTTGGTTTACGTTTATATTAGCCCTATTTTTAAGCTTCTCAGGCTATTTCAACCCGTTTAAAAAATTAGTGGATAAGGCCTGGTACGAGGTAGAATTAGTGACAAATAGAAAGGCGGTTTTATTATTTATTGTTTCCATCCTGTTGTTTGTAATTTGTATTTCGCGCATTGTTGGTTCCGATTTTAACCCATTTATTTATTTTAGATTTTAATAAAATGCGAATTCTAATAGTGCATATACTTACACAATTCGAAGGAGTTTCAAGCGCAAAAATGGAATCGGCTTTTGTCAATAATTTTATAATTAATAAAGTATGAGAACTAAGAAATTGATCTTTGGACTTGGCTTGGTAATACTGTTATTCCCTTTGCTAAATACCATGGCCCCATTTATAAAATCGGCTGGTTTAAAAGGTGCTGTAACCAAAGTTTCGGATGTTAATTTTACCTGGAATACCTGGTTTAATGGAACCTATCAACAAAAAAAAGAAGATTATATAAACTCAAACGTTGGCTTTTACCCTGATTTTATCCGTATAAATAATCAAATTGATTTTTCGCTTTTCGGTGTTTTACATGCCAAAGATGTGTTTGAAGGTGAAAATCATTTTCTTTATGAAGGTCCTTATATTAAATCCTATCTTGGAATGGATAAACTTAAAGACGATACTATATTAAAAGCATGTTTGGATATTAAATGGATTCAGGATTCATTGACGGCATTGGGTAAAAAGTTTTTATTTGTTATTGCTACCAACAAAGCATTCTACTATCCACAACATATTCCAAATCAGTTTAAACAAATTGTACAAAAATTTGGAAACTACCAATACTATCTTCATTATTTCGACTCGTTGGGAATTTCATATATTGATTTTAACGGGTATTTTATCAGTCAAAAAAGTAAAACTCCTTATCCGTTAATTACCAAATTCAGTACACATTGGTCGTCGTATGGTGCATCAATAGCGGCCGATAGCATTGTTGAGTATCTCAGTTTAAAATATTATAAAAACCAACTTGTAAAACCTAAAATTAACTACATCGAAAGTGAAACTTATAATAGTCATGATAAGGAAGCATTTGAACCTTTGAATCTTATTTTTGGCTGGCCTGATAAAGAATTAACCGCATGGCCTCAATACACCTATCAAAAAAATTCGGAAACCATTTTACCAAAAATATTAATTATTGCAGATAGTTATTTTTGGGAAATTTATGATCAAAAAGTAATGGAAAATGTTTTTTCTGACCATCAAATCTGGTATTATAACCGTGAACATTGGGGCAAAAAAAGAAAATTTTTGGGTGACGAAACAACTCATTTCAAGCTCGGAAATGATTATCTTAAAAATTCAGAAATAGTGGTATTATTGGCAAGTGAATATCACCTTAATTGTCTTTCAGAAGATTTTATAAAGAAGATGAAAAAAGTTTACAGAAAGTCAAAAAGTTAGAATTTAAAAGTCGTCAATTTTCTCCATGACATACTTTTAAATGGGTTAATATATTTCCTTTTTCAATAACAGACCACACCTTTTAATTCATCTTAATAATCATAATCACTCCCCGAATCTTTTTCAAAATCACTAACTGTGCCGCGGCTTCGGTATTCAACACGTATTTTTCGCATCAGGGCATCTATTTCTTTTTGGGCCTGGGCTTCACTTTCAAATGAAAAATTTGTTTTGGAATAATAAGGCTTGTTATTTATTTCTGCATCACCCTCGGGGTGAACCCCTGAATACCCGAGTTTCCATATTTTTTTGTCCTTTGGCCGGGTTTTAAAAATATAAACAATGCCCGGTTTATTATTATAAACCACTTTATTAATAGCCAATAACACCAAGGTGTCTTTATCAAAATTTTCCTTGCTGCTGTATAGTTGCGATATCACAAGGTCTTTTTGGTTCAGGTAATTTTTATCAAACAAAGCCAGTTTATTTTGGATTTTTAAAACCTTATAAAACATAATACGACCTGATGGTGATGAAGCAAAGTTTTTAATTATTGTATCGTGCACAGCCACATTATTGGCAATTAACTGTCCGTAAATAACCGATTTAAACTTAACATTAGTAGAGGTTGCCAATAGTTTGGTAAAAAATTTACTTACATCGCTTTTACTATAAAATGGGGCAAGAACTACTGTAAAGTTGTAAATTTTTTGCTGTCTCGAATTTAATTCATCGTACACACGCTCCAATTTTTGAGTGGAATATTTATATGCTTCCCTGTCTTTGTCCTTTTCCGAAATATATTTTTTCAGTTCATAATTGGCATCCAGTAGGATGTCATTTATCAATTTGCTGTATTTTTTTGGCTTTAAATTTTGAGTCTCGCTTATTTGAGCCATCAGTTTATATATGCTGTTTTTGTACTCAGGATATTTGGTATATTTTAAAATTTCAGGATAAAGAAATTGGGCTATTGGCAAGCTGTCGGCAAACGAGGTAAAGAGATTGCTAATGCTGTATTCGTTGGCAGTAATAGGAGCATCCACTTTCAAAAGTTTTAAAAATACAGAGGTGGCTTCGGCGGTTTTAAGCTTGGTTAAGGTTTTTAATATGGCGAGTTCTATTTCAACTGAGTCGGTATAGCGCATATACAAAGATTGTAAAAAAGGCAAAGTTTCCCTTGATTTTGTTGCCTCAAAACAAGCAATCAATTCGCGTTTTACACTGGTAGGAAGTTTATTAAAATATTTGTCATTAATAGTATTGATAAGTGTTGGCAGGTTGGCAGCCAGCAAATTTCCTTTTACAAATTCAATGGCTTCTTTGGCTCGTTTGCTTTCGGTGGTATCAGTGCTATAAAGTTTTCCGAAAAAATAAGAATCTAACTTATCCGAGGTAACATCAATTCCAATACAGGTGTCTTTTGGGTTAAATGAATCAAAAAATGTTTTCACAAATCCGCTCATTTCTTTGGTGGTATCTATTACTGCTTTTAGGGTATATAATGACCCGCAACGTTGGATAAATTTTATCATTACACCCCTTGTGCTTCCTGTATCGGTAAGCAAAAGGGTGTATTCGTTGGTGTTGCCTTTTTTTGAAATAACGGTTCTCGAAATATTTAAGCCGCTGCTTTCTACCATCGGATTAATTCGTGATTTCCAAAATGCATCCATACTTGCGTGCTGAAAATACCGGCTGAATTTGCGATATTCCACCAATACTTTTTCTTTGGTTTCGGGGGAGGTGTAAATTTTGGTTTTTCGTACCGGCAAAAATTCTTTTTTGGCAATTTCCTCTTTTTCTTTTTTTGAAGTGGCTTTGTTTTCGTCTTCGTCATTATTCAAAATACTTGAATACGTATTTGTTATTTCCTGTGCCGTGACCGAAAAATACATGGTAGTATCAGTTATTGTTTTAAATGGGGCAACGTACGTTTTGGCCGTTGTTTTAAATGAGTTAAAAAATGTGAGGGAAGCCAGGCTATCGGCTTTTGAACACAACAAATAATAGTCGGCACCATTAATTATTATTTCACCAAAATAGGTTTGGTCGGGTTTATTTTGGGTTTCCATTTTAAATCGTAAAGCCGGGTTTCCGTTTTTATTAAAATT
Organism: uncultured Chitinophaga sp.; assembly: GCA_964355045.1. GTDB lineage: Bacteria > Bacteroidota > Bacteroidia > NS11-12g > UBA9320 > JABWCE01. The sequence continues at coordinate 1,440 of CAYHCM010000137.1, read as the reverse complement.
GCTTTTTGAAATTATTTTTTTATTGGTTTCCAAACAAAATCGTTCGGCCAACATATTCAATTCAAACGTATCTTCTTCTATATAATCAAAATCGTACAACGAAGCCATCATTACCAATGCATAATCATCGTTTGCCTTGCCCGTGGCGCTTATTATTTCATGCTGCATCCGGTTGCTTTGCGGGTCTGTTTCACTTAATGATTTATTGGCGGGAATAGTAACACTGTAGCCATATTTCGATTGATACGTGACATTGCTTTTTGTGGATTCATAAAAAATAACAGAGCTGAAAAAGGCTTCGGTTTCAGTTCCTTTATTTACATATTCCTGAATTCCGCTCATTTTAAAAGAAATAATCTCGTTGGGGGTAATAAAAATTTGGTGTTTTTGATAATCGCCTTTGGCTGTTTTATTATAAATTTCAACCCCGGGATATCCATTTGAGTTTTTAATTTCTTTTTTGCTCAATAGTTTTCCGGGAATGTTTTCAAAAATTAAACTGTCGAGCCGTTTTAAAATATACTCCTGAGTTTGATCCATCAACTTACCGTAATGGTTCATTCGTTGTATGCAGTAGTAACTTCCGTTACTCATATCATTAAACAAATAATATTTAAACGAGCCTTCTTCTTTAAATTGGCAAAGCTTGCCAGGCACAGCCACCGAAAAAACCGAATCGGGAGCATATTGAGTTTTGAACTGTGTTGGATATCGCGTTTCATCAATATGGGTTTTGGTTTTAATATCCGCTCTGCCGGTATTAACCGGTCTTAATGAATATCCCATTTTTCGAAGCAATTCAATTACACCTTCATCTCCGGCAAGGTGAGCCGCTCCAACTCCCGTAAACAAAGATGTTGTTCGCATTACCGAATCCATTTTTTTTGCCATTATTTCGTTGCGTTCATACAGCATATATTTTAAATAGCCTTCGTTGCTAGATAATTTAAACAGACTGATTAAAAGGTCTAAATCGCCCTTGCGGTAGCAATCTTCAAACACTTCGTTAAACGATTTATCGCCTACCAATTCTTTTATTCGCAACCGTTTTTGTTCCCGGTTTTCTTCTTTTATTTTTTCATCCAAATCCTCATCTATATCTTTTTCGGCTTTTTTTGATAATTCTTCTGTTTTTTTAAACACTTCAAGCCCTATTATTTCTTTATTCAATTTTTTGCCAGCCTGATAAATAAAAACATCGAGATAATTATCTTCTTCATAATCGCTGTTTGATTTGTCGGTTCTATACATCAGTTGATTAATAATATTGGGGCTAAATTGTAACATAGATTTTAAATTACTTTTAGCTGGGGCATCCACGGTAAATGCCCTGCGGTAAAACCGGTTTGGATTGCTGTAAGGAGCCGTATTTTTTATATTTTCCACCTCCTGCATCAGCATTATATCATCCATCCACAAGCCCATATCCAATTCCAAAGC
>CAYHCM010000136.1:0-9445 GCA_964355045.1 uncultured Chitinophaga sp. | reverse complement strand
GGAACGGTGGTAAACATTCCTCCGGAATGGTGGTAAAATATCAACGGTATAGTCATTCCTGACTTTTGCCATCATAAGCCTCCGTAGCATAATGGATGCAGCTTCCACCTTTGGCAATTCCTTCAACTGATGTCATTTCGGCTATGTTGCCTTTCAAATTTCATAAACCATATTTTTCATCAGGGAAAAAATTGTAAATGAGGACCGGTTTTTTTACCTACCTCTTTAAATACCAGATACTTTCTATGTTTTTTTCCTCCCGGACAATCAATACACAAACAATTTTTAAAATTAAATAACGGGCATTTTAGTGAGTTGGCGCTATCAATTTTGGTTTGAAGCGAATCAAATTGTTCAGGTGAAGGCAAGTAACATTGATATGTCCCGTTAAATTTCACTTTTTTGGTTGTCAGAAAGCCATCAATTTTTAAAATCGAATCCTGCCATTTACAATAACCCAATGCTTGTTCTCTTGTAATTCCAATTACTGGCAAGTCATCAAATTTATATTTACGAATTGAATCATAAGCTGTTTTTGGTAAATGGACAAAAAAACCTACTCTGGGCGAGGGGTTATAAATATTCATCGAACGCATATGATAGCTCTGCCGAAAGAATGCTTTAAAAAAATAATTACTCCAACTTGGAATAGTTAAATCAGGCAATAATTCTTTTATTTCTTCTTTATGGTCTCCTAAAAAAACCGATTTTGCAGAAGTATGTCTAAATTAAATATGACAATATATGTCATCCAGTCAGAAACGGAAACCTCAAAAAAACCGGCATAGTCGGAGGAACTGATTTTAGAATATTCATACCTTGTATCTCCATAAATTGTAATACAAGAGGCATTTATCAAACTAAGTATAACCCCTAATAGAAAAATATTTTTAAACTGTTTCAAGTTTATAAAAAAGTTTACCCTTACTCCTTCTTCTCCAATATCACCGATATTTTATTAAAATCGGCGGCTGAATTTATCACTTCACTATATGCAGGATAATCTGAAACCGGCCATTCAATACATTCGTAATATTCGGTGCAATAAATCACCAATTTATTGCCTTCGTAAGTGTATGAACTAATAAATCCTATACTATCAGTTGCAGTTCCGCGAACCATTTTGTGCTTTTTTGAAATCATTATTTTATCCAAGCCCTTTACGGTATATCCATCCGGAATATCGAGGGTTATCATTCGTGTATATTTATGAGGATAATCATTCGCTATTTTTGATTGGCGGGGTTTTTCATTATATAATTCTGATTGGGTGCCAATAACCTGGCCTATTTTTATGATAATATTATCTCCGGCATTTTCAATTATTTTGGAAGCGGTAAATTCCATATCAACTATTAGGGGTTTTTTAACCTGGTCGAGGTCATTCAGGTCTTCGTTTTGAAATTCAACCTTGGTTATTTTGGCATCATCACTTACCCGTTTTAACCATTCATCCACTATTTCTTTGCGTTTGGCCTCATCACTTACCATTACGTAAATTCCTTTTACATAATTTTGATATCCTTCTTCTTCTGTATGCAGCTTCCCGTTTATTTTGCTCAAACTTGCATCCAATTTAAGTTCCACATTCATTATTTCATTGGTGGCATCGCAATCAGGAGTTTCTGCCATACCTATCGTAAATTTTGAGGTAACAAGGTCGTCGCCAAGATTAATAACTTTTATTTGCAAAGCCTTTTGACCAAGAATGGCGGATGGAGGAAATCCAAGGCGCCACACCAAATTTTTAAAATCCAGATATTTTTTAAGCCCCGGAAAATAAAAATAATAATCTTTCAAAAAATTAAACGACTCAAACGATTCATCGAACACTTTTTCACTTCTATCGCACGTAGCCCATATTTCGTATTTTATTTCATTCTCGTCAAACATGTAGGTGTATAATCTAAGCAGGCCAAGCTCGCCGGCATAACGGTTTTTAATAAGATCTTTCATTGACGTAAAACTCACCATATCCAAAAAAACGATATTTGATTTTACCCAATTTTCTACGGTCCGTATTTTATCTTCAGTGGATGAAATATCATCCAATTTAAGTTTTTTCGTCAATTTTTTAATTTCTGAATTCGACTTATCTTTAGCAGACATTATGTTGCCGAACACATTTTTATTAAAATCGGCAAATGTATTAAACCTTTCTCTACCTTTGTTTTTGGTATATCCAAGCAGGTATTCAAGGCGTATTAAATCAGCATCGTAGTTTTGCATGGTTTCCTTATTCAATACCGACACATTTTTAACATCCAACGTGTAAATATTATAATCGCCGATTTTTTCTTCCTTTATGACAGGGCAGCCATTATACCCTTTGAAAAGAAAATCTACGTGTTTGGGAACACGCATGATATATTTAAAATTTCGTTTAAACGTGCTGCCCTGAACATTAATATCGCCATATTCCGACATGGTTTTTCGTCTTACAAAATAATATTCTACTTCCCCACCCTTTTCTACTCCATCAAGCGCCAGTATCAAATATTTTGTACCTTCTTCTTCTATCGTTTTCATATCGCTTTCATCAAATTCTTTTGAAATTTTTCCGCTGGCCGAAAACGTATGGGCTCTTAAATCTACAAGGTCTTTTTCTGACTTTACAGGTATATAAATTTTATTATAACTTTCAACTCCTTTATCTTCATTAAGCCGTATCCGTTTATAGGTCATTTCATAGGTTATCACCTGGGTTTCGGTTTCTGATATTTTCGGAATTTCAAGATAATCTGCCACTATTTCGTTAATAATTACACTTGGTTCCAAAGCCTCGCTATCGCTCAATTGGTATAGTTTTTCATCTTTTCCCCATTGGGTAAGATCAATCATTTCTGCTCTCAGGTCTTTTTCAAAACTTATGAGTTTGGGAGGGAGTTTATCTGATTGTGCAAAAACACAAAGAGGTATAAGGTTCAGAACTAATAATAGTACTTTTTTCATATGTAATTTTATATTTATTTTTTAAACTAAGGTCATATGGAATACCCAATTTGATGTGTCATTCAAATCTATATATTTCAAGGTCACATCGAACTTGCGTTTCATTGTTGATTGTTTTGAACTTTGTTCTAATGGGTATTTCATTTTTATTTTTTGGTTTTTAAAACGATGGTTTGATTGTAGGCTTTGTATAAATGTTCTATTGTTTTGTTCCATTTTTCAAAATCAGGTTTGTTTAATTCTAATATACTGAACCAATATTTTTGAAGGTAAACGACTTTATTATTTTTTAACTCATACGTAAATTTAAACCCAAACCCCGGATACTCAATTGAAAAATTTTCGGGTAATTTGGTTAAGGAATAGTTCTCCGGAATATCAAAAATAGTAACCTTTTGATACGCATTTGTGCGGTCAAATATAAATTCACGGGTTCGGGTTTCCATTTCAATTTCACTGTTATTCCATAATCTGTCAATGTTCAGGTTTATATAAATTTTATCTTCGATATGATTGATATATTTTGGTACTTTAAAATCGTAATTAAATTTAAGAACTGAGTCCCTGCCCTTAGCTCCGGTTGTTTTAATATTTGTAATCAAACAATTGTTTTGTCCTACTTCCAGATAGTTTTCTAAAATTTCCTTTAATTTATTCTCCGAAGCGTAATTAAGCGACGATACCAAACCACAGCGTGCCAATCCGTCTAATATTTTTACCCCATTTCCTTTTATGGTATCGCCGGCAACTTTTACATTAAATGTATCGGTTATTAAATTTAATTCGGCTTCAATAACAGGAACCATTTCAAGCAAAAATGAATCTTTGCTTATACTTATCATGGCTTGTTTGCCTTGTATAAAATCACTCGGGTATTTATAACTTAAAAAATTGGAAGTACCATCTAAAAAATACCATCGGTTATTAAGCCAAACTGCGGCTATCATATGATTGGCCACTCCCATTACCGGCAATTCATCAAATCGGTAGGGAATATCGTTGGTCCCAATCCAGGTATGGTACGTTGGGATTTTTGCATAGTTAAGCATGGTAAAAAGCAGGTTCGCTATATCTTTACAATCTCCATATTTGCGGCTGCAAACCAGCGATGGTTTTCGCGGAATAAAACCACCCAAACCGTCTTCGATGGCTATATATTTAATATGTTGCTGAACGTAATAATAAATATTTTTAACTTTTTCAATTTCATCCGCAACACCTACTGTTAGCGAATCGGTAATTCGTTTTATTTCATCGTTTGGTTCTTCCACACCTTTATCTAAAAGCGAAAAGCAGAAATCATAAAGATCGCGGGTGTTTTCAAGTATTTTTACGGTTTTGGTTTTCCCTTTATAACCGGCTATATGAATAATAATATGGGGTGCCTCGTACGATACAGGTTTTGCCTGACTTTCCGATTTTATTTTTGGAATGTTACTTCGCGTCCAGGTATATATTTTATAATTTCCTTCTGATTTTTCTTCAAAAGTCATATCAGGTGTCGGGTTTTTTAAAACATATTTTAAATCAATATTTTTTTGAACTTTTACCCTAAATGTACTTTGTTCGTTGGGTGCCCAATTGGCAAAATAAAATTTACCCAAAAAATGAGGGTCTTTTAATATTTCAGTATAATCGAGCACCCCGATAGCACCGGGCACCGGCTGCGGAAACTTAAATGATTTGGTACTTACATCGTCATAAAACACCGATTCACTCGTATTTTTACGATCTTCTATTTCCTGAACCTTTGCCTTTTTATACCCCCCCTTTTCCTTAGGTACATAGGTATAAACTTTAAACTCATCAATGGTTGAAATAAAATCAACATAGCTTATTTCCTGCTGGGCATACGCTGCTGCTTCTTCGCTTAAAAACAGCATTTCGCTGTAATTTTTAAATTTAATTTTTAGCTCATCGCCTTTTAAATCTATAAGGTAATTTTCTTCTACTTTAAGGTAAACAACATCATTGTCCTTATACTTTTTCTTTAGTGAATTAAAATCAATTTTTGGCTGCGCAATAATCCCGCTAAAAGCAAACAATAACCCGGCACTTAACTTTATTCTAAAGTTATTTGTCAGCCGTATCATCGTAAAAATAGTTTATAGTTTTTACCAGTTTGCCATTGGTGTAGTATTTTTCAGGGCCATTCATGTAATTGTGGTCCCAGGTGGTTTCTTTTACCAGTTTTCCATTTACATCGTATTCCTTTTCAAGCCCGTTTTTATTATTATTTTCATAATTCACCTCCAGTTTTATTTTTCCATTATCATAGTACATAATGTATAAACCCTGGCGTAATCCATAATTGTATGTGGTTTCAAATTCCTTTTTGCCATTGGCATAATATTTTGTATAAACGCCGTGCCGTTGGCCGTTTACATAAACTCCTTTTGCGCTTAAATTGCCATTTTGAAAATAACAGGTATAATCGCCGCTGGCATTTTTAAACGGAATGCTGTCAACTAATTTCCCGCTTTTGTTCAAATATGAATACGCCAATTCAATACCCAAATGATAAAATAATTTATACTGAAGCATGCCATCGGATGAATAAAAACTGAACCATCCTTCTCTCACATTATCTTTATTTATTCCGGTTAATTCTATTTTCCCGTTTTCATAATAGTAGGTCTCTTCACCGTTGGATTCATCGTACAAAAAATGTTCGGTGTTTTCTGCTTTTCCGTTTTCATAAAATGAAGTGTAAACGCTGTCACGTTCTCCATCGGTATATTTGTATTTTGTGTTCAATTTTCCATTGGGTAAATAATTGTATTCGTTATTTATTTGTTCGCCGTTTTTATATTCTTCCACATTTCGGTAATTTCCATTGGCCCAGTAGCTAACTTGTTTTCCCTCTTTTTTACCATTTAGATATCTGAAATTTAAACGGGGCTTGCCATTAGCATAGTTAATAATAAGCGTTCCGCTTGGATACCCAATGGTATCTTCGGAAGCAAAATTGCCATTGACATCGTATGATATTAATTTATAAAATAAACCATCCTTATATTCTTCTATTCCTTTAATTTTTCCATTCGGATAATAATATTTCAGAGCTCCTTCCCTTTCGCCTTTTACATAAAATTCTTCCTGAAATATTTCTTTATTAATATACAATTGTCGCCAAACTCCTTCTTTCAGGCCATCCACATAATTGCCTTCACGCCGTTTGTTTCCATTGCAATAATATTCTATATAGTATCCGTTTAGCTTATTGTCTTTCATTTCGTATTTTTCATCTAAAATATCACCAACCAAATACGATTCTACTTTCCCGTTAAAATTGCCTTTTTCATCATATTCCTTAATGGTATTTAGCGCACCGCTTTGAGAATAAAATTTCCATTTTCCAACCCTGAAATCCTTTTTCACCTTTCCTTCTTCGGTCATTATTCCTACCTGATTGTATTTTTGTAAATTCAATTCGTTTTTTTGAGCATCTACCTCATATATTTTATTGCCCTGCTTGTCGTAATAAATGGCAGTTTTAATTTTTCCTTTATTTTCAACATATTCGGCATATAGCTTACCATCAAAATCATAATAAAGCGATTTCCCTTTGTTTTCGCCTTTGGTATAATTGGCTTCGGTTTCTAATACTCCGTTGTCATAATATTCCTTAACACTGCCATCATATTGTCCATCGCTATAATTGTAATCGCCTTTCAACGTACCGTTTCGGTGGTATTCTTTCGAATTCCCATTGGCTTTGCCATCCTTATATTTTGTTTTGCGTTTTATTTTTCCATCGGCATAATATTCTATTACCTCACCTTCCATCTTCTCGTTTTTATATTTCACTTTGCTTTCTACAACTCCATTGCTATGGTAGTTGATTTCCTCACCATCCTTAATTTTTCCTTTTTCAAATTGTCTTATGCAACTCAATTGCCCGTTGTCGTGATAAAATTTAACTTTACCATCAATCACACCGTTCACCACAGGGATACTGCTTTTTATTACTCCATTGGGGTAATAGGATATGTAATCGTTTATAAACTTTCCATCCTTATAATGGTCGGTTGATTCAGGCTGTCCGTTGCTATAGTATGTAGTTCGTTTAAATTCATCTTTGCCTATATTATCAGCTTTTCGTATAATATTGCCCTTTTCGGTATAATATTGCCAAACTCCGTCCAGATTGGCGTCTTCATATTTTCCTTCACTTTTTTTAACACCGTTATTAAAAAAATAAATGTAATACCCGTTTTTCGGCATAATACCTTCGTTAAAATCATATTCTTCATCCTTGGGTATTAGTGCAAATAAATTGTCGTTTATGTATGAAAATAGATGTTTGTAGGTGTTTTTATTTCCTGCAATCCTGCATTTATAGGTAAATTTTGCATCCATCTGTTCGTTATAAAAATTGCCATAATGCTTGTTAATTTTGGATTTATTTTTGGTGAACATTTTCCTGGCCTGATCATTGTCAACAGAACCCGCCATTTTGTATAAAATTATAGGAAAATCTTTTTTATTCCACCAGTCCAGATAGATAGGAACAAGATTTTCGTAATACCATCCGGTTCCTTCCGGGCTAAGGCTAAGTCTGTTGTTTACGAGGTGAAGCGATTTTACAAGGGCATTGAACGGTAAATTAACTGCAGGTTTTACTTTGTATTTTTCGTCGAGTTCGCTTTGTGAACGGATTATTTCATCAATATCTTCAAAATTATTTTCGCCTTTGGCAAATAATTCGTTAATACTGTCTTTATCTATTTCTATTTCTCCGTTCGCTATTTTTTGTATTTGTACCAATGACGATAGTCCTACCTGATCGCCCGATGACAAGTATGCCGCCATTTGGTATGATAAGATGGCCGGGATAAAATAATTATTTCGTTCGCAAATTTGACCCATCAAATAATGCGCCCTTCCGTGAAAAAAATTAATTTGAAGGCAACTATCCAAATATATCAACGCTTCTTTTGGCTTACCGTTTAAATAAGAAGCAGCACCCATTTCGGAATAATACCTGAAATAATATGGAAACTCTTTTAAGCCGTATCTATAGGTTTCAAGCGCTTTGTCCAATTGCTTATTGCGGCTATAGGCATTGCCCAACTGTTGTATAAAACTGGCCTTATAAGTTGATTCTAATTTCATACCTTTTTCATACAGTTCTATTGACTTTGTAAAATTTTCCTGAGCCATATAGGTAAGCCCCAATTCATAAATCATAAGGGTATAATTGGTATCATTTTCAGGAACTTGTTTGTACTTTAATATGGCTTTATCGTATTTGCCATCATCGTGATATTCTATTCCTTCTTTAATAAGTTCGCCTGAATTTACAAGGGTAATTTTTTCCTGAGCGTAGCTGTTTGATACAAAAAACAAGAGTAAAATGGAAAGGGTTCTGTGCATGGGTTAATTTTTTTTTTAGGCTTCAAATATAATTTTATTACTTATTTAAGCTATAGCCATAAAAACAATTTCTATGTAATTTTATAACACGCTTTCAAAACCTTAATTTTTTATTAAAAATATCAGATTCATTGCAGGAGTTCAAAATTTTAAACCCCACCAAAATTTAGAACCCTGATAAATTAGGGTGCATCCCAAATTGTCGCTAAAATGTTTAAATGTATAAAAAATTGAACCGCATAGTTAGCATAGAAACATAGAAAACCACATAGGGAATGACCTATGCGAATCCTTAAATGCCTATGTGCCTATGTGTTTCATGATAAGCGACAATTTGGGATGCACCCATAAATTATTATGCCTGCAATTTCTCAAAAAGGTTTAGTTAATTTGCGCCAATGATCATTCATTATGAAAAAATACGGGTACGATATGGCGAAACCGACCAAATGGGCTATGTATATTATGGCAACTATGCCCTGTATTATGAAGTTGGGAGGATTGAACTGTTGCGAAAACTTGGAATAGTGTATAGTGATTTGGAAAAACAGGGAATTGGGGCACCCGTAGTTTCGTTTGATATTAACTATTTGAGACCGGCTAAGTACGATGACCTTATTACGCTTAAAACCTCTGTTTTAGAAATTCCAACAAGCCGTATTACGTTTAATTATGAATGTACGGATACCAATGGCCTGATATTAAATACCGGACATGTAACCCTCGTGTTTATCACTATTAATACCGGAAAACCCATGCGATGCCCTCAAAATTTTGAAATACTTTTTAAATCTCATTTCAGTGAATAAAATTTTAAGACTCATATCAAAATCTAAACCCGTCATTTCTTTATTCAATTGGCTTGACCGAATAACCCTGCCCGGATTTGAAGGAAATTCATTATTAAAGGTTGGCAGGTTTTTTTTTAGGAGTGCCTTTGACGAAAACCTGCATTTGCGTTCCAGTTTTTTGGCTTACAATTTTTTCTTAGCCTTGTTTCCCACTATTATTTTTTTATTTACGGCCATTGCCTATTTACCTATAAAAAATATGGATGCGGAAATAATGAAGCAGCTCGCCTTTATTTTGCCGCACAATGTATATGAGTCTTTGC
>CAYHCM010000135.1:3237-9532 GCA_964355045.1 uncultured Chitinophaga sp. | reverse complement strand
CTTTTAATGCGTCACCTTTTTTCATGGTTCCAAAAACCAGTTTTCCGAATTCATCCGTTTGTTTATCCAGCACTACCAAAGGATTTGGTATAAATTTACCATCCACTTTTAAAGCCGGAACAACATCGGTTATCATTCCAAAATAATAGGCCTGATGAGCCGTCCAGGGCTCGCAAAGTGTAAGGGACATCATGGCTCTTTCCACACCTACGTAAAGATGTAAAAAATCTGTTGCTCCTCCAATGGCAGCACTTCCGTGTTTTGGGCCGGCCTGTCCAAACCTTGCTAAATCTGTGGCAACTGTAAAATCACAAGCCATCCCTATTTCTTGTCCACCGCCAATTCTCATTCCGTTAACACGGCATATTACCGGTTTTTCGCATTTAAGTATTGCACTCACCATATCGTTGAACAAACGCATGTACTGGCTGTATTCCTGAGGATTTCCGGCATAGTACTCTGCATATTCTTTCGTATTTCCACCGGTACAAAAAGCCTTATCACCAAAAGCTGTGAATATTACAGCTACAACACTTCTATCGTTAGAGGCTTCACCAAAAGCTAAGATAATTTCTTTAACGGCCTGGGTTGTGTAGGAGTTATATTGTTTGGGATTATTTAAGATAATCCATGCGTTATAAAGGTCTTTAACCGGCGTTCCGTCATTATCCAAACATGGGCGTTTTTCAAAAAGAATGTCTGTATAGTTGTGAGCAAAGAGATTGTGATTTATTAAATGAGTCATATTTTTTATTTTGTTTTATGTTTAAAAATCAGCTACAAGAACCGAACGTTTATTGTATTTATGTTCCAAAGTGTTTTTAAAAACTTCGTTAATTTTTGACATGGGAAAGGTTTGAACAAAGTCTTTTATTTCCAGTTTTCCGGATGCAATCAGGTAAACAACTTCCGGATACAATTCAGGTTTACAACCCCAGGTTCCAATAAGTTTTGCATCAAAGGCCATCAGGTTGCTTAACCTCACTTCAAGCTTATTCATTGTAAAACCAACTATGCTTAGCGTAGATGTATAGGTGATTAAATTGAAAGCCAAATCCTGACCGGCGGCTGTTCCTGAAAATTCAAATATTTTCCAGCCATATTTTGAGACACCCAAATCTTTGGCAATTTCTCTAACTCTGGTTTTTATTTCTTTTATATCCAAATTTTTTGAATTGAGAGTGGCATCAATTCCATTGTTTTTGGCTTGTCCTAACTTTTCATCATTTATATCAATAGCCAATACTTTAGCTCCCATTATTTTAGCAATCAAAGCGCCGTAAATCCCAACACCGCCAACCCCAATAACAATAGCCAAATCGCCTTTTACCAGTTCTGATTTTTTCATCACCTGATAAGGCGTTGAAATGGCATCCGCTATTACGGAGAGTTCTTCCAATGAATATTTTTTTAATATTGAATCAGGAACGGAGCATAAATATTTATGAGGAACCACAATATGAGATGCAAATCCACCGTGAAAATCATTTCCCGGCATCAGTTGATTTTGGCAAATATTGCTTCTGCCATTGTTGCACAATTCACAATTTCCACAAGGTAACACCGCAGGAATAATTACATTTTTACCTACTAAATTTTCAGGCCCTTCAACCACGGTGCCGCTTATTTCATGACCAAGGGTAAGTGGTAATTCATGCTTGGTTTTAACGCCGTAATGCCAAAAACTTATATCGGTATGGCATACGCCACATCCGGCAATTTTCACTAATACTTCACCTTCTTTAAGTTCGGGAAAACTTCCTTCAGTTTTTTTGAACTCCCCGTCCGGTGCTATCATTTGCCACTGATATAATTTATGGTTTTCCATCCTTATTATTTTTTAAGTTCATAATAGCATCGAATAGGAGAAGTCACGATTCCTTCCTTTTGAAGTTTTTTTAAGCTTTTTTCAACCACCGTTTTATCTATTCCTGATAATTCAGATAGCTCACCACACTTTAATGGTTTACCGGAGTTCTTCATTACACTAATTATTTGTTCTGATATTTCCATTTTATTAAATATTTATATTTTCAAAAAGTATAGCCGTTCCTTGTCCGCCACCAATACAGGCAGATGCAATTCCGTATTTTACTTTTCTTAACGCCATTTCCCTAACCAAAGTTAGTGAGAGCCTTAATCCGCTTGCAGCTAATGGATGACCTATTGCAATGGCTCCCCCATTTACATTTAATCTTTGGCGGTCAATACCCAATTCAATTTCGCAACCAATAACCTGCGATGAAAATGCTTCGTTAATTTCAAATAATCCTATATCTCCAATTTTTAAGCCTGCAATTTCCAAAAGGAGTTTGATCGTCGGAACAGGCGCCAATCCCATTAATTTAGGGTCAATTCCGCTGGTGGCGGCTCCAACTATTCTGGCAATCGGTTTTAATTTTTTAGCCTTAATTATTGAACCATTTGCGACCACAGAAGCGGCTGCGCCATCTACTATTCCGCTGCAATTACCTGCTGTTAATACCCCCACATCCGAAAATACATTCGGTAATTTTGCAAGTGCTTCGGCAGTCGTTTCACGGGTATGTTCATCTGTTATAAAATCTTTAACACCTCCTGATAGCTTTACTTTTCTCGGTTTTAGTCCTTCAGCTTCAAATACTGTGGAATTAACAGGGGTTATTTCATCTTTAAAAATTAAATTATTACGGGCATTTAAGGCGCGTTGAAAAGACAACAAAGCGTATTCATCGCATTGAACACGGGTGATGTTATGTTTCTGGGCAACATTTTCGGCCGTATATCCCATAGGGTAGCCGGCGGCGGTATCGTCCAGGGCTTCCCAAAGCATATCCTTAAATACAGGCCTTCCGAGCTGATAGCCCATTCTGTTTCCAAAACTTACCGTTGGTGACAGCGACATATTTTCGACACCGCAACACATAACCAAATCAGCTTTTCCGAGCGTAATTTGCTCTGAAGCGGTTATCATCGTTTCAAAACCCGATGCACAAATTCGTTGTACCATCAGTGCCGGAATGGTCATGGGTAAACCCGCATACAAAGCAATGTGTCTGGGCAGAAAGTAGGCATCGCATGATGATTGCCCAATATTGGCAATGATGGCCTGATCTATTTCAGTTGCCGGAACGCCGCATTTATTTAAGGCTGCCCGGCTCGCGAAAATTCCCAAATCGGTAGGCGACACATTGGCCAATGTTCCGCAATATCTTCCAAATGGGGTTCGGGCTCCATTTACAATATAAATTTCATCGAATAATATTCCTATTCCTTTATCCTTATCGTGGTATGATTTCATTTTTAGTTTTTATATATTTATTCTGCATTTACTAATTCTTTAATTGCTTCATTTATATTTTGCCCTTCCCAATTTTGTTTTGCAATAGTGGCTGCGCCATACGAAACTATAAACTGGGGTTGATCAACGGTTTTAATTTCCTTATTAAATTTTTGACTTAGGATAACATTTAAGTAAGGGTGATGGGCTATAACGCCACCTATCATTAAGGTTGGGATGCCAGGTACCAAACGCATTTTAGCGGCTTTGTTAGCAATGGAAATATATATTCCCCTTGCAATATCAGGTTTAGCCATGCCATCAAAAACCCAATTCATAATTTCAGTTTTGGCAAACACGGTACAAAAACTGTTTAGCTCTTTATCGTATTCTGAGTGTGAAGCAAGGCTGCTCATATCCGCAATATTAATATCGGCTCTTTCCGAAATTTCTTCTAAAAAAGCACCGGTTCCGGCGGCACATTTATCATTCATATAAAAATTAGCCACCTGATTGTCGCTATTGGTATGAATTATTTTTATGTCTTCACCACCAATATCTATAATATTTTTTTCGCCGCTGTAATATTCTGCGACTCCGGCTGCGGCGCAGTTTATCTCGGTTTTTACAATCTCGGTTTCGGTAAAATGCTTGCGGCCATATCCGGTAGCGCAACTATATTTTATATTAAAAGTGGTGTTGATAGCTTGAAGAACATTCTTCATCGCATTGCGGTCTTTATTCATGGTTTGTAAAATATACCTGAATAAAGGAATTCCTTTATGATCAATAATGGTGAATTTGGTGAATGCCGAGCCTAAATCTATCCCTAAAAAGCAATTTTCCTCTTTATAAAAAACGGATGAACGGTTTTTGTCTAAAAGTCCCTTATTGATAATTCGTTTATTCAACTCGCCGTCCGTTCCCGGAAATCTGTTCATCACATTTTTGTTGGTCATGGCTTTTACCATGTTTGTAAAGGCAAGATTTAACGAGGTTTTTACGTAATGTTTTTTTCCATATTCCACAATTTTTCCATTGAAATAATCAATTTCTGTTGGGCGATTATTTATTAAATCCAGAGCCAGAGAAGGAAAATGGTCGCCTCCCTTTTTTAGGTATTGCATACATTTTCTAAAAAAATCATCCGGAAACCGAATCTTTTCTTTTTCGGCTACTTCAATACCTTCGTTGATCAGTTGTTCTATGAGTTCTACCGTTTCTCCATCAGCTATTGCCTCTGCCATTGTCAATCTTCCAACTCCGCATAACGGGCTTAGTGATGAATTTAGAATTGTCTTTTCCCAAACACTTTTTATTAATTCAAACGCCTCAAGATTTCTTGTTGTAAAATTTACGCTATTTAAAATATGTGAAAATCTCTCAGCTTCCCGGCTTCTCGTATCGTCAATAGAACCAATATAATTTGGGGGAGTAAAAAATGAAACCTTAACCGTATTGGGCGAAAGCATTAAACCTGCATAATTAATAACCATCCGCAAAGTTTTAGATTCACCAAAAACCGAGGCTATTATTGCTTCGGTATCAATACCGTTTTGGGCTGAAATAAGGGTTAATTTTTCAGTGTTGATTACTTCGGCTTCCTTAGCCGCTCCAAGTGTTTGGTATGATTTTAAAGAAAATATCAAATAATCCAAATCAAGCGGACGCATGTCGGCTATTGAATTAAAAACATGCTCAAATTTTGTAGTGGATGCGAACATATTTTCAAGAATAATTCCATCTTCCCTAACTTTTTTTAGTTTAAATTCGTCCTTATCACATACTGCTACTTCGCAACCGGCTTCATTTAATTTAACAGCCAATATCATACCCACCGGCCCAATTCCTACAATCCCAACTTTTATTTTCTGCGATTTTTTCATTACTACTCTTACTTAAATTACATTTCTAATTGAAACCTTCATAGAAAACCTTAAGACTACAATTCAACCTTATTACCTTATTAATAAATAAAATAAGGTAATAAGGTTAGTCGTCATCAGAGTGAATTTTCTACTAAGGTTGCTTTGCTCCTGCAGTTTGTCTCTATCCAAATTAATTTATTCCGTTTTTTAAATATTTTTTATATAATAAATTTCTTCATCATCGGGCACTTTAGTTCCATGTGTTTGTTGAAGAAGCGATTTGTATTTTTCAATAACTTCCTGATGATTTGTTGGTAAGGGTTTCTCCGTATTTATCATTGCGAAATCTTTAATTTTATCTGCCCCATCTTTAATTTGATTGTTTACTAATTTCAGGCAACCGGTAAGGCATCGTCCCAATTCTTCAAAATCTCTGGGACAAAAACATCCTTCCATTGGTGTGAGCATATAATCAGGATGCGTATATAATTCCTTGTCAGGAAAAATAAAGGCTACATTCTTGTCGTTTTCATCGTGGTCCACAACCACGTATTTTACATAATGGCAGGTTTTTTCAACAAGTTTTTCAATATCATCCTGATTTACTTTCTCGCCTGTTGAGAGTTTAAAAATTCTGTTTTCTAAAGTGTCATTTAAGTTCATGGCGTTATTTTTAGATGTTAAATTAATACTTTTGTACTTTCAATTTGTTCAATAAAGGTTTCAATTTTGGTAATGCTTTGTCCTTCGGAATAAAAGCGTAAATCACACAAATCACCTTCTATTACCAAGGTAGGAATACCAAGGGTTTCGGTAATTCGTTGCGGCATTCCAAACCGATTGTTCGAATTATTGGCGCAGGTTTTTGCATCGTGAAAAATCATACCGTCAATACGGAAAAGTCGAACCAACTCGCTTAATAATTCCTGTTTGGCCTGTTCGCTCCTATTAATAAATATTTCGGTATAGGCTTTTGCTGACGATTCAAACGGATGATTCTCGTCGAATGCATCAAATACCCAACTATTGCAATAGGTTGAAGCCACCACGGCTGCATTATTTTGAATAAATAAATCGGAAAGGGATCTCAATTTTCCCCAAATAGGCATTCCATCCCAATAAATGCGGCAATTTTCCTGATCTAAAAAACCGATTCCCTGCGCTACAT
>CAYHCM010000135.1:0-3137 GCA_964355045.1 uncultured Chitinophaga sp. | reverse complement strand
GTACATTCGTATAATTCGTATTTCGTAAAATCCCTTATTCGTACATTCGTATAATTCGTATTTCGTAAAGCATTAGTAAAGTCATATTTTTATTCGTGCATCTACTACAATGGTTCTGTCATCAAATGCCATAATCGGGTTTAAATCCATTTCCTGAATTTGTGGAAAATCGTTTACCAATTGGGATATACGCTGGATAATTTCAATAACACTTGTTTTATTAATACCGTTTTGACCCCTTACCCCATCCAATAATTTTGAAGCTTTGATGGACGATAACATTTCTTCGGCTTCCAATTCCGTAACCGGGGTTAATTTAAAAACAACATCTTTTAAAACTTCAACATAAATACCTCCCATTCCAAACATAATAAGATGTTCCAAATCTTTTTGGGCGGTTACACCAATTATTAATTCTTTGCCTCCGGGTAAAAATTTTTGGACCAAAAATTTTAAATCTTTTTCATTAAAATTCTTTTGCATACTCTCAACATTTGCCCTAACATCATCCTCCGTTTTTAAATTGATTGCCACGCCTCCCATATCGCTTTTGTGCACTAATGATGGAGCTTCGGCTTTTATTACTACCGGAAATCCAATTTCTTTTGCAAACCGACATGCTTCTTCTTCATCTTTGGCTATGCGCCATTCGGCAACCGGAATACCATAGGCTGAAAGTATTTTGTAAACATCAGAAGAAGGAAGAAATGTTGGAGTTCGGTTTCCTACAGGAATAGTTGGACTTAACAACTTTTCTGCCTTGATTTTATTGATATCCGTGAATGTTTTTATTTCTCCAATATTTCGTGTTTGTACCTTATGAAATTTATACAAAACTCCTAAGGCTTTTGCCGCTGTGGTTGGGAAACTATAACATGGAACTCCGCCGTCTTTCAATATTTTGGCTGTGGTTTGAAACCGTTCCATACTCATGTTTGTCATAAAATTACATACGATTGGCTTACGTTTAAGACTGTTTACTTCTACTATATTTCTGGCTACATCATCAGTATCAGTAAAGGGTGCTGTAACAAAATTTATAAATATACTGTCAATCGTTTCTTCATTCATCAGCACATCCATTGCACTTCTGAAATGAACTCCTCCACCGGTAGCCACTACATCAATGGGGTTTCCGATTGTGGCTTCGCGTAATTGGGTTTCTTTTAAAATTGCAATCGCTTTATCAGAAAGTGGTGGCAATTGTAAGCCTGCACTTACCAATTCATCGGTTGCTATGACAGCCGGTCCGCCGGTATTTGTTATAATTCCAACGCGGTTGCCTTTTGGGATTGGTTGTGTGGAAAAAGCCATCGCTGCCTGACACATTTCTTCTTCGTTATTAAAGGAAAGAATACCTGTTTTTTCAAAAATTAATTCGGTGGCTATATCAACGCCTGCAAGTGAACCAGTATGTGAAGCGGCTGCTTTAGCACCTTCCTCGGTTCGTCCGGATTTCATGGCAAGGATTGGTTTTTTCTTGGCAACCAATTTGGCCACTTCCATAAATTCTCTTGGATTATGAAATCCTTCAGTGTATAAAATTATGGCTTTTGTTCCTTCGTCGTCGCCGTAGTATTGTAATACTTCAGATATGGAAATATCACAAGCATTGCCGTTAGAGGCATACATCCGCATTCCAATATCCAAATCAAAAAGACTTTGCATAATGAATGCCCCAACACCACCGCTTAAAGCTACTATTGAAACAGCACCGGGTTTTGGAAATGTAAAGGTAAAGTCGCAATAGGCATTGTACTGAGGGTCGGCATTAATAATTCCCTGGCAATTGGGACCGAAAATTCTTACGCCATACTCTTTGGCTTTGGCAAGAAATGCTGCTTGCAACGCTATTCCTTCTTCGCCCATTTCACTAAAACCTGCCGAATTAATGATAACAGATTTTATGCCTTTCTTTCCGCAATCTTCAATTATTTGTGGTACAAATCTGCTTGGAATAATTACGTGAGCTAAATCAATATCATCCGGTACATCAAATATTGTTGGGTATGCTTTTATACCTCTTATTTCAGGTTCTTTTGGATTTATAGGGTAAATTTTACCTGTATAATTATAATGAACCAGATTTTTAATGATGACATTTCCAATAGATAATTCTTTGGAGGATGCTCCAATGATAGCAATGGATTTTGGCTTAAAAAGGGTATCTAATTCATGAACCATTTTTGGATTTATTTTATTTTGTGTCGAGGATTGGGAAGTCATTTTCGTTCTTTAATTAAATTTGAGAGAATGATAAATTGAACCATTAAAAAAATTATTTCTCTCAATAAAAACCTTCATAGAAAACCTGGCATCAGGAATTAACCTTATTACCTTATTAATTTTAGAAATAAGGTAATAAGGTCTGTTTTTATTATGACTCCTTTCTACTAAGGTTTTTTTCTGTTTCCAATTTATCATACCAATAAAAAATTTTAAGCCACGGCAGCAGCTTGTTTTTCCTTTAATTTATAATATCTGAATCCACCCCAAAGAGCAGCCCCGATAGCTCCTGAATAAATAGCATCGGGATGTGAAATAAATTCCAAATCCCCTTTTTTATTTTCAGTTGCCAATTCATCAATAGCTTGTATCATTCCTGCATTCATGCCCATTCCGCCAACTAAAGCAACGGGTGATTCGGTTCTTAAAGCACCTAATAATTTTATAACCCTTTGCGAAATAGAAATATTAATTCCTTTAACAATATTGGGCGTTGAAAGCCCTTTTGAAACCAAATTAATTACATCAGTTTCAGCCAATACTGCACAAATACCTGATGGCACTTCCGGATTATCGGCTTTTAAGGATATTGCTCCAACTTCTTCAATTGCCAATCCAAGGTAACGGGAAATATTTTCAATAAACTGTCCGGAACCGGAAGCACACTGACCAGTCATTTTATAATCCATAACCTTGCCTCTATGATCCACTTTAATTGCTCTAACATACAGGCCGCCCATATCTACAACCGTTTTTGCAGTGGGAACAAAAAAGATTCCTCCCCGGGCATGAGATGTCATGCTATAAAAATGTCCTGTTTTTTTCTCCACCATTTCCCCTTCACCGGTGGATGCCAGATAAGCAATATCGCGGATATAATCCAGGTGGTTTCGTTCCAAAATAGAATCAAC
>CAYHCM010000134.1:0-9558 GCA_964355045.1 uncultured Chitinophaga sp. | reverse complement strand
AAATAAAATGCAAGCCCTCTTGAAATTTGGGGCTTGGAATTTTATACCTTGGAATTTAAACCCTTGGAATTTTACCCTTAGTAGTACTTGTAGCGGTAATCTTTAATTTCTGCTTTTTTCCTCAAGGCATCCATCACACCTGCATCTACACCCATTTTTAACTGATCAGTACCTGATTTTTGTTCGTCATCAAATTTGGCAGGTTCCTGTGGTTTATTAACATTGGTAACCCAAACCACATAAACTCCGTTTTCTCCTTTTATTATTGGCGAAAACCGATTTGTTTCAACACCGAATAGAGTGCCCAATACTTTTAAATCATACCCTATTCCCGGGATATTATCATTCGAAAATTGCTGCTCAGGTATCAGCATCTGTATAGAACCTACGTTTTTGGCAAGTTGTTCCATGGTTTTTGATTTATCCATTGCTGTTTTAAATTTGGCAGCCAATACCTCAGCTTTTTTCCTGTTGCGCACCGCCAGTTCAAGAACGGTACGAATTTCTTCAAAAGCAGGTAATCCCTCATTTTTTAACTTCACACATTTGGCAATTACATAATTTGTAGCAAAACTCATCATTTCTGAAACAGCCCCTTCCTTTATTTTTTCGTCATATACCCATCGTATAATTTGTTTTGGCTCAGTAATACCCGGAATTGAAATATCCGATTCTTTAATACCCATTGCTACACGTTTGGTCAAACCTTTTGCTTCTGCAATTTTTCCAAAATCTTTGGCCGTGCGAACCACAGTTAAAAATTCATTTGCCTTGTCAGATGCATTTTTTATGGTTTTGTTTCCTGCCGAAATACTTTGACTTAATATGGCTACTTTTATTATTTTATCCGATTTTGGAGTAGTTACTTTACCGATATGGTAACCCGTTTCGTCAGCTACAACAAATAATTGCCCTTCAGGCGCCACTACACCCTGTTGATAAAATTGCTTGCTTACATTGGTACTCGACTTGGTAAGATAACCCAAATCTCCTCCTTGTTGACCGCTTCCGTCGGCATTTGTCATGGCCGCAGTTTCAAACGTTACTTTGTTGCTCCTCAAATCACTCATCAGTGTACTTACTTTAGCCTGTGCTGCTGCTGTATCGGCGGCTGTAAAGCCCAAAGGAATTAATATATGACTTGCCTTATAAATGGTTTGCGTATCTTTTTTAGTATCCGAAATTTTGTAAATTGAGTATTTCCCATCTGTATATACAGGGCCAATCATTCCGCCGCTATCCAAAGCAAAAAGCTGGCTTTCAATTGCCTTATCAAACGAACCAATCGGTTTGTATGACCCATCCCAAGGATTTTCGCTTTGCATAATATTTACAAATACCGAATCGTATTTATAGGTTCTGAATTTTTCCAGCATATCATATGCCCATATTTTGGTTATGGCCGAATCTTCAGCGGTTGGTTCAATACTTAGACTAACAAATTCAATATCGCGCGATGCTTCCTGCTTATATAATTCCTTATGGTCAT
Organism: uncultured Chitinophaga sp.; assembly: GCA_964355045.1. Classification (GTDB taxonomy): domain Bacteria; phylum Bacteroidota; class Bacteroidia; order NS11-12g; family UBA9320; genus JABWCE01. Next base: position 8,069 of record CAYHCM010000134.1, on the reverse strand, counting down.
TCAATTCTTTTTTTAATTCTTCGTCTGTCAATTTTATGCCCGCATCAGGTATTGTGGCATATTGCACTGTTACAAAATTTGCCGTTAAGGTATTTCGGGTATTTCTGAATTGGTGTTTTGCTTCTAATTTGGTGGTATAGCAAGCCCCTTTTATTATAGCCGCATATTTTTTACCCATCGTATTTTGAACCAAACTTTCTTCAAACTGCAGCCATTGTGCTTTTTTAGCTTCATCGGCATTAATGTCTTCCTGCAAAAATTTAATCAAACGGTTTTTGTCAAATTCACCACCCTGAGCGGTAAAGGCTTTTACTACCTGTTCATCGGGATGTTCACCAATAGTCATGTCAGATAATTCTTCTGCCGATACTTTAACTCCTACTTTTTTATATTCTTTTGCAAAAATGCGTTCCTGCAAAAACATGTTCCAGGTTTGTTCACCATACTGGCTTCGCATAGTTTCATCTATTTTCATGCCGGGATTATTTTGTTCTACCTGGGCCAGAATATTTTTTAACCGTATATCATATTCTTCATACGACACTTTTTCGCCTTTTATTTCGCCTACTGCGAGTCCTTTACTTCCAAAGAGGCCGCTTCCGCTACCTGTTATAAGGTCACCAATTACGAAAAGCATAAGTGAACCCAGAATTATCAGAAACAGACATCCTGTTTTTTGTTGTATTTGTTGGATAATAGCCATTTATATATTATATATTTTAAAGGCCGCAAATTAAAGGTTTTTGAATGGAAATGTCAAAAAGAAAAAGGGAGGCATTTGTAATCTTTTTACCTAAAACAATTTCACCTGCTTAAATAACCTTTGCTGCTCAAAATCATTGAGAATTAATGTGAAGCAAATGCGCTGGCCAAATGAATTTATATTTAATTCATTAAATAGCAAGTGTTGTTTTGGAGACTATGCTGCCGGGAAGGAAATTTTGAGTTTCAAACCAACATAAGTTAAGGATGTTTTGTTTTCAAATCGTAATCAAGCGTATCGGCTAATATGCGGAGCCGTTTAAAATTAAAACCGGAATTAAAAACGCTTCTTTTGGGTTCATAGGTTTTACATTCAATAGCATTAAGGTCAATTACAGCATGAAACAAATCATCACTTACAAAAGGTAAATCTTTGTTTCTTTTCATGGAACTTACTTTATCCTTATAAGTTTCTGTATAAAGTTGCGAAAGCCATACTATGTATGGAATTTCAACATTTGATTTTGGGATGATCCGATTGTAATCGTGTCCAACAGCATTGTTTTCATCATACAGGTTTTCGCCATGGTCGGATAAATAAACGGCAGTACAAAGTGCATCTGGATTTTTTAAACTGTATGAATTTAAAATACTAAACATACTGTCTATCACAAAATCGGTATATAAAACAGAGTTGTCGTATTCGTTAATATCTTGCTCACGTGCCGATTTTTCATTTTTAAAAATTTTAAACCGTTCGGGGTATCTTTTTGAATATTTTATATGGCTACCCATAAGGTGAACAATGATTAATTTATAAGGGGCCTTATCATTAAGCTTAGTATTTAACGGGCTAAACAATCGTTCATCAAAGGATGTTGATACATTATTTTCGAAAGATGAATTGGCATTGTAATTTAAAAATGCGGCGTAATCACACGTTTTGGCAAAATTATAAATTCCGTTGTCCCAAATACCAATAGGCGACTGATTCGAAATCCAATAGGTTTTAAAACCAGCCGAATGAAAAATATCAATAATGCTCAGGCTTTTATGATATTTTTTATTGTTTTCAAGGTTCGATTCGGTTAAAAAAGTCAAGATGGAATAAAGCGTATTGGAATGGGGGCTTACAACGTTGGAATATAAAATAATATCCTTGCGCTTTTCGAGCCTGGGATTGGTTTTTCTTATATAACCATATGCCGACATGTGGTTTCGGCTGCTCGATTCGCCTATAATCAATACAAATACCTGTTGTTTTGTTGTTTCAGAAATAAGTTTGGCCGGTATGGTTATTACCTTTCGTTTTTTTAAAGCATGAAAGGTTTTTATTTCATTGGCAAATGAGCATAATGCCTTGGCGGTGTGTGGCAATCCTTTTCTGACCAGCCTTCCGTTTATGGTATTTTCGGCTATAAATAAAATGGGCAAAATTATGAAAAACCCGAGTATATACTTATTATAGGGTGTATTAATTACAGGAGCAGGTTTTCTTAATCCCCATATAAAAATTAAAATGTATGGTATTATAAGAATCATTAAAAAATTAAACTTTAGTTCCATAAACTCCTTTGCCTCATCCATATTGGTATTGAGTAATACAAATAAACTGGAAGCCGCAATTGGCCCTTTAAGAATAAATAAATGTGCTAAATTTAGAAATCCGGCTATAAAAAATACGCAAAGGGAAAAGGTAAGAAAAATTTTCTTTTTTGTAAATAAAAAAGGCAGTGTAAAAACAGGAATCCAGCAAAGCAGAATTAAAATTTCACGGCTGTCGAAAGAAGAGTAACTGATGGAAATACTTACCAATTGCTCAAACAGGATGAGCAAAACCAAGCGTAATGGGTATATTATTTTTAAAACTTCCAGTCGGTATTTTCTCAAAATAATGGGCAAATGTAAATTTTATATTTGGGTATAAAAAAATAATTGAAAACGCCTTTTGAAGGAAAATAATAAATTCAGTGCGATTATATTTTTTTTAAATCTAAAACAATTTCACCCTCTTAAATAACCGATGCGGCTCAAAATCATTGAGAATTAAAGTGAAGCAAATGCGCTGGCCAAATGAATTTATATTTTGAACCAGATTTTGTCGTTCTTCAATTACCGGAGATTGAACCAAGGGGAAATAAATAATAAAAGTTTTAGGGATAATATCAAGGGCAATACCGCCGCTGTAAATATATTTTACAGGTTTATTATCTATATCAAAAAACAGTTCGTCTTTCATAAAACACATATCCGCATAAGGGCGCAAAGGTATTTTTCCGGGCAAGTTGCTGCTTAAATTAAAAGTTATAAACCCTTTGGTAAAATTGCCCATGTTTCCTTTTATTTTCAAATTGTCGTCGCCCTGTGTAATCTGACTGCCCCATAAGCGATCATCAGCTCCGCGGCCCATAAGTGTGTTTTCCATTCCATAATCAAATTGTCCGTTTTTAGCCCCCAACCGATACATAAAAATTCCTAAATCCCGATGGGATTTGGTACTAAATGTTCCTGCAAAAATGCGAATGGAAAACCCTTTATTTTTTTTGAAATATGTTTTTAAAAAATTGAATTCAAGGGACGGTTTCCAATAGGCAGAATCATTCTTAAATCCTCCCCGTTCCAACGATACTTTAAAACTATATGGATTAATAGTTTGTTTGTTTTCATGAATAAAATTAAGGCGTGCAAACCCATAATCAATAGGGGCGGTATTGCGCAAAAAGTAAGGTTTTTTTCGGTTGCTGTCAGCCTCTTCCGATACTTTTTCGAGCCATCGGGCGGCCACATTGGTAAATTCTAACTGAATATAATTTCGTATGGGGCTTCGCAAATTTTTTGGTTTTAACTGAAAATGAAGATAGCCTTTGGTACGGTAATAGGTAAATGTTTCGGAAAAAGGCATATAAGCAAAGGAGGCATTATTTACCCCAATATCCACCGATTGAAATAATTTTTGAGGGATAAGTTTATAATTAAAATTGGCATAACCATTCAAGGTTTGGCTTTTAAAACCCCAAATGGGCGCTAGCATATATTCAAATTTGCGAAGCGGCACACTCCAGTTATGAAAAGCTGTACCAAGCAAAAATCCGTTGTGAATATTGTAGCCTATAAGCGGTATCACATAGAGTTCCCGATTAGGTTTATTGTCGGGCCGGGTTATTAATTTTATTCCCGGGTTTATAAATTTTTTAAAAATCCCTTTTGTATTGTATTGATTATTTTTTCGGTTGGCTTCTATCATCACTTTATCGGGGTCTATTATATAATGTGTGATGGAAGAATTGGAAGGAAAACTTATTTTATCTTTTACCCAAATGGTGCCAACTTTATTTTTACCACTAAATAATCCAACAGGAACAGGCAAATTTGTAAATCCTTTTTTCTTAATTTCTACGGTGGTTTGTCCGTCATTTCCGGTTTTTACCGATTTTATTTTTACCTCCAATTTTTCATTTTTGGTAATAAGATCATTAAAAAACCAGTCCAGATTTTGACCTGAAACTTTTTCAAACACATCCTGTATATCGCCAGGCAAGGGATGTTTAAATTTCCAGGTTTCATAATAGGTATTAAAGCATTTTTTAAATAATTCCTTTCCTAAATACCCTTGCAAATGGTTGAAAATAACGGCTCCTTTGCCATACACCATAGTGCCATAATTTAGCTCGGTATAGTCTTCAGATTGAAGCCCGACAGCCTGCGCCGTATTAAGCCTCATGGCATTTTCAGCCATTAGTTCCAAACTGAAATCGGTGGCATTATTTATAAAATTTTGTTTTTTGGTTTGTAAAACAGAAAGAGAGTCAGGCTTGCCGGCCTCCGATTCAAAAAAACTATTGATTGATTCATCCATCCATGGGTATCGGCGTTCGTTATTGCCTAATATTCCATAAAACCAGTTATGGCCTACTTCATGAATAATTATTTGTGAGTTCAAATAATCACACACCGTTATCATGGGATATTCCATTCCACCACCGGCTTTTAGCCCGCTTTTTACCAAAGTGGCATGACTGTATGGATAAATTCCGGCATTTTCAGAATAATAGGTCAAGGCTGTTTTAATGGCATCGCTGTTATTACTTATCAGGTCTTCTTTTTTTTGACTGTAAACAAATGTCTCGATAGTTTTATCACCAATTACCACGTAGTTTTTCAGTATCCCGAAATTTTTAGAAGCAAACCATGCAAAGTCATGAATTGAATCTTGTTTAAATCGAATAGTTTTCATGGGCGTTTTGCAGTAGGTATTTTCTATTTCATTTATATTTTTACCTTTTGTTTTTCTAAAAGAAATTTCATCATCGCTTAGCAATACACCGGTTGCGGCCACAATATAATTTTTGGGCAAGGTAATATTTACATCAAACGACCCGAATTCGGAATAAAATTCACCTTGATTAAGATAAGGCATCTGGTTCCATCCGTTAATATCATAAACAGCCGGTTTTGGATACCATTGCGTGATATTGTAGGTTTGTTTATCATGACCCAATCGTGAAAAAACAGTTGGTATTTTAACCAAAAAAGGCGTGCTGATACTGCATTTATCGCCCGGTTTTAGGGGATTATTTAAAATTATTTTTGCAATATCATTGTGGTTAATATCAAAAGCCCATGTGGTTCCTTTGCCATTTATAAAAAAATCGAGTGAATCAATATATCCTCGTTCATTATCTTTCGAAAAATAAAAAGAGGTTTCACCGTTTTCAAGCATTTGTTTTGCAAATGCGGTTTGATCATTTTTATAGGCATTAGGCCATAAATGAATATAAATTTCATCAATCGTGTTGGGTGAATTATTAATATATTCAATGGTTTCAAACCCCCGTAGTATATGGTTTAGGTCATCAAGCGTTACATCTATGGTGTAGTTAACGGTTTGTTGCCAATTGGCCTGCCGGGTTATTTGCGAAAAACTTTTAAAACTGAAAAGGGAAAGAATTAAAAAAATAGAATTTCGGTTTCTGAACATTATTAAAATAGGATTTATGTTGAAAATTATAAGGGGTCAAATTTACAAAGACACAGGCATTGTAATACATAATCGTTAATTTTGTTGAAAGTTTTGATAAAGGTATGATGTTGGAAGATGATTACTCCGGAAACGGAGAGGATGCCCGCGAATCGGTTGAGCGCTTTGAACGCATGTTGGAAGCCGACGCAGTAAATTATTTGAGCGATGAAGAATTGGAAGATATTGTGGATTATTATTTCAACGAAAATCAACCTTCCAAAGCGCTTAAGGCTATTGAAATAGCTAATAAGCTTTATCCCTTCGATACGTTTTTTTATCTTCGAAAAGCTCAGGTATTGATAATGCTTGGCCGCCTTAAGGAGTCGTTGGATATTATAAATACGGCCTTATTATTTGAGCCATCCGATCCGGAATTATATATGATAAAGGGTGAAATTTTAGATCAGCTTGAGAATTATGCTGAGGCCATTGAAAATTACAAAATAGTTTTGCCTAAGGCCGAAAATCCTTCGGAGGTGTATCTTAACATTGCTTTTTCACTTCAAAGTCTTGGTAAAAACAAGGAAGCTATTGGTTGGTTAAAAAAAATAGTAGCCGGCGGAATTGAAAATGAACACATCCTTTATGAAATAGCATTTTGTTATGAGTTGCTCGATTTGGACGATGATTGTATAAAATTCTTTGAAAATTATATTGAGAAACAGCCTTACTCATCGGTGGCCTGGTTCAATTTAGGATTAGCCAGCTTGCGCAAATTGGATTTTAAGAAATCGCTTTGGGCATTGGATTATGCGGTAATTACAGATGAAAATTATTCAACAGCATGGTTTACCAAAGGCAATTGCTATATGGAGTTGGAACGCTACGACGAGGCTTTGGAATGTTATCAAAAGGTAATAGAAATAGATGGCCCCGAAGGAATGGCCTATTGCAATATTGCCAATTGTTATGAAGAACTGGGCAATATGGCCAAAGCCCGAACTTTTTATAAATTGGCCGTAAAAGAAGATCAGGAATTAGCCGAAGCCTGGCTTGGTATTGGGATGACGTTTAAAGAACAGGAACGCTATCATGATGCGTTATTTTATGTAAAACGCGCCTTGCGTGAAGAGCCTGAAAACCCGGAGTACATGCTTGAACTTGCCGATATTTATTATAATCTGGAATTGACAGAGGAGGCCGAAATATTATACGAAAAAATAACCAGTATTAATCCGGGAATGATAGAGGCCTGGCTCGATTGGGCACATACCCAAACTGAAATAGGTGAACTGGATAATGCCATTAAAATGCTGGAAGATATTTATCCCAATAATCAGGATAATGTTCAAATCATATATCGCCTTGCTTCCTATTATTTTATTAAAGGCGAAATAAAAACCGGTGCATTACATTTACAAAACGCCCTGAATAAGGATTTTTCTGAAAGGGATTTATTTTTTTTACATGCCCCGGGATTGGAAAAATCAAAACTTGTAAATGAACTGATTGATTTACATAGCCCAAATAAAAATTAAGTTGGTTGCTTATCAGTTAACCTATCGGTTGGTGTCCTCACCAAACGAAAAAAACGAAACCTGAGTCGGTTGGTGAGGACACCAAGCGATAAAATAATAAAAAACAAAAAACATGAATTTTGAAATAACTAAACTGCCCGAGAGAAAGGCTAAGCCACGCAATGCCGGACTGACCATGGTAATGGACAAAGGAATGAGCTTGCGCGAGGTAGAAGATTTTTTATCTGTAGCCGGCGAATATACCGATTTGTTGAAATTAGGTTTTGGGACTTCGTATGTTACCCCGCATCTCAAAGAAAAAATAGACCTTTATCATCAGGCAGGCATTCCGGTATATTTTGGGGGTACCTTATTTGAGGCGTTTGTAATCAGGGGGCAAATTGATGATTATATTCGGTTGCTTGAAAAATATAAAATTACCCATTGCGAAATAAGCGATGGCTCCATTGATATTCCTGAAGAGGAAAAATGCAATTACATTCATCGCCTGTCGAAATATGCGGTGGTATTATCAGAAGTAGGTTCCAAAGATGCCGAAAAAATAATTCCTCCCTACAAATGGATAGCTATGATGCAGGCCGAAATACAAGCCGGTGTATGGAAAGTAATAGCCGAGGCCCGCGAGGGTGGAAATGTTGGAATATTTAGAGGAACAGGTGAAGTACGTTCGGGTTTGGTAGAAGAAATATTAACCAAAATACCGCAGGAAACCATAATTTGGGAAGCTCCGCAAAAAGGCCAACAGGTATGGTTTATTAAATTATACGGTGCCAATGTAAACTTGGGGAACATTGCGCCTAATGAAGTGATTCCTTTGGAAACTTTAAGGTTAGGATTGAGGGGGGATAGCTTTGATTTTTTTCTTTAGG
>CAYHCM010000133.1:0-9756 GCA_964355045.1 uncultured Chitinophaga sp. | reverse complement strand
TAATTATCACATCGAAGATTCGATAATACCTATGATTAAAAAATAAATATAAATTAATTATCATATGAAAACGATAGCCAATTTTATTAATGGTATTGAAACTATTCCCGAAAGCGGTCAGTATCTTAATAATTTTAATCCTTCCAATGGCCAAATATATTCATTAATTCCTGATTCGGATGAAAGAGATGTGGAAAAATCATTTCAGGCAGCAGATAGTGCTTTTGAATCATGGAGCAAAACTTCACCTGAAACTAAATTCAAAATATTGAATAGGATAGCTGAATTGATAGATGAAAAAAATGAAGAACTGGCATCGGCAGAAAGCATTGATCAGGGCAAACCTTTGTGGTTGGCCAAAACTGAGATTACCCGTTCAGCCCAAAATTTTCGCTTTTTTGCTACGGCCAGTATGCAGTTTGCCAGCGAAAGTCATACTATGGAAGGCCATGCCATTAATTATACGATTAAATCTCCCATTGGGGTAGTAGGCTGCATCAGTCCATGGAATTTACCTCTTTATCTCTTCACCTGGAAAATTGCACCGGCTCTGGCCACAGGCAATTGTGTGGTGGCCAAACCAAGCGAGATTACCCCCATGACGGCATATTTATTAGGAGATATTTGTAATGAAGCCGGTTTACCTCCCGGAGTTCTTAATATCGTTCATGGATTGGGACCAAAAGTGGGTAATGCCATCGTTTCTCATCCTAAAATAAATGTCATTTCATTTACCGGCGGAACTGCCACCGGAAAGCATATTGCCTCTGTGGCTGCGCCCATGTTTAAAAAATTATCGCTTGAATTAGGGGGTAAAAATCCAAATATTATTTTTGCCGATTGTAATTTTGAAAAAGCGGTAAAGGAATCGGTACGTTCTAGTTTTTTAAATCAAGGGGAAATATGCCTATGCGGTTCACGAATATTGATTGAACGCAGCATTTATGATAAATTTAAAACCGCTTTTTTAATCGAGGTTAATAAACAAACTGTTGGAAATCCTTTGCTTAATGAAACGAAAATAGGGGCAATTGTTAGCCAATCACATTTTGAAAAAATACTTGGTTATTTAGAAATTGCTAAAGAGGAAGGTGGAAATATTCTTTACGGCGGCCAGGCTATTAATCCGGAAGGATTTGAAAATGGCTGGTATATTTCTCCCACCGTTATTGAAAATTTAGGTTTTGATAGCCGATGTAATCAGGAAGAAATTTTTGGACCTGTAGTAACACTTGCTCCTTTCGATTCAGAAGAAGAAGCTTTGGCTATGGCCAATAGCACGCAATATGGTTTGGCATGTAGCGTATGGACTGAAAATTTAACAAAAGCCCATCGCTTGGCTGCAAATATTCATTGCGGAATTGTATGGATAAACTGTTGGTTGCTTCGCGATTTACGAACTCCCTTTGGCGGAATGAAACAAAGCGGAGTAGGCCGCGAAGGGGGATGGAACGCCATGAATTTTTTTACTGAACAAAAAAATGTGTGTGTAAAATTGTAAAAAATTAAAAAAATGTATTTTTTATACGTAAAGATTATTTATTTTTGTGGTATAATTTTACAATAATGGATATCAAGCTCACATTAAGTTTTAACGAAGAAATAATTTTGAAAGCCAAAAAATTTGCGGCTGATAGAAACCTTAGTTTATCAAGGCTTACCGAATTATTGCTTACCAAGGTAGTTACTACCAAAAGTTATTCTTTAGATGATTTTCCTGTGGCTGATTGGGTAAATATGGTAGCCGAACCAACGTCTGAATACAAACGTAAAAAAACCACTTCCAAAAATCTTAAAAAGGAATACTACACAAAATGAAATGCACGGGCATTCCATATGACCAATAACTAAAAGTAGATATGAATTACATATGAAAATTTTTGTGGATGCCAATATTCTGGTATCGGTAATTAACAGGGAATACCCGCTTTTTAATTATACTGCCCGCATTTTAAGTCTCGCCAACAAGCCACCATACAGTATTTTTACTTCACCTTTAAATTTGGCAATTGCTTTTTATTTTGCTGAAAAAAGATGTAGTACAAAACAAGCTAAAATTAAAATTAGAATTATTCAAGAGCATTTAAATATTACTGAGATGAATGGCTCTATGGTAAAACTTGCTCTGGAAAATAAACTTGTGGAAGATTTCGAAGATGGCATGCAATATTACAGTGCTTTGCACAGTAAGTGCGAGTGTATAATTACCGAAGATTTGAATGACTTTTATTTTTCGGAAATAGAAGTAATAAACAGCAAAGATTTTATGATGAAATATTTGTTATAGACTTTTAATAAGTAAGCAGAGATTTTAAATTAATGTTTTATTAAAACAACATATATATTTATTTTATGCTTTATTAAAACAACATATTTATGTTGATTGTGATTTATTAATAAAGCATTAGTATTGAATTTAATTTTTCAAAACTCTAATTTTACTTTGTTTGAGAAACTTAATATTTACCATTCCCTGCATTTTTAAATGAAATAAACCCATCTGATAAGGCTCCATTATTTGCCAAACATACTTGAAATTATTTAGGCTTCAAATAGTATTATTTTTCCATTTCACGAGAAGCTTGTTCATTATTTCATCCAAATTTTCTTCTCCATTCATCCAACCTTTCATCGAATTTTCTATTTCTTCTTTTAATAGTAAATCATTAAAAAAAGCGTTTTCCAACTTTTCTTTTATGGCTTCGTTTAGCCATTCCATCTTTTGACTATTTCGTTTGGAATCAAAATTATTTTTTGATTTTTGGAACAAAATAAATTTCTCTATTTGCTCCCAAATTTTTGAAGCATCGTCTTTATTTTCCAATGAATTTTTTAAAACCGGAACATTCCAACCTTCAAATTTATTGGGAAAATAATGAATAGCGTTGGTGGCGTGCGTTATAGCTTGATTTAATATTGAAGGTTCAGTAATATCCGCTTTGTTTAAAATAACTATATCGGCCAATTCCATTATGCCGCGCTTTATGCCTTGTAATTCATCGCCTGCATTTGGCAAAAGCAGTAACACTAAGCAATCCACCAAACTATCGGCCACATATTCGCTTTGGCCTACTCCAACGGTTTCAATAAGTGTAATATCAAAACCGGCAGCTTCGCAAAGTAAAATTGTTTCGCGGGTTTTGCGGGCAACACCTCCTAAATTTCCTCCGGTTGGTGAAGGCCTTATAAAAACATTTTCCATCATGGAAAGCGTTTCCATACGGGTTTTGTCGCCTAAAATACTCCCGTGATTTTTGTGGCTGCTGGGGTCAATGGCCAATACACAAACTTTTTTTTGCTTTTCATTCACCAACCAACTTCCAAAGCTATTAATAAAGGTACTTTTACCTACGCCGGGTGAACCGGTTATTCCAATACGAAGTGAGGTTTTATTAAGTTTAATAGCATTTTTTACCAAATCATCGGCTTCGCTTTGGTGTTCAGGATTTCTGCTCTCAACAATGGTGATGGCCTTGGCTAAGGCCTTTCTGTCTCCATTGATCAAATTATCGAAAAGCTGATTTGACATTAATATTTACGATTTATTGGTTTGCGGTATTTGCGGTAGAGACAAGGCAATGCCTTGTCTCTACAATTCTACAATTTTACAATTTTCATTTTCCTATGAATTCTTTTGGGCATCTACCACCGCTATATTTACCATGTTTACAATTTCTCTTACTGAACTTCCCAATTGCAATATATGAACGGATTTATTTAATCCCATAAGAATAGGACCAATAGCTTCAAAGCCACCCAATTCCTGCATAATTTTATAACATATATTCCCTGCGGCCAAATTGGGGAATATATATGTATTTACTTGCTTTTTGCCCAACTTCGTGAATGGAAACATTTCCATTCTGCGAGCTGAATTAATTGCATAATTGGCCTGTATTTCGCCATCTACAATAATATGGGGATGATGTTCATGCAGATAGGCCACAGCTTTGCGGACTTTGCCTATCTCTTCCCCTTCTCCTGAACCGAAGTTGGAATAGGATAACATTGCTATTACAGGTTCAACATGAAGTTTCTTTACTTTATCATAAGTAAGAACCGCAATACTTACCAAATCTTCCCAAGATGGACTTATATTTACCGTGGTATCAGCAAAAAATACGGGTCCGAATTTGGTAAGCATAATATACATTCCCGCTGCAATTTTACTGGATTTAATAGTTCCCATAACCTGTAAAGCAGGACGAATAGTACTTGGATAATTTTTAGTTAAACCGGATATTACTGCATCGGCATCGCCATTATGCACCATCATGGAGCCATAATAATTTCTATGAATCATTACTTTGGTGCAATCAAAAAGGGTCATGCCTTTACGCTGGCGAATTTTATAAAAATCTTCCCCGTATTTTTTGCGGGTTTCCGGTTCTTCAGCCGGATCTATGATTTGAATATTATCGAATACCAATCCATTTTCTTCAATAATTTGATTTATTTTTTTTCGTTGACCTAATAATATTGGAATGGCTGTTCCGTCTTCAATAGCTATTTGTGCAGCTTTTAAAATTTTATAATTATCGGCTTCAGTAAATACAACTCGTTTTGGAGTTTTGCGAGCCTGAATGGCTATTCGTGATAAAAATTTATCATCAATTCCCAGCCGTCCTTTCAACTCCTCTTTATATTTTTCCCAATCGGTAATCGGATATTTGGCCACACCACTGTCCATAGCTGCTTTGGCTACTGCAGGTGCAACGGTGTAAATTAGTCGCGGGTCAATTGGTTTTGGAATAATATAATTCCGGCCAAAACTCATATTTCGTTCGTTATAGGCTACATTCACCATTTCCAAAACCGGCTCATGGGCTAATTGAGCTATGGCTTTTACAGCGGCCAATTTCATTTCTTCGTTAATACATGTGGCCCTTACATCCAAAGCACCTCTAAAAATAAAAGGAAAACCCAGTACATTATTTACCTGATTGGGATGATCGCTGCGCCCGGTGGCCATTATTAAATCTTTGCGTGCAGCTACTGCCAAATCATACTCTATTTCAGGGTCGGGATTGGCCATGGCAAAAACAATCGGGTTTTTAGCCATTGATTTTATCATAGCCTGATTTAAAATATCTTTTTTTGAAAGTCCTACAAATACATCGGCATCTTTCATTGCTTGTTCCAGGGTATCAATTTTTCTGGAGGTAGCAAAAAAACCTTTATTCTCATCCAAATCATCTCTGTTATCCCGTATCACGCCTTTGCTATCAAGCATCACAATATTTTTAACATCTACGCCTAATGAAACAAATAGTTTTCCGCAGGAAATAGCTGAAGCTCCGGCTCCATTAATTACCATTTTTATTTTTGATAATCGTTTTTTCACTATTTCCAATGCATTGAGCAAGGCAGCTCCCGAAATAATAGCTGTTCCATGCTGGTCATCATGCATTATGGGAATGGAGAGTTCTTTTTTGAGCCGTTGCTCAATTTCAAAACATTCAGGCGATTTTATATCTTCAAGATTTATACCTCCAAAGGTTGGCTCCAAGGCTTTAACCGTTGCAACAAATTCATCTACTGTTTTACAGTTGAGTTCAATATCAAAAACATCTATATCGGCAAAAATTTTAAATAAAAGTCCTTTTCCTTCCATAACAGGCTTGGCTGCTTCGGGGCCTATATTACCCAAACCTAATACGGCTGTTCCGTTGGTTATAACGGCTACCAAATTTCCCTTGGCGGTATATTTATAAACTTCTTCAATGTTTTCAGCAATTTTAAGACATGGCTCAGCCACCCCCGGCGAATAGGCCAAACTCAGGTCGCGCTGGGTTTGGGTTGGCTTGGTTGGCACCACAGCTATTTTCCCCGGTCGGCCATCTGAATGGTAACTTAATGCATCGGTATATCGTTTGTCGCTCATTTAATTATTTTTTCTTGCCACTAAAACACTAAAAACTCAAAATTCCACTAAAATATTTCTTCTTACTAAATTATCTTACCAATCTTTTTATTCCATTGCCAATATTTACAACGTTAAAATTAATTAAATAACCTAAGCGATTATTGGTTAATTTTAAATGACTTATAATTTGTGATTCCCAAATAGGATTAACCAAATCTACCGCCTTTAATTCACAAATTACTTTTTCTTCTACTAATACATCTAATCTTAATCCTTCCGCAAAAGTAATTCCATCATAAATAATTGGAATGGAAATTTGGTGTAAATATTTCAACCCTCTTTTTTCTAATTCATGACAAAAACATACTTCATAAACCTTTTCGAGCAATCCGGGACCCAAAGCCTTATGAACGGTATATGCTGCATCAACAATCTTTTTACCGATTATTTCTAATTCTTTTGGTATAGGTTCAAATTCCATTTCGTGGATTTTGGTGTTTTTGTGTTTTAGTGGCTATAACGCAGTATTCTTCCGCATCCTCATATTCAATAATTCAACTCCAAAACTAAAGGCTATTGCAAAATATAAATATCCTTTTGGGATACTTCCTATATGGCTGCCGGCCACCGAAAAATCTGCCAAATGACCACCTTCTAATACAAGCATAAATCCGATTAATATTAAAAATGATAAACCCAACATTTGCACGGTAGGATGTTTATTAACAAAATTGGAAACCTGATTGGCAAACAACATCATAATTATCATAGATAACACTACCGCTATTATCATTATAGGTAAGGCATTTACAATCCCGTTCGTCATGCCAATGGCCGTAAGAATTGAATCAATTGAAAAAACCACATTAATCAGCATAATTTGGGTTATGGCATTGGACAGAGTAAGTTTTCTTTTCTTTTCCTTTTGTTCTTCGGTTTTATTTTCTTCCCCTTCTATTTTATGATGAATTTCGGAGGTGCTTTTATAAATTAAAAAAATACCTCCAAAAAGCAAAATCAGGCTTTGCCCCGAAAAATGCCCTTCAAAAATCCACCATTCTATACTAAACAATGGTTTTTGAGCAGCTATAACTACCGATATGCCCAACAATAAAATTATTCGCAAAGCCATTGCAAAAAACAAACCCCAGTTTACCGCCTTTTTTCTGTGTTCGAGGTCAACTTTATTTGCTGCTATTGAAATAAAAATAATATTATCAACCCCTAAAATTATTTCCAAAAAAGTAAGGGTTAATAATGCCATAATAGCATCTGTGTTGGTAATAAAATCCATTTGTATGATTTAGAATAAATAAAGCACGAAATTAGTATTTAATGAGCAATACCGATAAGTTATATCGTTCTAATTCAAAATAATTTAATGGCTTTCGTTTTCATTACGCAATAGATATATCTGCATAAACATTACTTTCAAGGAGCTAAATTTATGGTATTTGTAGATTAATTAAATTTTAAAAATATATAAATATCGGTTGATTGACCTAAAAAATATTAAGTTTGCATTACCTCTCTATGTCTAATTTCCAAATGAAAAGTTTACTTACAAAACTTGGTATAAAATCGCTTAATGAAAGTGTTTGTACAGGTACACAATGGATAACTCCTATCGGGACTGAAACTAAAGAAATTAAAAGCCCGGTTGATGGTCACCTTATAGCGTCAATTTCATTTGCCACTACTACAGAGTATGAACGTGTAACCAAAGTTGCTCAATCAGCCTTTGAATTCTGGCGTGAAGTACCAGCCCCAAAACGTGGTGAAATAGTGAGGCAAATAGGAAATAAATTGCGCGAAAAGAAAGAGGATTTAGGAAAACTGGTATCGTATGAAATGGGTAAGAGCCTGCAGGAAGGATGGGGCGAGGTACAGGAAATGATAGATATTTGTGATTTTGCTGTTGGGTTATCACGACAACTTTACGGACTTACAATTGCCAGCGAACGACCTTGTCATTCAATGCAGGAACAATGGCATCCCTTAGGTATTGTAGGAATTATTTCAGCCTTCAATTTTCCGGTAGCTGTATGGAGCTGGAACGCTATGATAGCAGCCGTTTGCGGAAATGTATGTATTTGGAAACCTTCTGAAAAAACGCCACTGTCGGCCATTGCAGTTCACCAAATTATTAAATCTGTAATTGTTGAAAATAATTTGCCCGAAGGTATTTTTAATCTGGTAATAGGCGATTTCAGAATTGGTGAAAAAATGGCGAAGGATAATCGTATCCAATTGATATCGGCTACCGGAAGTACCCGAATGGGTAAAAGGGTTGGTCAATTAGTTGGTGCCCGGTTGGGTAAATGTATATTAGAACTTGGGGGCAATAATTCGCTTATTATATCGGAAGAAGCCGATATGGACAATGCCTTGAAGGCCGCCGTGTTTGGTGCTGTGGGTACCGCCGGACAGCGATGTACCACAACCCGGAGATTGATTATTCAGGATTCCATCTATGAAAAATTTACATCCAGACTTATAAAAATTTACAAGCAATTAAAAATTGGGAATCCATTAGACCAGAAAAACCATGTCGGGCCATTGATTGATATCAAAGCTGTATATGCCTATACCATGGCTATTCGCGAAGCTGAAAACGAAGGTGGCCGTGTACTGTGTGGTAATAAAGTACTGGGAGGGGCTGGTTATGAATCGTGTACTTATGTTTTGCCAACATTGATAGAAGCCGAAAATCATTATCGAATTGTGCAGGAAGAAACCTTTGCTCCAATTATGTATCTCCTGAAATATAATCGCCTCGAAGAAGCTATTGCCATGCAAAACGATGTAAAACAAGGTTTAAGTTCGGCCATTTTTACCAATAATATTCAGGAAGCTCATCGTTTTTTGAGTGCTTCGGGTAGTGATTGCGGCATAGCCAATGTTAACATAGGAACCTCCGGTGCAGAAATTGGCGGTGCTTTTGGCGGAGAAAAAGAAACCGGCGGAGGCCGCGAAAGCGGCAGCGATAGCTGGAAAGCCTACATGCGCCGCCAAACAAACACCATAAATTATGGCAATGATATGCCTTTGGCGCAGGGGATAAAGTTTGATGTGTAATTCTGAGTTCTAAGCTATGAGTTCTTTGTTCTAAGTTTTAAGCCTGCAAAAACTCAGAACTTAGAACATAGGAACTTAGAACTTTATCTTATCACCTCCTCAAAATCTTCATATACCTTGAATTAATTAGTATCTCCATTAAAATGCGGAGTAAAATTATTGAATAAACAATAATTGTTTTATTTGGATTAGGTAAAATGGTAACCACAGCCATAGAAATATAAGCAAGTACCGTGTTTGATATAACTTTAATCATTATGCTCACTTCAAAATCATCAGCCGTATTATTATCGCTTATCCTAAACAAATAAAAGTTCAGGATAAAGTTAGCTATTAGGGCGATAACCAAATTTCTTATCACCGGTTGAAAAAAGTTTATTTGCCATATTGTGCCATCGTCAGGAAATTCATGAAAGCCAACAGAAATATAAGTAGCAAAAAGGATCTGAATCAATAATACAGGGGATACTCCGCCAGCTATTTTAAATACTTCATCGAACTCCCAATCTTTCACATTTACAAGTTTGAATAAAGTGATAAACCCCACCATAAGCACCACTTCAAACCATAGGCTAAAAAATATTAAAAAAACAATGGGTGCATTAAAAAAAAAATGGAATATCAGGTAAAAATAAAAAGCGGTTTGAATAATACCTTTAATCATGTGCTATTACCCTATTCATTTTTTAATTAGCGATTAAGGACAAAATTAGCAAAATATTAAGGAATGATTTTAAGCTTAAAAAAAATAATCCCACTCCTGTCTTGTGCAACGGGACACCCAAATTAAATTTCCAAATCAAATAAATCTA
>CAYHCM010000132.1:7269-9759 GCA_964355045.1 uncultured Chitinophaga sp. | reverse complement strand
TAAATCTAAAATCATAAATCATAAATCTAAAATGTCCCTATCCCTAACCAAACCCCTCGTATTTTTCGATATTGAAAGTACCGGAATCAGTACATCCAAAGACCGGATTGTCGAAATTTATTTAATAAAACTAAAGCCAGATGGAAGCGAGGACCACTTGCACGAATTTTATAATCCCGGAATTCCTATTCCTGCTGAAGCCACAGCCATTCATGGTATTACTGATGAATTTGTAAAAGACAAACCGGCCTTTTCTGAAAAAGCTCATGAACTAAAAACGTTTTTAGACCATTGCGATTTTGCAGGTTTCAATTCCAATAAATTTGACGTGCCGCTTTTAGTTGAGGAATTTTACAGAGTTGGGGTAGAACTGGATATAGACAAACGAAAATTTGTGGATGTGATGCGGATTTTCCATACCATGGAACCTCGTAATTTAGCGGCTGCTTTCAAATTTTATTGCAATCAGGACCTTGAAAATGCTCATTCCGCTAAATTTGATACTATTGCAACCTTCGATATATTAAAAGCCCAATTGGAACGCTATCCGGAATTGGATAAAACCGTGGAAGGCCTGCATAAACTTTCAGCGCAAAACGATCAGGTGGATTTAGCGGGTCGGATTATTTATAATGAAAAAAAAGAAGAGGTTTTTAATTTTGGTAAACATAAAGGAAAACTGGTGAAGGATGTTTTTAAAAAAGAACCTTCTTACTACGACTGGATGGTACAAAATGATTTTCCGGCCAATACCAAAAATGTGTTGACCAAAATCAGGCTGAGTATGCTTGGGGAGGTTTGAAAATTGATCCGCCAGTAGAGGATGAAAATCTCGAACCAAGCTTTGTCGGAGCAACGGTCCCCCTTTGAAGGGGGTTGGGGGATGTTTTTAAAATGAACATAACATTCCATCATAATTTTTTAGATTTTTGCAGAATCAAACTATGTCGCAATCTATAAACATTTCCGAACCCTTAACTTTAGAATCTGTTTCTAAATTTATTACCCAAAACCAAAAGGTCACTATAGACCAACAGGCTTTTGAAGCTATAAAAAAATGCAATGATTACTTATTGCAAAAAATTAGTGTGCCGGGTTCGGTGTTTTATGGAATTAACACCGGTTTTGGTTCATTGTGTGATACTCAAATTAGTTCAGGCGATTTAATAAAATTGCAGGAAAACCTTTTAATGTCGCATGCCTGCGGAATGGGAGATATGGTTCCGGATGAGGTGGTAAAACTGATGCTTTTATTTAAAATAAAATCATTGAGTCTGGGGTATAGCGGAGTAAAAAATGACACAGTTGCCCGACTTGCTGATTTTTTAAACTTAGGTTTATTTCCATTGGTTTATAAACAAGGTTCACTTGGTGCATCGGGCGATTTAGCCCCATTGGCACATCTTTGTTTGCCGCTTATTGGCAAAGGAAAAATTGGGAATAAACCTTCGTTGGAAGTATTAACCAAACACAATTTAAAGCCAATTGTACTTGGCCCCAAAGAAGGATTAGCATTAATAAACGGCACCCAGTTTATGACGGCCTATGGCATGTATTCCCTCTTATTAGCAAAAAAATTGAGCCGATGGGCTGATAGAATTGCTGCTTTAAGTCTGGAAGCATTTGATTGCCGAAAAGAACCTTTCTTTCCTCAAATCCATGAAGTAAGAAAACAAAAAGGCCAAATTGAAACGGCCAAAAATATTTCTGACCTTTTATCCGACAGCCATATTATGAATGGCGAAAAAGAATCCGTTCAGGATCCTTATTCTTTCCGCTGTATCCCGCAAGTACATGGCGCTACACGCGATGTATTAACCCAAGTTGAATCTATTTTTATAAATGAAATAAACGCCGTAACCGACAATCCAAACATTTTTGTGGATGACGACCTAATCATTTCGGGTGGAAATTTTCACGGGCAGGTTTTGGCTTTACATGCCGATTTTTTGGCTATGGGAATGGCTGAATTAGGCAGTATTTCCGAACGAAGGATTTATAAACTTATTTCTGGTGAACGGGGTTTACCTGTATTTTTAACTCCCAATCCCGGCCTCAATTCAGGGTTTATGATTCCTCAATATACAGCGGCTTCGGTGGTTAGTTTAAATAAACAACTTTGCACCCCTGCTTCGGTTGACAGTATTGTAAGCAGCAATGGCCAGGAAGACCATGTGAGTATGGGGGCCAATGCCATGTTGAAACTTATAAGAGTAGTAGAAAATGTAAGGAAAGTTTTAGCCATTGAACTCTTTACCGCCTGTCAGGCTATAGAATTTAGAGATATTAAAAAAAGTTCATCGGCTTCGCAAAAGCTAATAAAAACTGTGAGGGAAAAAATTTCTTTTATAAAAGAGGATATGGAGATGGCTGGGTTTATGGCTGCGGCTGAGGGAATATTGAATGAGGAAGTATAAAATATCCGTCTTTTCTCTCACAATTTTTCTTAAAAAATCAAAACCAAACCTTTAGCTTTGTTCCATCATGCGG
>CAYHCM010000132.1:3900-7169 GCA_964355045.1 uncultured Chitinophaga sp. | reverse complement strand
TGGCAATAGTTTTTCTTTTATAAATCAATCCTATTGTGATTTATCGCCGCTAACTTTTATGTGGGAATTTGGAGATGGAAATTCTTCAACTGCTAAAGACCCAACCTATTCCTACAAAAAAGAAGGGATAATGCATGTAAAACTAAATGCCATTGCTCCGGGATGTTATAATTCTGCAATTATTAAAGACACTGTTTATCCGCAGCCGTTTGCGAAATTTGATTTGGATCCTTCCAAACCAAATAATGACTCTATTCAATGTTGGTATGGCAATAGATTTACTTTTAGAAATAGCACCACGTTGAATGATATTGGCGCAGGCCCATCGGCAATAAGGTATGAGTGGCATGCTGAAAATACTATTTCGACCGGGTATAAGGCCGATTATCATTTTAATTCATCGGGTACTAAAATTGTAAAGCTAGTTGCTGTTTCCAATCGAGGCTGCAGAGATTCAACCTATCAGACTTATAAAGTTTTAACCCGGGTTATTGACCCGGCTAAAGTTATCATTACCCCGAAATCAATGAATCTGGTGAACAACAAATTTACATTTACCAATACAAGTCCGCTTTCGAAAACGCATAAATGGTACATAAAAAAAAAATATACCACCCAATACCTCGATTCTTTTGCCGGAAATACATGGACGTATTCGTTTGCAAAACCCGGCATTTATTACATTTATTTCGAGTCGTATGATACAGCAGGATGTTATGACAGATTAAAAGATAGTGTAGAAGTAATAGGGGTTGACGGGGTTCAAGGGAATTTTATTCAAACTTTTTCCATTTATCCAAACCCAAGTACAACGGGAATTTTTTATTTAAATAAAATTCCCGTTGAAGCTTCAATTTTTGTTTACTCTATTTTAGGAAAAGAATTATTAAAACTGAATCCTCAAAAATCAAATTCAGAAATTAACCTAACCCGTTTTGGAGCCGGCACGTTTATTTTAAGTATTTGGAGTGAGGGCAAGAGATTTGATTACCGTTTGATTGTTTTGTAGAGAAATGGATAATAAAAGGTTGAGTATTTCCAAAGTCTTATTCCCGGCTTATTTTCTATTTATTTTAAATGGATGCACTACTAAAACGGTTAATAAAACGGTCATAATCCATCAAAAAGATTCTCCGATTATTTCAAGTGCCAGCAAAAACAAAGCAATAGTTTTTACAGATTCTGGCAAAACAGATAACAGTATTGAAGTACAAACCGCTATATATTATGTGGTAGTGGCCGATACCGGACAAAACTATTTCACCCTCCGGGAAAAAATGATTTTTCTAAGCCAAACCTTTAAAATCCACATTGATACTATGGGTAGAACTTATAATAAAACGAAAGATTTAATTTGTGTAACCGAAGATGATGAAGATGAAATATATGCCGGCGAGTATTTTATGCGCCGCTATCCTTCCGAGAGTTTGAGTTTGGAATATCTCGACTGGTACCAGAAAAAAGCCGGGAAAAAGACCATTGCTTTAGTTGTCGGAATTTATGAAAACAAGCAAAAGGCCGATAGTATGGTTACTTTTATTAAACCTTTGTCAAGCCAGGCATTTTCAATAAAGTCTAAAATTTATATGGGATGTATTCATTGATTTTAAAGAAATTTTTTCAAATTTGGTATTTATTTTTTTTGTATAATATAGAAATCAATACTATTACCAATTGTATAGCTTAATTTATTAAACGGTAATTTCTAACCCCGTTTCAATTATTTGATCCATTAATAATCCTTCCTGTTTATACCTTGAAGTTGGATAAGTATGCACATCAATATTTGGGAAATGTATATTTACAGAACCAACAAGGTCGAGGTTTTTTAATATATCATCACTAAATTTTTCAGAAAATAATGCAAGGTCAATATCGGACAATTCGGTTGCCTTGCCATTTATTACCGAGCCAAATAATATAGCCTTATCTATTGTAATAGGAAGTCGTCTGCATTCGTTCAAAAATTGTTGTACTTCTATTATTGCAGTTTTTTTTGTAAGCATTGTGCTATTGTTTTAATAGTTGTTATATAAGTCATGGTTAGTTGCTCGTCTGTTAAATTAAAAATTTTTTCCATATCCTCAGGGTATCGTCCCTCTATTTGATATTGATTTAATTTTAAAAGAAATAATAAGTCTTTCTCCTCAAGTATGATTTTTGCCTGTTGTAAAATTGTAAGAATATTATGAATCTTGGGAGGATAATTTTCTATATTATTTTTTACCCATAACGATTTACTTATTTTTTCGATATACAAATGCCCGAAAAATAAGGCATGGACATAATGCTTACCCTTGAAAAGATATTCCATGGTTACCAGATCAGCCTCTGAACTCTTTAACCAATAAGTTATATACTCTTCCTTTGTCATCAACTTTAATTGAATAATACAATCTTTCTTTTTTAAAAAATATTTTCAGGCTTTATTATTATTTGGAATTTAAAAAAGCCCATTCAACACCGCTTCCACCTTATTAATAACCAACCCAAAATCCTCAGGTTTATTTTCAAAATCCAAATCGTCCACATCTATTATTAATAGAGGGCCATCTTTGTAATTGGAAATCCAGGCTTCGTAGCGTTCGTTAAGCCTGCGGAGATAATCCAGTCGGATAGAATCCTCGTATTGACGGCCGCGCTTTTGGATTTGATTGACCAAAGTTGGGATGGAAGCCCGCATATAAATCATCAGGTCAGGAGGTTTTATCATACCTTTCAGGCTTTCGAACAAGGATTTATACGTATTATAATCGCGGGTACTCATCAGGCCCATACCATGGAGGTTTGGGGCAAAAATATTGGCATCTTCGTAAATGGAGCGATCCTGAATAACGGAAGTATTGCCTTTTAAAATTTCCAAAATACTATTGAAACGTGTGTTCAAAAAATACATTTGCATATTGAACGACCAACGGTGCATATCATCATAAAAATCGCTGATATATGGATTGTCATCCAGGGCTTCATAGTGCGGTTCCCAATTGTAATGACGGGCCAAAAACCCGGTAAGGGTGGTTTTACCGGCACCAATATTTCCGGATACTACGATATGTTTTGATGTTTCACTCATTCTATTTACGATTTTAGATTTACGATTTTAGATTTTAATCCCGAATTCTATCGGGAATATTTTATGATTTTAGATTGTTCTGGCGAATTTATGGTTTTTTATTATTTATAAATGGGGTGTGGATTCTTTAATTTATCAATTGTTGAAATGTGATTGTGTTTTTGCGATGCCATTCAAAGAAATTTCTATATTTTAA
>CAYHCM010000132.1:0-3800 GCA_964355045.1 uncultured Chitinophaga sp. | reverse complement strand
GTTGAAATGTGATTGTGTTTTTGCGATGCCATTCAAAGAAATTTCTATATTTTAAAAAAGAATCCTCCGTATTTCGAATGACAAAAATTTTCAAATCTCCAAATTAACTCAATAAAACCTTTTAATCCCTATAATTTCTCTTACTTCTTTTAAAGTTTTAGAAGCACTCTCTCTTGCTTTTTCCATACCCGCCCTTGCTACTTTCGCCAAGATAGTTTCATCATTCAGCGCGTCGGTTATTTTTTCACGCATTGGTTTAATAAAAATATCCATATCCTTTGCCAATTGTTTTTTCATATCGCCATAGCGAATGGTGCAATTGTTATAGGCATCATCAAAAAATTTAACGGTACCTGAATCACTTACCAAAGCCATTATGTCAAAAAGATTTTGAACCACTTCAGACTTTTTTTGATTCGGTAAAGCAGGGCCGGTATCTGTAATTGCCCGCATTATTTTTCGAGTATTTACGGCATCGTCATCGCCCAAAAAAATGGCGTCGGCCTCTCCCCCACTTTTGCTCATTTTACCCATGCCTGTGAGGCCGGGAACTTTTACCAATTTATCGGTATATGAAAATGCAACTGGTTCAGGAAAATAATCAATATTATAAAGTCGGTTAAAACGGTTTCCAAACTGACGGGTCATTTCGAGATGCTGTTCCTGATCTTTTCCAACCGGAACTTTATGGGCCTTATGAATCAAAATATCAACAGCCATCAGTACAGGATAAGTAAGTAATCCTGCATTTACATTATCGGGTTGAGTACGAATTTTTTCTTTAAAGGATGCCGATCTTTCCAACTCACCCATATAAGCCAGCATATTCATGTAAGTATAAAGCTCATAAATTTCGGGCAAATCGCTTTGAATAAAAAGAGTACATTTTTCAGGGTCTAATCCTACGGCTATATATTCGGCCAAAACCCTTTTAACGTTTGCATGTAAGTCGGCAGGGTTAGGATGTGTAGTAAGCGAATGAATATCAGCTATGAAAAAATAACAATTGTATTCATGCTGCATTTTGAGAAAATTAACAACCGCCCCAAAATAATTACCAATATGTAATTTTCCGGTAGGTCTAATTCCACTAACGACAATTTCCTTCATGGCAGGCAAAAATAACAGCCCTTGGGGTAATAAAAAACAATGTTAAAAACTTATCGGAATATAGTTTCAATTCCCTCAATTAAACTATATTTGGAAGGAAAAAATTTAATATTGCATTTTAGAATTCCATTTCGCAAAATTCACCTCACCATATGAAACAACACAAAAGGCACAGCACTATTTCCAAACTTATTTTAAAACAGATGTTTAAAAACAAACGTATTGGTTTGGATAAGTCAAAAGAGCTCTCGGATTATGTGGTGGCTAAAGGATATTACAATTTCAGGATACTTGCCAAACAAAGGTTCAGGGATATTTTATTCATTATTTCCGGTATTTTATGTGCGGCATTCGGGCTCGAAAGTTTTTTGATTCCCAACAAGTTTATTGACGGTGGTGCAACAGGTATTTCACTTTTAATAGCTTTGAAAAATGAGAATATTCCACTCTATATTATTTTAACGGTGATTAATATTCCATTTATGATAATGGGCAATAAAATTATAGGCAGAGCATTTGCGATAAAAACATCCTGTGCAATTGTGGGTCTAGCTTTGGCATTGGCCTATATTCCGTTTGGCGAAGTTACGCAAGATAAAGTTTTGGTGGCCTTGTTTGGTGGTTTTTTCTTAGGGGCCGGTATTGGTTTATCGGTTAGAGGCGGCTCTGTGCTTGACGGAACGGAAGTTTTAGCCATCTATTTAAGCCGAAAAATAGGCGTAAAAATTGGTGATATAATTATTATTCTCAATATTTTTATTTTTACAGTAGCGGCGTCGCTTCTTTCAGTTGATTCAGCCTTATATTCTATGATTACGTATTTGGCTGCATACAAAACCCTTGATTTTGTGATTGAAGGAATTGAGGAATATACCGGAGTTACCATTGTTTCGGCTTATAGCGGTGAAATAAGGCGTATGATTATTGAAGACATGGGAAAAGGGGTAACCGTGTATGCCGGAAAACGTGGATTTGGAACGGAAGAAGAACGAATAGATGTGGATATAATTTATACCATTATAACACGATTGGAGCTAAATAAACTCAATGCCGAATTGGAAAGAATTGACCCGAATGCTTTTGTAACTATGAGCAGTGTAAAAGATACACGGGGTGGTTTGGTAAAGAAAAGGCCTTTAGGGGATCATTGATACATTGAACATAGGTCAAAAAACTATTAAAATAATTTTAGACATAAAAACGCATGAAGGCACTATTTTTAATCTCAAGCTTGTTTTTTATATCTGTTTATTTAAGGGCTCAAACCAAACCTGAAATTGTTTATAAGACGATTAAACCGAATTTTTGGAATAATTTAAAAATAGCTTATTCTCTTAATCATCGTCAACGTTTCAAGGACCGCCTGATAATTAAGGATAATATTGATTCTTCAAAACTCAGATATGATATTAAACTTAATGAAACCGATCCTTTGATAAAATGTGAGAAAATAATCAGTTTAAAGGAACTAAACGATTCACAGGTTTTAATCAGAGGAAATTTTTTTGTTAAAAAAACAGATTATACTATGGTTGAAATTGCAAAAATAGACCCCAAACAATATACCTTTAGAAAAAAAAAGTTATGTCGGGATTCAGCATATTTCCCAATTCGTTGTTTTCATTTATACACCGATTCATCTGGAAAAGTATTTACAAAATACACTCTAGCACAGAATAACTATTTACTTAACAAGAGGTATATAAATAATTGTAAGGTCACTAATTTAAATATTTGGGTAAATAGTAAATCTGATTTTAAGAAAACAAGAAGAAGACATTTTATAAAAACTTTCGCCTTTACTGCATCCACCTTATTTTTATTGGAAGCCACTGTAATTGGGGTGCTTGGAATTTTCTTTGCGGTAGAATAATTATTATTTAATAGCTCACCTCCCACAAATACAAGCCACAAGCCGGTACAGAAGTTCCGGTTATCTGATTGTTTCTTGCTTCAATAATATTTCTAAATTCATCCAATGAAATCTTATGCAATCCCACGTCCACCATGGTTCCTACGATAGCTCTCACCATGTTTCTTAAAAATCGGTCGGCTTTTATTTTAAAAAAAAATTGATTTTCTTGCTGCGTCCAGAAAGCCTCAGTTATTTCACAAACAGTGGTCTTATTATCAGCCCCTTTTTTACAAAAGCTTGCAAAATCCTGATATTCCAAAAGTATTTTACAGGCCGAATTCATGGCTTCCAAATCTAATTTTTTAAATAGAAAAAAGCTTCGGTTTAATAAAAACGGGTCCTTTTGCCAATGAATAAAATACCGGTACTCGCGGCTTATAGCAGAGAATCGGGCGTGAAAATCAGTATTTGTTTTTTGACAAGATTCAATAGCAATATCCGACGGTAAGATGGCATTTAATTTATAAACTATTTCCGGGTCTAATATTTCTTCTGTTTCAAAATTGGCATAATACCTTTTGGCATGTACACCCGTATCGGTTCGCCCACAGCCAATAATATCAATAGGTGTACCCATCAATTTTTGAATAGCATTTTCAATCATACTTTGAACAGAATTGGCATTTTCCTGCTTTTGCCAGCCATGATATGCCGTGCCAACGTATGATAATTTTAACAGATAATTCAAGGCTTCAAAAATAATACCGAAAGGGTTTGCAATGAGTGTTGCTCAATTGAAAATTTTTAGGTTGGTTTGCAGCTATGATTCAACGTA
>CAYHCM010000131.1:0-9815 GCA_964355045.1 uncultured Chitinophaga sp. | reverse complement strand
CGGTATATTTTTTAGGATTTTTAAGGAAATCTACAATTTCCATAACTTCTATTTTCGCTTCTTCAAGCCCGGCCACATCTTTAAACGTGATATTAACCTTTGTATCTTTATCAAAAAGTTGTGCTTTGCTTCGGCCAATATTAAAAAGCTGACCTCCCGGCCCGCCGGCACCACCAACTCTGCGCATCATAAAAAACCAGAATAATGCAAAAATGGATATCATAATTATCCAGGGCATAAACTCCTGAAGGTAGTTATTTCTTATTTCAGAATTAACATCCACTCTTTGGCCTGCAGGTAAATTTTCCTGTGATTTGGCTACTATGTTTGTACTGAAATTTTCATAATCCCCAACATCCTCCAACACATAGTTAGCGGTTGTTTTATCGGCAAACACATTTCCTTCACCCAAATCTTTTTTATATTCAGTTTTGCTTTTGGCTGATTCGGTTAAATATACTTCCACCTTCGATCGGTTAACCACTACAATTTTACTCACATCCCCTTTGGAAAGCATTTCCTTTAGTTTTTTGGTATCAATGGTTTTGGCAGCATTCTCCGAAAAGTAAGAAAATCCCAAAAATACAACTGCCAATATGCCATAAATCCAGTAGAAGCTAAACTTAGGGCCAGTCGGCTTTTTGCTTCTATCTATTGGATTATTGTCTGGCGGCTTCGGATTATTATCGTTTGGGGCTTGATTGCGTTTGAAAACGATGCGGGTTTTTGGCCCGGGTTCTTTAATTGGTTCTTCCATTTATATTAGAGTAATCCTTATTTAACAATTGATATGCCAAAAGGATTACAAACTTAACGTAAATATTTTCGATTTTCGATATTAGATTTTAGATTTTTAGATTAGACAGCTTTTAAAAAGTTGTCAAATCTTTAGAATGGAATATATCTTTGCACCCATTTTTAATAAATAATGTACAATACACTAAAACCAGTTTTGGAAAAAGAATTAGCCGACATTAAAGAAGCCGGACTTTACAAACGTGAACGAATCATTGCCTCACCTCAGGGTGCCGATATTACCTTGGCCGACGGAAGCCGGGTAATTAATTTTTGTGCCAACAATTATTTGGGCTTGTCATCTCACCCCAAAGTAATTGAAGCAGCTAAAAAAGCCATTGATAGCCATGGTTTCGGGATGAGCAGCGTTCGGTTTATTTGCGGTACTCAGGATATTCACAAACAATTGGAACAAAAGATTTCCAATTTTTTAGGAACGGAAGATACCATTTTGTATGCAGCCGCTTTTGATGCTAATGGAGGTGTTTTCGAGCCCTTGTTTGACGATCGGGATGCCATCATAAGCGATGCCTTAAATCACGCTTCCATCATAGATGGTGTAAGGCTTTGCAAAGCCCAACGCTACCGTTATAACAATAACGACATGGCTGATTTGGAAGTAAAATTAAAAGAAACTCAAAATTTAAGGCATCGAATTATTGTTACAGATGGGGTTTTCAGTATGGATGGAAGCATTGCCCAATTGGATAAAATTGTAGTTTTAGCAGAAAAATATAAAGCGTTAATTATGGTGGACGAATGCCACGCCAGCGGGTTTATGGGAAAAACCGGACGAGGAACCCACGAACATTGCGGGGTGATTGGGAAAATTGATATTATTACCGGAACGCTGGGTAAGGCGCTTGGCGGTGCTTCAGGCGGTTTTACGAGCGGTAAAAAAGAAATTATTGAATTGTTGCGTCAACGGTCACGTCCTTATCTTTTTAGTAACACGGTAGCACCTTCCATTGTTGGCGCCTCAATCGCCGTGTTTGATATGTTAAGTGAAACCACTGAGTTAAGAGATAAACTGGAAACAAATACAAAATATTTCCGTGAGCAAATGACCAATGCGGGATTTGATATAAAACCCGGCGTTCACCCTATTTGCCCTATTATGCTTTATGATGCCAAACTCGCACAGGATTTTGCAGAGCAACTTTTGGCCGAAGGTATTTATGTTATCGGGTTTTATTTTCCGGTGGTGGCAAAAGGTTTGGCAAGAATACGGGTTCAAATTTCAGCAGGACATGAGCGTCATCATTTGGACAAAGCCATTGCAGCATTCACTAAAGTTGGTAAAAATTTAGGGGTAATAAAATAAAAATCTATGAACATAGACTTAACCGGAAAACAAGCCATTGTGTGTGGCAGCACCAGAGGAATTGGAAAAGCCATTGCCATTCAGTTGGCTGCATCTGGCGCATCCGTTACCTTGATTGCCCGAAATGAAGCACAATTAATAGAAACGCTGGATATTTTGGATACCTCAAAAGTACAAATCCATAATTATTTGGTCTGTGATTTTTCGAGACCATTAATGCTGCAAGAAGTTTTGGAAACGTATTTTCAAAAACAAAAAACAGTACATATTTTAATAAATAATACAGGCGGCCCGCCTCCCGGGCCGGTTTCCATGGCTGAATTGGATGAATTTACCGATGCATTTAAAGCCCATTTATTGTGCAATCATATTTTAGCAAAAGCTGTAATTCCGGGAATGAAAGAGATGAATTACGGTCGCATTATCAATATTATTTCTACTTCCGTAAAAATGCCATTGAGAGGTTTGGGGGTAAGCAATACCATTCGCGGTGCAGTAGCTAATTGGAGCAAAACATTAGCCACCGAATTAGCCCCATTTGGAATAACTGTAAACAACATTTTACCCGGTGCTACTAAAACCGAGCGCCTTACCGGAATAATAACCAACAAAGCTGAAAAAGCAAATAAAACGGAAGCCGAAGCCGAAGCAGAAATGCTACATGAAATACCGGCAGGAAGATTTGGAACTCCTGAAGAACTGGCTTATGCCGCTACTTTTTTAGCTTCGCCATTGGCGGGGTATATTACAGGGACTAATGTGGTGGTGGATGGTGGAAGGACGGGGTGTTTATAGGGAGATTTGGAAATGTTGGCGGTTTTTTTGAAAAAGAAATCAAACTTGCAGAAGGCCTTCGAAAAATAATTGCAAATTCCTTTTGCCTCCTTCAATTCTAAAAGGGTGGTCGCCACAGCGAATATAAAAACTATCAGTTTCAGAATATTCTTTAGCCCAAAATTCTTTTAAACAATCACATTTTTCCCAATGGAACATAATACCATTATGCCAAAATTTCCAAATGCGAAATGGTATTTGTTTTTTCACTCTAAAACAATAATACTCTTCACAACAAAGATTTATGTAATCTTCTAATATTTTCATGTCCTTGTCTTCCATATTAAATAATTTCTTTCCTTCAAATTTTTTTAAGTCTTGATTTAAACTGCCATACCTTTCATTGAATTTTAGGAATAGTTCAATTTCAAGGCTATCTCTTGTGTTATTAATTTGAATTAAACCTATCATGAAAGCTTCGAATCCTAGACAAAGAGTTACCCATGTTTCATCGGATAATTTAATATGTAGTAAATTCTCGTTTAATAAATATATTATTGAATATAAACAAATTCGTCCAAATAGCCTTTTAAACAATTTCATTTGACAAACATACAGGAAAAAGTAATTATTCAAATCTATTTGAAAAATATTTTTGAATCTCCATTTACTATTTTTCTCCTACGAGAATCTATTATGGTATTTCAAACAAATCAAACAAAAATGAAAAATTTATTCTTAACATTAATCGTCGTCCTTCCATTATTTGCCAATGCTCAGGCGCATCTTGGCTCGACCGAATGGGAAATCAGATCCATTTATCCAGACAAGGTATTTGATAAGAGATATACATCAGGAGGTATCAAATACATAAAGGCTAAAATGCAATTGGGTACATTTTTTTATTATTTTGGTGGCAAAACAGGGCTTTCGAAAATGTGCTTGCAACTACCGGAAAGTATGATTGCACTGAATACACAAGTTGAAATTTATAACAATAAATACGTTATCATTTCTGAAACATCATGGAAAGCATACCTTGAAGATGGAGGAATAATGGAAATAAGTCTTTTATATTATGATGATTTAAAAGCGTATGTTTTTGTATATACTAATTGAATATATAATTAATTCAAGAAACAATAGAGGGATAGCTGAAAACCTTATAGAGTAGGCATTAAAAATAAAGAACTATAAAAATGAGAACAGGAACTAAAATCGTATTATCCTTTGTAACCGTTATGTTATTTGGCGTAATTTTAACCGGAATTAACAAGGAAACAGGAAGCCACACAGGGGCAGGTTTCGGAATTATATTAGCATTCGCAATGGCTGCTGCTGTTAGGGCTATATGGAAATATAATCCCGACCCTATTGATGAAAGCTCTTCCGACAAGCATCACCTCAACAAAAGATAATAGTCAATGTTTAAGGACTATTATGCGATACTTGAAGTAGGAGAAAATGCCACACAGGAAGAACTAAAAGCTGCGTTTAAGAAGCAAGCCTTTAAATGGCATCCCGACCGCAATCTGGGTAAAGACACTATCAAACAGATGCAAGAAATAAATGAGGCCTATTTGATTTTAAAGGATAATGAAGCAAGGGAAAGATACAACAGAGAGTACCACCGATTTAAACAATATCAGCAACAAAAGGCGAAACAAGAATATTATCATAATCAACAAAACGAAAAGAAGAATGAACAGTCTTATGAAAATACGGACTATAAAGTTGATGATGACATTCTGAATAATTGGATGAATACGGCGAAACAGCAAGCTGTTGATTTAGCCCGACAGACCATTGAAGATATGAAAGGAATGGTATCGGTTGGCATAAAAGCCGCCGCAATTACAGCAGGTAATCTTATAATTTATCAAATAATTTTCGGTATTGTAATATTACTGATTATGGCAATGACAAAATCCTGTAACAGTTAACCCCATAGGAAATAAGCTAACATTTGCGCTTTCCAAAATTTCATGTATTATGGTGAACGGCTATTCAAAGTATTGAGCCAGAAGAATAAAATTTACCTCAAGAAAGCAAAGATTTGGTTGATGTTCACAAATGAAAAAAACTTTGAAAAATAAACCTAAAAATCAATGAAATTGTTACCTTTGGAATGAAAAAATAAAATGGATTTTAAATGTATACTTCAATACTTCAAACTTTTCTATTACATTTTTGCAATAATAGGGCTCTTCGCATTAATTGCTGGAATAAGAACTTTTTATGTTTACAGAAAACAACTCTACCATACTACAATATCACGGTGCATTGATATTTACAGAAATTGCTATACTAATCTGGCTGAAAATCCAACACCTGACATCTGCAAAAGATATGTTGATTTCGTGAACGAAGAACTCTTTTATATGCAACATGGGTTTATTTCAGACGAGGTTGCAAGAGAGTGGTTGTATGGAATAATTCTTCATTTCCCTATATTTATTAAAGGAAAAAATGGTAACCCAAGTAATGTGGCGTCAGTAATTGTTGAGAATAACCTACTTAAACACTTTCCAAGATTGGAGTTTGCCTTTAAAATAAGAAATGAACCTAATTTAACAGATATTTATAATTCAAAAACTGGAGAAATAACTCAAACAAAAGGAAATTTAGTAAGAGAGATTCTAAAAAATGTTAAAAACTACAAAACCAATTAAAAAAAATCCGGAATAATTGGATATAAGAAGGACTATAGGAAAAATGAATTTTTGATTTAATAATAAAATATGAAAAGAAGTGCTCTCTGTATCACATTAATCTACATGTTTTTTATTGGCCAAGCCCAGAATTTAGAAAAGGCTTCAAAATATTTTATTGAAGGGCAATATGAAGAAGCTATTGAAGAATTTAAAAGTGCATTACCATCGATTGAAAATCAATATGGGACAGAGGATACCAATTATTATTCAGTTGTTTTATTTTATATCGCTGCTTCCTATGACCGATTAAACCAATTTCCAGATGCAGAATTTTTTTATCTAAAGGCAAAGCTAGTTTATGAAAAAAATAATACATATTCTAATAAATTTTTATTGGTAATAAATGATAACCTTGCAAAATTATTTTATAAAACGGGTCAGTTTGAAAAGGCACAGCCACTTTACCTTATAAAATTAATTAATACTGAAAAATCATTAGGGAAAAACCATCCAGATTATAGAGTAATTTTAAATAGACTTGCTGAATGTTACTTTAGGATTGGACAATATGATAACGCATTACCTCTTTATTTGGAAAATTTAAAAAATGTTGAAAATTCATTAGGTAAAGAACATTTAGATTATGTTAGAAGTTTGAATAATCTTGCACTATTATATGGGGATATTGGAGAGTATGAAAAAGCACTACCACTATTCTTACAGGTTCTCACTATAACTGAAAAAACTTTAGGAAAAGATCATCCAGACTTCGGAGCATGCTTAAATAATCTGGCAGAATTATATAAAAAAATGGGACTGTTTGATAAAGCTTTACCACTTTATTTAAAAGCCTTAAAAAATACCGAAGAATCATTAGGTAAAAACCATTCAGAATATGGAATTAGTTTGAATAATCTTGCTCTATTATATGCGATTATAGGCCAATATGAAGAAGCCTTGCCATTATATTTGCAGGCTATAAGTATAACGGAAAAATCCTTAGGAAAAGATCATCCGTTTTACGGAACATTTTTAAATAATCTTGCAACTTTATATGAGACGATGGGAAAATATGAATTAGCCCTACCTCTTTATTTGCAAGTATTAAATATAGCCGAAAAATCCATAGGCACTGCCAATCCAAACTATGGACTCTACCTAAATAATCTTGCACTGTTATATCAAAAATTGGGTATGTTTAATAATGCCTTACTACTTTATTTGGAAGCTTTAAATATTGTTGAAAAATCTTTAGGCAAAAATCATAATGATTATGGTAAATATTTGAATAATCTTGCATTATTGTATGATAATTTTGGACAAGATGAAAAAGCCCTACCGCTTTACCTACAATCCCTAAATATAGCAGAAAAAACTTTAGGAAAAGATCATCCAGACTATGGAACCTACTTAAATAATCTTGCATTATTATATCAAAAAATGGGTAATTTTGATAAAGCTTTACCACTTTATTTGCAAGCCTTAAAAAATGCTGAAAAATCAGTTAGTAAAAACCATTCAGTTTATGGTAAATATTTGAATAATCTTGCATTATTGTATGATAATTTTGGACAAGATGAAAAAGCCCTACCGCTTTACCTACAATCCCTAAATATAGCAGAAAAAACTTTAGGAAAAGATCATCCAGACTATGGAACCTACTTAAATAATCTTGCATTATTATATCAAAAAATGGGTAATTTTGATAAAGCTTTACCACTTTATTTGCAAGCCTTAAAAAATGCTGAAAAATCAGTTGGTAAAAACCATTCAGATTATGGAATTAGTTTGAATAATCTTGCTTTATTATATGTGGTAATGGGCCAATATGAAAAAGCTCAGCCATTATATTTGTTATCGATAAGCGTAATTGAAAAATCCTTGGGAGAAAACAATCCATTTTATGGTGTGGTATTAAGTAATTTAGGATTATTATTTGAAAACATTGGACAGTTTGAAAAATCAATACCGCTTTATAAAGTTTCATTGAATGTGCTTTCAAAAAATATAGATAAAAATTTCAACTTCTTATCAGAAAAGGGTAAAACTGAATTTACCAATTCGATTAATTATAATTTTGAATATTTTAAAAGTTTTTGCATTAAAAATAATTCGATAGAACTATCATTAAACGCGGATGCCTTTAATATTGAATTAGCAACAAAGGGGATGATTCTAATCACAGGAATTGAGATGAGGAATAATATTAAAAAAGGTGTTGATAGTACTACAATAAGAATTTTTGAAGAATGGAAAATATTAAGAGCTATATTGGCAAAACAATATAGCTTTCCTCTATCAAAAAGAAGGGATGATCTTGCAGAAATAGAAGAACAGGCCAACAAATTGGAGGTTAAATTAACAAAAATTTCTTCAACTTTTAAAGAATCAAAATTACTACTTGCAAGAAAATGGACAGATATTCAGAATACCTTAAAACCAAAAGAAGTAGCTATTGAATTTTCATCTTTTAATTACCATAACGGTAAAAAATGGACTGATAGCATAATGTATGTGGCTTTGGTTTTAAGAAAAGGAGATAAATATCCAAGCATGATACCACTTTGCGAAGCCCGGCAATTGGATAGTTTATTAAAGAAAGAAAATTCAAGCGATGCTTCTTTTATTTCGCAGCTTTACCGGGGTGCAGAGATTGTAAATAAAAACAAATCGTTTTCGTATGGCAAACGATTGTATGACTTGGTATGGAAACCTTTGGACAACTTGCTCAACAGAGGAGATAAAGTGTATTTTGCCCCATCGGGTTTGTTGCATCAAATAGCCTTTGCAGCCATTCCTTATTCTAAGGACACCTTGCTTTCCGACCGATACAACTTAAACCAATTAAGTTCTACCTCCATGCTTTTAAAAGAATCCTTGTTTAAAGAAACTAAACCGGAATCAATAACCGTGTTTGGAGGGATTAATTATGATGCTAAGGAAAAAGAAATATTGGAAGCAGTAACAAAAGATTCAACCGAAAAAGAATTTGTTTCCCGTTCTTTACCCTCCGACCTTACCCGAAGTGAAACCTGGACGTATTTACCCGGAACTTTAAAAGAATCGGAAGCCATTACCACCATAGCAAAGGCTAATAAAATAAAAGTAAACTCCTATTATGGATTATCAGCCCTTGAAGAAAATTATAAAAAAATAGGGTTCGGTAAGTCACCTCAGGTTTTGCATATTTCTACCCACGGTTTTTTCTTCCCCGACCCCAAAACAGAAAAAAGGAAGGATTTTAATTTTGGCGACGAAGGCAAAACGGTATTCAAATATTCTGATGACCCATTAAACCGTGCAGGTTTATTATTTACAGGAGCCAACAATACTTGGGCTGGAAAGCCGATATCCAACGTTGAAGATGGAATTTTAACAGCTTACGAGGCAGCCAATGTTTCGTTGAGCAATACCCAATTGGTAGTGCTTTCAGCCTGTGAAACCGGCTTGGGAGATATTAAAGGAAGTGAAGGAGTATTTGGTTTACAGCGTGCGTTTAAAATGGCAGGTACCGAATATGTAATGATGAGTCTTTGGAAAGTGCCTGATATTGAAACATCAGAATTTATGACTTATTTTTATACCACCTGGTTTAAAGGCAAAAGTATTCCGGATGCTTTTATTGCCACCCAAAATTATATGAAAATTAAATACCCCAACGAGCCTTATAAATGGGCTGCGTTTGTTTTGGTGAAGTAAACGTAATCACTATTTATTTTTTGAATTCCGTCCGCACTGCGGACGCAATTGAATTTGGTTTCCCAAAAACTTTCCTATCTCACCTATCTTTGACTAAAACATTGAGAAAAGGTAAAAGCAGCTTTGGAAAATAAACCTTCATAGAAAAATCCTGAGATAATACATACCTAATTACCTTATTTACTCAATAAGGTAATAAGGTCGGTTGTTGCATATAATAGGGTTTTCTACTAAGTGATAGGGCGATGTGAGCATCACCAATTTCAAAACAGATAACTTGAGAAAAATTGATGCTGAAAATCAACCTATTAAAACAAGTTATATGGTAGTGATAGGGCGATGTGAGCATCACCAATTTCAAAACAGATAACTTGAGAAAAATTGATGCTGAAAATCAACCTATTAAAACAAGTTATATGGTAGTGATAGGGCGATGTGAGCATCACCAATTTCAAAACAGATAACTTGAGAAAAATTGATGCTGAAAATCAACCTATTAAAACAAGTTATATGGTAGTTATATGGTAGTGGTGGGGTGTTGTGAAGGCAAAACCAATTTCAAAAAAGAT
>CAYHCM010000130.1:0-9895 GCA_964355045.1 uncultured Chitinophaga sp. | reverse complement strand
CAATACAATTACATCATAGCTTTATTAAGTGCCTTCAAAAATAAGCATCCACATCCGCCACCACCCATACTTGTTTAAAATCTTTTGAAGCCCTTATTTGGTTAATCAATTTCATTACCAAATCTTTTAATTTTTGGGAAGATGTTTTGGAAGGGTCGTACTTTATAATAATTTGTTGTATATATTGGTTTCGTATTTTTGGTATATGCGGACTTTCAGGGCCTAAAACTTTATCGCCCAAAGAGGTTCTTAACCAATCGCCTAAAACTTGTGCGGCATTGGCTACTACATTGGCTTTGGGATGTTTTACAGTTAATTTAATAACCCGGGTAAAAGGCGGGTAATGATATTTTAATCGTTCCTGTAATTCCCAATCATAAAGGGTAGAAATATCTGAGGTTTTTAAGGCTTGCAAAACTTTGTGCCAGGGTTGGTAGGTTTGTACCATTACGGTTCCGGGTTTATCACGGCGGCCTGCGCGGCCTGATACCTGAACCAACATTTGAAAGCTCCGCTCAACCGATCTAAAGTCTGGGAAATTTATCAAATGATCGGCATTTATTACCCCTACAAAATCCAAATTTTCAAAATCCAAACCCTTGCTCAGCATTTGGGTTCCTACCAAAATATCGAGTTCCCCGGTTTCAAAATCCTTAATTAATTTTTCCATTTGCTTTCGGTTTCGCGTTGATTCCGAATCAAATCGCGCAATGCGGGCTGTTGGCAAATGTATTTTTAATTCTTCTTCTAACCGTTCGGTACCATAACCTATGAGTTTTAAACGGGTACTTGAACATGCACCGCATTTTATAATTAATTCATTTTTAAACCCACAAAAATTACAACGGTAATTTTTAGAAGAATTGTAATAGGTAAGCGACACATCACAGTTTACACATTTAGGCGTCCAGCCGCAAACACTACATTCTGTAACCGGAACATAGCCACGGCGGTTTTGAAAAATGATGGCTTGTTTTTTATTTTTTAAAACCATTTCCAAAGCATCCAACATATCGGATGAATAAGGCCCCTTCATTCGGCTGCCTCTTTGGGCTTCGGCTATACTCACCAATTCGATGGTTGGGGCAGCTACTCCGCCAAACCGTTCTGTCAAATTTACCAATCCATACTTTCCGGTTTGAGCATTATGCCAACTTTCTACCGCGGGGGTGGCACTTCCCAAAAGTACTTTTGCCCCAAATTGTTTGGCCAAAACGATGGCACTTTCACGGGCGTGATAACGTGGTGCAGGGTCTTGTTGTTTCAGGGTTGATTCATGTTCTTCATCCACTATTACCAAGCCTAAATTTTGAAAAGGCATAAACAAGGATGAACGAACCCCAAGGATTATTTTAGTTTTTTGCGAAGCCACATTGTTCCAGGTTTCCAACCGTTCATTTTGGCTAAAACCGGAATGGGTTACTTCTATTTTATTTCCAAAATATTTTTTAAACCGCTCTACCAATTGGGCTGTTAAAGCCATTTCAGGAACAATGTATAGCACTTGTTTTCCCTCGTTTAATATTTCCTTTATTAAATGAAAATAAATATGAGTTTTGCCTGACGAGGTAACCCCTTGAAGTAAACAAATTTCAAGATTTTTCCACTTTAATTTAATTTCATCGAACGCCTTTTGCTGAGCTGGTGAAAGATCTGAAAGAGCCTCGGTCTTTATATTTTGAAGACTATGTTTATCCACCTCATATTCTTCGATAATTCCTTTTTCAATCAAGTTTTTTAATGGAGTTGAACCGTTATTGATTTCTTTTAAAAACACTGATTTTTCAGCAAAACCGGTTTTAGATTGAAAGCTATACAAGGCCATTAAAACCTCCAATTGCTTTTTGGCTTTTTTTTCTAATTGGTCAAAAACATCTCTCAGCTCATTTTCGGTCAATTCTGTATTTATTCTGATACACTTAATTCGTCGCGGTTTGTAATTATCGGTTAAATCCTCCTTCAACAGGATTGCTCCTTTTTGATAAAGCGATTTTACCAGCTTATAAATATTGTGTTTTTTAACAATGGCTGAAGCTGAGCTAATGGAAATTTCTCCCGCTTTTTCAAGATAATTTATTATTATTTCCTCGTCAGAATCTAAGATAGAAAGTTTATCATATCCATCTGCAAGAGTAAGCACAGCCTCACTTTCCAGTTTCAAAGCAGCCGGCAAAGCTGCTTTCATCACTTCGCCCAAAGTACACATGTAATACGATGCAATCCATCTCCAAAAGTCCAATTGTTTGGTTGAAACTATAGGCATATCATCCAAAACCGACAGGATATATTTCACCTCAAAACCCACCGGTACAGTTTCAGAAACTGAGGTAACAATACCTGTGTATAATTTGCGTTTACCTACTTGTACCACCACCCGTTTTCCTTCGGTAATAAATTCGTTTAATTCCTCAGGTACACGGTAGGTAAGGTTTCCCGGAATAGCCAGCGGAAGTAAAACCTGTGTAAAAAGAGTAAGGCGTTCGGTATTCAAAATGGATTATAACAGTAAATTGACGGGGGACAATATTTATATGAAAGTAAATGACGTAATCTTGTATTCTAAACTAACTATTTTTCAAAAAACAAAAGTGCGCAAATTATTTTTCATTTTTCTTACTTCCTTTTTTTTATCTGATTGTACGGACCCTATTACCGAATTAAAAGAAAATATTTTTTCGGCTCAGGACAATGCCTTGGTTGAAAATGAATGCAATAGCACTATTGAAGCCATGACCGATTGGGTGGGCAAGACTAAATTTTATAAAAAAGGCGATCGGATAATTCCGGGAAATGCAAGTATAAATTTTACAGATTCATCATTTTTGGATTTGGATGGAATTGAAGGAACGATTGATTTTGGTATAAAGGGTTCGTCAGAGCCTTATGGTTTACTTTGCAGCGATGGTAAATATCGGGCCGGTAGAATTAATTTTTATTTAAATAAACCACCTGAATTACCTGGTTCCATCTTTGAATTAATCATAGAAAAAAATGATAGCTTCTATACAGGTTCAGGCAACAAAATGAATTTGATTTCAGGAAAATTAACCTTAGAAAATGCTGATGGCTTGAGTTTAATTATTAAAGCCGATAAACTAATCCTGATAGATAATGAAGCTAAATCAATAGAATGGAGTTGCAACCGTACCATCCGAATAATTAAAGATGCCGGCAAAGGAATTTGGGGCGATATTTATTCAATGGAAGGAACAGCAACCGGCAAAAGCAGAAATGGGGAAATTTTTGAAGTAATTATTCAAGAACCGTTAATTAAAAAAATGGAAACGGATTGTTCAAAAACGTTTGTGAAAGGGATGCTTACCATAAAAAATTCAGTTTCTGACAAAAACATTTTGGTAAATTATGATCCCAATAATGACGGGGCTTGCGATAATTTGATTGAAGCGGATATTAATGGGAGAAAGACGATTTTTAGGTTAGATTAATCACCACTTCACCGGCTGAAATTTAAAATTAAAAGTCCAGCCTTGCTTTTCCATTAATCCTTTATTATCGGCTGTATATGAAAAATCCCAGATTAAGGGGCCAAGACCCAAGTAGCCACCAATAGCAAGTGCTCCAAAATTGTTCATTTGTTTGTCAACGGCATTTTCTCTTTCAAATTTCGAGTTAAAAAGATTAATAAAGGCCCGGCCTTTTACTCCTGCCCGTAAAAAATTCCCAATTTGTCTGGCATCCTTCCCTCTCAAGGATTTTTTATTCGAAAATAATCGCCAGTCAAAATCCACATTCGGTATAAAACCAATACCTGCGGTGCTAAGTTTTGAATTTTGCATTCCATCCAAAAACATAGTACTCGAAAAATTGAGAAGCGTATGACCTTTACCGCTTTTGGTAGCTTTGTAATACAATGGGCGGCTGAAATTTATATTTAAATTTCCACCACCGTTCAATAATTTTTGAAGTGCCATGCTTTGTTGTGACCTTTTCAGTGAATCCTGCATATCGGCTTGCGTGAGTTGTATGGCTCCGCTAAAACGGCCAAAGCTTGATTTAGGTATAAAACTCAATAATTCCACATACAATGACGAAGCTTTAATATTGGAATTTGGCAAAGCCAATGAGGTGGTTTGCAATTCCTGAAAGGCATTGTTATATTTGGGGTCGGCACCGTTATAGGCTGCAATTAAAATATTTTCACCTCTAAAAGGTAAGAAACCGTAGAGGTGATAATCTTCATCCCCTCTGGCACTGGGCATTGATTTAGGCATAATAAGTTGAGGTGTTACTTGTGCAAAACTTTGAAGACCTGAGATAATAGCGATTGTAAATAGGATTTTTTTCATGAGTTAATATTTTAGTTAAGATACCGTCGCAAACGTATAGGTAAATGCGCCAAATGGCAATGTTTATTTTTAAATAACAAATTTTAAAAAACAAAAAACAAATAACCACCAAATAAAAATGTTTAAATTATCAAACCTCTCCTCATCATAAGTTTGAAATTTGAAATTTTTGGAAATTGAATATTATTTGAAATTTATTATTTGTCTTTTATTATTTGTCAACTTTATTTTGTTTTTTAAAATTTTATCGGTTCAAATTTAAAGCCAACTCCTTGCGTATAATTAAGTGTTGGCAACGGAAATTTAAAGGTGTTTAAAATTTTGAGGGAAAACCTAATCCACTTTTTTTTAAACTTGAGTTTTTCAAGGTTAATATCAGGAGACAAATAAAATTCCATACGGCGGGGAGTATTTGCAAATACAGAATTTATTCCCCAAGTTGTTTTGATCAAATTATCATTTCCACCATACATCCCTGTAGCACCATAGCCTAATGAAATATCCAACCAGGCCGGCCACTTGCTTTTAGGGGCAAACGATTTTGGGCTGATACACACCCAATACGTTTGTCCGTTATAATCTTTAAATAAATTTTGAGCTAAATTTTCGCCTAGTACATCAGGTCTTTTAGGAGCAAACGGGGTTTGCGAAAAAGAAAATTTCAGTGAAACTCGCTGCTCGTTCCAGACCAATGCTTGTGACATAACCAATCCTGTTCCAATGGTATTGGCTAAAATATCTCCACCAGAGAACCCCCATTCTTTCGAAACACCATCAAAAACTTCAATGGTGGTTTGATATAAATAGCCATACAAAGGCCCGGCAATAGCTGCTTGCCGATTTGAATATCCTGCCCATTTCATCATTTCAATACCGTATTTCCCTACGACATAGGCACTAAATACATGCCCTACTTTATCCATATGAAGCCATTCCTTATTATCATTAAAAAAATGAAATTCGGATTGGGGGTAATCGGCATACCAGAGCTTGTAAAGCCCTGCCATGCTGCCAATATATATAACTGCCAAAGAATTGCCAACCAAAATTTTTCGTTCCGAAATTTTATACAAACTGTCAGATTTGCTTAAACTATCTGATTGTGCAAACAAAAACTGATTTAAAAAAAGCAGAATTACCAAATGACTTAATCGAATCCAATCATAAAATTTATAATTCAGGATTGGTTTGAACTGCATGGCTATATTAGCTTAAAATGATTTTTTTCGTTGCTTCCAAAATTTCAAAAGCCGCTTCAGAAGTTGCTGATTCGGCATAAACTCGCAGAACAGGCTCAGTTCCTGAAGGTCGAATCATTACCCAACGGTCGTTACCCAAATGGTATTTAAAACCATCCATATTTTCAGCCGATTCAATTTTATAATTTCCAAATGAGGAATACGAATTGTTTTTACAATTAGCAATCACCTTTTGTTTAGTGGCTTCATCAATATGTAAATCATAGCGTTCAACTGCAAATGAACCGGTAATTTTATAAACATCCTCAATCAATTCATCCAAACTTTTTCCGGTAACGGCCATAAATTCAAGAATAGTTAATCCAATCCAAAGCCCGTCACGTTCAGGTATATGACCTTTAATGGCAATACCTCCCGACTCTTCGCCCCCAATAAGCACATCTTCTGAAATGATGATATCACAAATATATTTAAACCCGATTTTGGTTACTTCCTGCTCCAATCCATAATGCTTGCAAAGGTTTTTTATTTTTCCGGTACAACTAAAACTGTTGACTACCTTGCCACTTAATCCTTTGTATTTATGCAAATATTGAATGAGCAAAAGAATTATATGGTGTGAATCAATAAATTTTCCGGTTGCATTATACAAACCAATTCTATCTGCATCGCCGTCGGTGGCTATTCCCAAATCAATGTCTTCGGCAATATTAATAAGTTCCGATAGTTCTGTGAGATTTTTATGAATAGGTTCAGGTGCTTGTCCGTCGAACCACGGATTATATTCGCAATGCAAAAAAGTGGTTTCAGGCAATAAATTTCGCATTGCCCGCTGGCCTGCGCCATACATGGCATCGTAGGCCAATTCCTTTCCCGCTTTATTTATTTTTTCAAAATCAATTCCCTTCCTGATGGCATCTATATACATGCCTTCAAGGTCTTCATAAATAATTATTCCTTTGGACACAAATGATTCAAACGATTCATAATCCTTCGTAATTGTTTCCGGAATAAGGGCTTCTACTTTGGCTATTTCAGCAGGGACAGCAGGACCTCCAAAGGAATCTTTAATTTTAAAACCATTATAGCTTGGTGGATTATGACTGGCTGTAATTACTATTCCTGCCACGGCTTTTAATTGTAAGGTAGCCAGCGAAACCATGGGTGTGCTTATAAATTGACGGGCAACAATACATTTAATTCCGTGGGAAGCAAAAACTCTTGCTGTGGCCTGCATAAACATTTCTCCGCCAAAGCGGCAATCATAACCAATCACGGCTTTAAGGTTTCCTTCCGGTTTGGAAAGTATCCATTTGGCGGTGGCTTCAGCCACACGCATCACATTTGTTTCGGTGTAGTCGCGGGCTATTATTGCCCTCCATCCGTCGGTTCCAAATTTTATCATTTTCTGTTCTAATTATTGTTTAAAAACACACCCCTAACCCCTCTCAAGAGGGGAATCTGCTCCGACAAATTTCGGTTCGTGATTTTCAAATTCACCCATTTTCAAATTCACCCATTTTTAAAATCACCTAATGTACTATCAGTCTTTTCCATTGGCCATTTTGCAATTTATTTATTATTTCGGAACTGTTCATTTCTTTAATCTCCTCCGAATTAATGGACGTAATTGTAAAGGCATAATTTTTTTCGCCTATAAAAGTTTCCAAAGGTTTAAAATTTACTGTTATCCCTATTTGTCGCAGGGTTTCGAT
The DNA here is from genome assembly GCA_964355045.1 of uncultured Chitinophaga sp. Taxonomy (GTDB): domain Bacteria; phylum Bacteroidota; class Bacteroidia; order NS11-12g; family UBA9320; genus JABWCE01. The sequence goes on along the minus strand of CAYHCM010000130.1, from coordinate 2,674 downwards.
ATCACTGGTTGGTAAATATTTACCATAAATAAAAAATTGGATGGTGGTTAACTCAAAACTTATCTTGCCTTTATCGTATTTGTAAAGTTCTGTTACTTTTATTTTGGTCAAATTAATAACAGGGTCTTTTTTAAAAAATGGTATATTTTGATCTCCTCCCAAATTATAAAATTGTTCCAAATTGTTTTGGAAATAATTGGAAATGGATAAAAAAATAGCTTTGGAATTTTCGTCACCATTGGCGTCAAAATAAATTTCGTAGGTAATAGATTTGTATCGTGGAATCTCTTTAGGAGTGCTGTATAACTGCACTCTGGGGTTTTTAAAAAGCTGCTTTTGAATATCAAATGCCTTAGCGGGATTCGTACTGAAATCATCATCCCCAAATTGTACAATCGAAAAATTAAAATGCTTATTTTGAACAGCCTCCCGATAGGTAGTGTTTATAAAACCATTGGCATTGCAGGGAATATTATTTTTATCCAATAAATTTAAAATGTCTTTATATTCAATAAAACCATATGAAACAGCTCCTTTTTCATTTTTGCTTAAAAATGTAAAACCAATGGTTTTTGTGTCCAAATAACGCTTGCTAAGTTCCCATACTTCATGAATAAATAAATTTTCGAGCATTGAAAACGAGGTACCACTCGATTTTTCTATTGATACCAAGGCTTCCGGACTTATTTTTATTTCTTTGAGCGGGCTGTCCCATAGGGTTACAGAGCCGTTCATAATTTTAGAATAAACAAAACGGGGCAACTCCAACGGTAGATTATAACCAATAGAATCGGGCTGTAAGGAACGTTTTAAATTAATAATAACATTGGTTGGTTCAAACGATTGCAGAGCAAAAGCGGTGCTTGAAAACCCTGAAATAATCAAAAATATGAGTGTTAATTTTTTCACTTATATAAAAGCGTTTTCGCCGGTTATTTCCATTCCTAAAATCAAAAGATGTATATCGTGTGTACCTTCATAGGTTACTACCGATTCCAAATTCATGCTGTGCCGCATTATTGGATAATCACCCGTGATGCCCATTCCGCCAAGCATTTGTCGTGCGTTTCGGGCAATTGTTAATGCCATGTCCACATTATTTCGTTTTGCCAAACTAATTTGTGCCGGAGTAGCTCGTCCTTCATTCATCAAAGTACCAAGCCGCCAGCAAAGCAATTGGGCTTTGGTAATTTCGGTAAGCATTTCGGCTAATTTTTTTTGTTGTAATTGAAACCCTCCAATAGGTTTTCCAAACTGTTTGCGCTCTTTGCAATAGCGAACTGCCGTGTCATAACAGTCCATGGCAGCCCCCACGGCTCCCCAACTTATGCCATACCGGGCGGAGTTCAAACAAGTCAACGGGCCTTTTAACCCTTTAACATTTGGTAGCAAATTTTCTTTAGGAACTTTAACATTATCAAAAACCAATTCGCCGGTAGATGAAGCCCTAAGGCTCCATTTTTTATGCGTTTCAGGCGTTGTAAATCCTTCCATTCCTCGTTCTACTATTAATCCGTGAACTATTCCTTCTTCGTTTTTGGCCCATACCACGGCCACATCGGCAAAGGGAGAATTTGAAATCCACATTTTAGCACCATTCAATAAATAATGATCGCCTTTATCTTCAAATTTTGATTCCATTCCACCGGGGTCGGAGCCATGATTGGGCTCGGTAAGTCCGAAACATCCCATCCATTCACCACTTGCCAGTTTGGGTAAATATTTCCGTCGTTGTTCTTCGCTGCCAAATTTATAAATAGGATACATTACCAACGAACCCTGAACCGAAGCCGTTGAACGCACCCCGCTATCGCCCCGTTCCAGTTCCTGCATGGCCAACCCATAGGAAATATAATCCAGTCCACCGCAGCCATATTCGGTCGGCAGTTGGGGACCATAGCAGCCGATTTCGCCCAATCCCAGTTTTATAAATTCAGGAAAAATAGCATGCTGGCAACATTCATCAATGATGGGGGAAATTTCACGCTTTACCCAATCCCTTACTGTATCGCGAATGAGCTTGTGTTCTTCGGTAAAAAGTTCATCCATTAAATAAAAATCGGGTTGCTGATAATGGTCTCTTCCGCGTTGTTTTTCTTTAAGTTCTAATAATTCAGCCTGTGTCATACGTTGAGTTGGCAAAAATAAAACTTTAATTTGCACCATCATTAACAATTTTTAAATGACAGGTACACTTAGCTTTAATAATATCAAACTCTATGGCTATCATGGCATGCACAAGGAGGAAGCCTTAATTGGAACCTATTTTACAATTCAAATTGAGGCCATTTTAAAAACTGATTTCTCAGTTGAATCCCCAAACCTTCAAAATTCTGTGGATTATGAAGATTTATTTAAAGTCTTGAAAAAAACATTTAACCAGCGTGAAGACCTTTTGGAAACAGTAGTTTTAAATATTTACAATACTTTAAAAAATCAATTTCCTCAGGTAGAGAAATGGAAGGTGAAGATTGAAAAACAAAATCCATTGGGGGTTGGGGGTTTTAATCCGGAGTTTTGTTTGGAGGGGTGAAAATGTAATACAATTATTTTTATTTTCCCCTCCCCTGAACCATAATAAGCAAAGTATAAATCAAAATTTTAAAATCCAAAGCCAGGGTCATATTTTCCAAATAGAGCAAATCAAATTTTAGGCGTTGCAGCATTTCATCTA
>CAYHCM010000129.1:0-10089 GCA_964355045.1 uncultured Chitinophaga sp. | reverse complement strand
CTTAGAACTTAGCACTCAGAACTTAGAACTTTTTAACCTATATTTGCGGCCTATTAAAAAAGGACTTTAGGGTATCGGGCTTTATTTTTTACTTCTCCACTCTAAGTTCTTATGGCACATACAGAACAAGAGTAATTTAAAAATGAAGACCCAAAAAGTAACAACCCTACATCAATTTATTTCTGAACAACAATCCCTTTATCCTGATGCATCCGGCGATTTGACCCGGATTTTTATGGACATCATTTTAGCAGCTAAAATTGTGAACAGAGATGTTCGTAAAGCCGGATTGGTGGATATTCTTGGTACACATGGTACCACCAATATTCAAGGCGAAGAAGTTAAGAAATTAGATGTAATGGCTAACGAAGAATTTATGTCGGCCTTATCATTAGGTGGCGATTGCTGCGCTATATTATCGGAAGAAAACGACGATATTGTTAGGGTGCATAATCCAAACAATTCAAAACCGAAATATATTGTGGCCATGGATCCATTGGATGGCAGCAGCAATATTGACGTCAACGCCTCCATTGGCACAATCTTCAGTATTTTTAAAAGAAGGAGCATGGCCTGGAACGAAGTAACTTTGGAAGATTGCCTTCAAAAAGGTATTAACCAAATAGCTGCCGGGTATATTATTTATGGGTCGAGCACCATGTTGGTTTACACTACAGGGCAGGGAGTTTACGGATTTACGTTGGACAGTTCCATCGGTGAATTTTGCCTGAGCCATCCCGATATTAAAATTCCGAAGGATGGTAAAATATTTTCACTCAACGAAGGAAATTATTCCGAATTTCCTGAAGGCGTAAAGAATTATGTAAATTATTGCAAAGAAAACGATAAAGCTACTAACCGTCCGTATAGCGCAAGATATATAGGTTCACTGATTGCCGATTTTCATCGCAACTTATTAAAAGGTGGAATTTTTATTTACCCCCCAACTGCCAAAACCCCCAATGGGAAACTGCGGTTGATGTACGAGTGCAATCCAATGGCTTTTATAGTAGAACAAGCCGGAGGAAAAGCCAGTACAGGTTCACAACGGATTATGGAAGTTATTCCCGGACAACTTCATCAGCGTGTACCTTTATTTATCGGATCAGAAAATATGGTAAATCTAGCGGAGGAAATGTATAAAAAATATATTCAGCAGGCTGTTTAATTCTGATTAGGAATTATTAAAACTCAATATTATAGTCTCGATTCTCACTATTCAAATACTGAATAAAAAAGATTCCTTGCTCAGAGGAATCATAAAAAACAATTTAACAATACAACAATAAAACAATACAATAAAACAAATGACAACATTTACAGAATTCGGCTTAAAGCCGGAAATTTTAAAGGGCATAGCCGAGTTAGGTTATGAAATCCCAACTCCTATTCAAGCTAAAGTAATTCCTCAGGTTCTTGACAACCGAAGCGATATCGTTGGCCTGGCTCAAACCGGAACCGGTAAAACGGCAGCCTTCGGTTTACCCTTGCTTCAGTGGACAGATACCTCACGAAGAACCCCATCCTCATTGGTACTGGCACCAACCCGCGAGCTTTGTGTTCAGATAGCAAAAGACATTGAATCCTATGCGAAATTTATGGGAAAACTAAAAGTTTTGCCGGTGTATGGCGGTACCAGTATTACCAACCAAATTCGTGATTTGCGCAACGGCGTTCATATTTTGGTAGCCACACCAGGCCGATTAATAGATTTGATTGAACGCAAAGCAGCCGACCTTTCAGCCATTGAAATAGTGGTATTAGATGAAGCGGACGAAATGCTGAACATGGGTTTTATTGATGATATCAATATCATTTTATCAAGTTGCCCCAACGACAGAACCACCATGCTTTTCAGCGCTACAATGCCCCGAGAAATTCAGCGCCTGGCTAGTAAGTACATGACTAATCCGGTGGAAATATCAGCCGGTGATAGAAATGCCACACCCAATCAGGTGGAGCACCATTATTATTATATTCGGGAACGTGACCGCTATTTAGCCCTTAAACGAATTGTAGATTATTATCCGGGAATTTATGGTATTGTATTTTGCAAAACCAAACTTGATACACAACGAGTAGCCGATAAACTGATGGAAGACGGCTATGATGCCGAACCTTTGCATGGCGACCTTAGCCAGCAACAACGCGACAGAGTGATGGATAAGTTCAGACATAAAAACGTAAGCCTTTTGGTTGCAACGGATGTAGCGGCCCGAGGAATAGATGTGGACAGTTTAACCCATGTTATAAATTATAACCTGCCCGACGAAACAGAAACCTATACTCACCGAAGCGGACGAACAGGCCGTGCCGGGAAAACAGGGATTTCATTGGTATTGGTAAATACAAAAGAACGTTCAAAAATCAGACAGATTGAATCAAATATTAAAAAGAAATTTGAAAAGAAATTGATTCCTGAAGGTTCAGAAATTTGCCGGGTACAATTATTTAATTTAATTGACAAATTAGAAAAAACGGATGCTATGGATAACGACATCGAACCATTTTTGCCTGAAATTTTTGCCCGATTTGAAAATTTCAGTCGTGAAGATTTAATACGAAAAATTGTAGCCGAAGAGTTTCATAGGTTTTTAATTTATTATCAAAATTCGGCCAGCTTAAATGTGCCCGAAGGCAGCGACCGTGAAAGTGGCCGTGACAGCGACCGTGGAGGCGATAGACGAGATAGGGGAAGCAGAGGCCGAGATGGTGACAGAGGAAGCGACAGGGGAGATAGGGGAAGTGACCGGGGCGGCGACAGAGGTTCGCGGGTTGGAGGCTATAAAGGAGGTAACGACGGCGACAATTTTGCAAGAGTGTTTATTAATTGTGGCAAAATGGACGAACTAAATCCACAGCGCCTGATGGGTATTGTAAACGATGCCGGAAACGGCCAACGGGTTCAGTTTGGAAGAATAGAAATTTTAGATAAATTCAGTTTTTTTGAAATTGAAAAATCTGCCGAAAGAAGTGTTTTGGAAAGTCTGAATAAATTTGAATGGAAAAACCGGAGGATTAAAGCGGAGCCATCAGAAAAAAGGGGAAGAAGGTAAGCTGAGCAAAATTTCAAATTTCAAAAATCAAATAACAAAAGGTCGGTTTTAATAAGCCGGCCTTTTATTTTATAGCCCAATTTCTTGAGTTTGTTGGAATATAAAGCGAATCAAAAAGCACAACAAAATCAAAATACATAGAATAATCGGTATTGTTTTGTATTAAAGATAAACCGTTTGGGCTTTTGGCATTAAATGAATAAATTGACATTCTGTAATTTTCCCGAAGTGTATCTTTATTGCACATTATATTATAAATATTCGTATTGGTTAATTCAATTTTTAAAAACTCTAAAGTTCCGTTTGAACCATAATCAACAAAATTTTTAGAACTGGTATGTTCATCTTCAAAAAGAACGATTTCTTTTTTGCCTATTTCTTTCGTATTAATAATTCCAACATAAGTGTACTTTGCAGAAGTACCCATTGCATGCAGGTTGCTTAAAGTTATGGCTATGTATTGTTTGCCGGAAGTGGTTTTTATTAAATAAACATTACTTATTGACATACCTACTTCATTTTCTTCATTTGATTCATGTACACTTCTAAAGCTAATTAGGGAAGTTTGTTTTTTAAATCGAATTTGAGCCCTAGGAATACTATCATCGCCTGTCCAACCAATTATATTATCTACAAATACGGTATCACCTTTACTGAAAAAATAATCCTCGTAATCATTATTGTCAAGTTTTATTACTTCAATTTTTTGATTGGGAATGGCATATTTGACTAAAGAATCAACGGAAGTAAACGACTTGATTTTTGAGTCTTTTAATTCACTAAATTCTTTCTTGCCTCTTTCGTTTTTACATGATATTAGCCAAACAGTAAGAATGACAAGAGTCAGATAATTCATTTCAATCCCTACTCATGCTTACAAAGCCCGGCTATTTTATGAAACAAATCATGCAATTCGGTTAGTTCATCTTTTATTTCCGCATCAGTGGTTCCGGCCTTTATTTTATCGTTAAGCTCTTTCGATTCTTCCACTATTTTTTTTAAAACCTTTTTCGCCTTCTTTTTATTTACCCCGGCCGGAATTGCTGATTTTTGCCAAGCCACCGCTTTATCATACATTTCCTGACTTCGTTCCCTTATAGGGTTATAATTTCCTTCTTCCATGGGGTGAAAAGTTTGCGCCATTACTTTATGAAAATCATCTTTTTCTTTCCATTCTACAGGGGCTTGCGCAAAGCTAAAGTTTGCAATAAACAGGGCGATTACAATTAGTATTTTTTTACTCATTATTATTTTAATTTTTTTCGGGAATTCGTGAATCTTCGATTTCATTTTTTTAGTTTTAATATTCTCCTGCAAATATAGTTTTAATTTAGCTTTTCACCAATGATTGTATCGGATAATTGGTCGTGAATGAATTTTTTCTTGCTAATAAAAAATCCGATTTGGGCTAAATAATAAATGGGAGTAATGCTCCAATGCAATGATGAAAATACATTCATGAGAAGTTTAATAAAATTCCTTAGAAAAGCTTTTCCAAAAGTAAGGGTGCGGCCTTCTCCATCAGTTATATACAATTTCAAAATTAACTTACCGGGAGTAGCATGCCATCTTGATGATTCAAAAAAGGCACCATAAAATAATAAGGAAAGAAACCCTAAAATTATTCCTATTACTTGACCGGCAACATAGTTATCATTATTCTGAGGAATCACATTGCCCAAATCATCATAATAATTCTGTTCTATAGCATTTTCATTCCCGGCAAATAAATAAGCAAATAAAAAAATAAGAATGAACAAAGGGATATAAACTATCAATACATCCAAAACATAAGCCGCCACCCGTTTCCAAAATACTGTACTATTATACTCCCTGCGCCAATCTACCTTTAATAAGCCCGAAGAGGAAACCATATTTTTAACCGGTTGTTCATGGGTGTTTTCATTGGTAAATTCATTTATTGAATTATAAATATCGGTTACTACTGTGGTCAATGCATCATCTTCACTGTTCCAAAATTGTTTGTTATTTAGGGGTTGAAGATTTTTGGGTAATAAGGGAAGATTGGCAAATGGCGTGGCTTTCCACATACAATTGCGAACCAATATGGGTAGCAAAATAGTTTCGTGCTTATTATATTTTACTATTACCTTTTGGGTTCGTTCATAACAGGCGTTGTTATTAATAAAATCAACACTTATAAAGGCCAGAACTATATCGGCTTCAAACAGTTTTTTCTTATACGTTTCAATATCATCACCCGCAGGAATTTTAAAATCCCCATATATTTCAATGGGCAAAGCCGAATTAAATCGAACTGCGGCCAAGTGTTTGTCAATGGCCTTGCAAACATTTTCATCCTCAGGGGCTGCTAAAAAATAAACTATTATTTTTTTATGATTTGTAAGAGCAGGTGAATGGATAGTAGTTTCCTTAGAAATATCAAGCGGTGAAGGTAAATCTGGTTTCACCGTTTCATGAATTTCAGATTCTTTTATTTTTTTTCTAATCTGAAAAATGGTGTTTCCAACGCTAATAAAATCGTTATCGGTAATAAATTCTTTTTCAATTTTTTGATTATTAACAAACGTTCCGGTGGCTGAGCCAAGGTCAACAATCAGATATTTTCCATCTTCAATTTTTGTAATTTGGCAATGTCGCGCCGATACATCGGTATCTTCCAAAACTACATCATTGCCTTGTTCTGAGCCAATCATGGCCACATGGTTGGCTTTTAAAATGTCAAAAAGGTTTATCATTATTGGTTACTATTAATAGTGATTCAAGCCCGAAAGAAACAAAATTGTTTTCAATTTTTTTTAAAATATTTTTTGCTGAACCTATAAATTAGGATTGTCACTGTAAAAACCTTAGCCTCTAAAACCACCTTAGTAGAAAAAAATTTCAAACAGATTATTTACCTTATTACCTTGTTCAAAAAGTATAAACCTTTCTTAAAATAAGTAATAAGGTTAGGTTCCCAATAATAATTTTTCTATGAAGGTTTATTTTATAACGTGAGCATTTGATTTACCACCATTTTAATATTGGAGGCTATATCCATATAAGCTTCGTCGTGGTCGGTATAATCAGAAACCGGTCTGGCTCCCGTTGGAAGTGCTTGTAGTTTGGCGTATGGCATATCGCTCCATTCACATTTGCGCAATATGATCGGGATTACCCGGGCTGTTCCTTCCTGATGCCGCACTAAAGCTGAGGCTAATTCCTGATTCCAGATATAATCCGAATTATTAAAATCTACACTTATCAGTAGTAAAATTATTTCAGCATTGGCCAGTTCATTTTTTATAGACTGATCCCATTCGTCTCCTGCCATTATCCGCCGGTCGTTCCAAGCCTCTATTTTGCCTGAGCGTTTCAACATAATCAAATGTTTGTCCAACTCTTTTTTCATGTCCTCGTCTTCATGAGCATACGAAATAAAGAGGTTAAGTTTAGATGGTTGGTTTGGCATGGTTTAAAAAACAATGACCACAAAAATAACAAAATGAATGAGGGTTGGTGCAATATTTTCCTGACCTGGCCATTGTTTTCATTTTCTATATCACTTTATTTCACAACGGTCATTCCTGATATTTTCTATATTTTTGCATCCCGTTATTTTAAGAAAAGCCTTAACTTAAAATGGTTTTTTATAAAAAACATTTCTTTTTAAATACCCGGAAAGTACTTTGCAAAAAGCAATAAATACACTCATAAGCCACGTTGTAAATAATGGCATAAGGCATGTGATAATTTGCCCCGGAAGCCGCAATGCCCCTTTGACACTTTCATTTATTCGTCACCCTGATATTCAATGCTATTCATTGGTAGATGAACGTTCGGCGGCATTTACGGCCCTTGGAATGGCTGTGGCTTTGAACCATCCGGTGGCTATTGTTTGCACTTCAGGAACCGCGGTTCTTAATTTATACCCCGCCATTGCTGAAGCCTATTATTCACAAATTCCTTTATTAATTATTACCGCTGACCGACCGCCTGAGTGGATAGATCAATGGGACGGGCAATGTTTAAGGCAAACTACTATTTTTGAAAAACATATTTTGGGTTCGTTTACGTATAATCCGTTAAATCCTGAATTTAATTTTAATGCTGCCATCGGTCTGTGTTCTTTTCCGGTAAAAGGCCCCGTTCATATCAATGTTCCTTTGGACGAACCTTTGTATAAAGCCAAAAATGAGATCTTTGTTTATGATAAATTACCAGATGTTCCTGCACATTTATCTTTTTCACCCAATAATATTCCCGGTGAATTAAATTTTAAAAAAATAGTGCTTTTGGTTGGAGCTGATTTCTGTGGAGCTCGGCTAAAGGGAAAAATAATAAATCTCAAAAATGAAGGAAAAATTGTGGTGTTGGCTGATGTAATAAGTGGTTTGCACGCTTCGCAAACCGTAACCAATTGGGATGCCATTTGCACTGTGGCTAAGGAAGAACTAAAGCAAATTTTAAAACCCGATTTGCTTATCACTCTTGGAAAATTTACGGTTTCCAAAGGCTTTAAAAATTTTATAAGGCAAAATAAACCCGCTGAACATTGGCATGTAACCAATAATCACACCATTGCTAATCCATTTTTAACCAACCCTACGGAAATAGAAAGTGAAGAACTAATTTTTTTAGAATGGCTTATTCAAGCTTCGCAAAATTTGGAGAATAATTATACTGATTCGTGGATAAACATTTCAAAAAAGATGGAAATTACAATGGAATCTCTTTTTAAAAACCCATCGTTTAATGAGTTTTCAGCAACCAATATCATTCTTGAAAACTTATCCAATCAAAGTTTTTTAAACCTCGGAAATTCGATGCCTGTTCGATTCGTAAGTTTTTTGGCGGAAAAATTAAAGGACATAAAAGTTTACGGAAACCGTGGTACGAGTGGAATTGACGGCAGCACATCCACCGCTGCAGGATCAAGCATGATGACCGAAGCACCAACCTTTTTGTTAACAGGTGACTTGTCGTTTTTTTATGATATAAATGGATTGTGGAATAAATATTTAAAACCAAATTTTAAAATAATAGTACTGAACAACGGCGGCGGTGGAATTTTCAGATTGATAGACGGGCCGCATGATTTGCCGGAAAGGGAGGATTATTTTGCGACCAGGTCAAACCGAAATTGCCAACGTATGGCCGAAGAATTCGGAATTAATTATTATCAAGCAAATGATTTTGTTTCTTTGCAAATGGAATTTGAAAAATTATGTAAGGATAAAACCCAACCCGGGATTTTGGAAATTTTTATGAAGCCGGAAAATACCATTGAGTTTTATAAGAAGTTTAAAGATTTGAAAATTTGAAAAAGAGACAATTTGAAAATATAGTTGCTGTGTACAATACTCGTGCGTCAGCATTCCCCCTTATAAAGGGGGTTAGGGGGATTTTTTATCCAAATAATAAATATTCAATTTTTAATTAGTTTGACTATGCAACAAGTAAGCCGTGACTGGAAATCCATAAAAGACTACTCCGACATCAAATTTGAATTTTTTGACGGAATAGCAAAAATCAGTATCAACCGCCCTGAGGTTTATAACGCCTTCAGGCCTGAAACCACCAAACAAATGATAGAGGCAATGGATTATTGCCGCGAGGCACAAGATGTTTTTGTGATTGTGTTTACAGGCGTTGGTGATAAAGCCTTTTGCAGCGGCGGCGACCAAAATGTAAAAGGAATTGGCGGCTACATTGGCGAAGACGGAGTTCCCCGTTTGAATATTTTGGATTTACACAAAAAAATAAGGGAAATACCGAAGCCGGTAATCGCTATGGTTAATGGCTATGCCATTGGCGGCGGACATGTTTTGCACGTAGTTTGCGATTTAACCATTGCTTCCGAAAATGCCATGTTCGGGCAAACCGGCCCCAAGGTTGGTAGCTTTGATGCAGGTTTTGGAAGCAGCTATTTAGCCCGACATGTAGGCCAGAAAAAAGCCCGTGAAATTTGGTTTTTGTGCAAGCAATACACCGCCAAAGAAGCCGAAGATATGGGCATGGTAAATAAAGTGGTTCCCTTGGAAAAACTGGAAGATGAAACCGTGGAATGGTGCCAGATAATGATGCAACGCAGCCCGATGGCTTTGCGGATGATAAAACGCGGACTGAATGCCGAGCTTGACGGGCAGCGGGGTTTGATGGAATTTGCAGGCGATGCCACCCTTATGTTTTACCTGATGGAGGAAGCTCAGGAAGGAAAAAATGCCTTTTTAGAAAAACGCGAACCGGATTTTAAGAAGTTTCCGAGGTTTCCGTAGGTGGTTTTATCAGATGGTTCATCAAATACGAGGAAACCGATAACAAATTTGTTGTGAATATCTAAAACAAATTTTCTAACACTTGATTTTTTGTTTGTGAAAAATGGTTAGCAACCTGATTAATAATCCCATTTAATGTTCCTATTTTTATCGGCTTATGATTTGGGATTGCAATATGGTGTTCTCCATTCTCTGATGTTGTGATTTTTATGTGGCTGCCACGTTGATTCGTTATTTCATACCCATATTTTCCTCATAGTTTTATTAGTTTCTGGCCTGACAAATCTCTGGGAATCCTCATAACGCAAACACCTCATCCTTTACAAAATGCAGATGTGCAAATACCGGAGTTTCTTGAGGCGATTCATAATAGCAGGTTATCCCACTTTTAATATTTTCCTTAAGTTCGTCAATTGTGTCTCCCTCAGCAAAAATAGCTACCCCAACACTTTCAGCATAATAACCGCCTTCGTCGGCTTCATGTACAATAAATGTTATTTCCTTATTCATTTGTCAAATATAAAAAATTTAGGGAATCAATATGAATCATTTTAAAAAAAAAATTAAAAAATACTGTCTGGTGTGATCTACAATTGAAACGCAGTGTATTTATGGTGTTAGGTGACATTAACCATCAACAAATATGGTTTATTAGAAAAGTACGATCCGGATTTTAAAAAGTTTCCGATATTCCGTAGGTTGTTTTATCGGTTGGTGTCTCAGCTAACGAAATGCAAATTATTTATACAGTTTGGAGCGGGCACCAACCACTAGGAAAATTCGATGTTTAG
>CAYHCM010000128.1:0-10179 GCA_964355045.1 uncultured Chitinophaga sp. | reverse complement strand
AAAAAGAAGGTCCTGGCGAAAACCAGGACCCAAGCTCTGAGATAAATACTAAACTACTACTTACGATGATAACCTTTTCACAAAGGGTAGCGCAAAGTTAATATGAACATTCGATTTTCAAAATGTTTATTTCTTTTTTTTGGTTTTTTTTATCAATTTAGTAAAATAAATTATTTTTACGCTGATTTTCAATTTTTTAAATTTACACACTTTACATTAGATGAAATTAAATATTAAACATTTTGGCTTCGGAGGGATATTTTTTCTCTTATTTATGTCTTGTATCCAAGACAATCGTAATTTAAAAACCCCTAATTCTGATGAAATTTATTCGGTTTTAACCCATCAAACCGACGCCTGGAATAAAGGCGATATCAATGGTTTTATGCAAGGTTATGAAAAATCAGACTCCTTACAATTTATTACCCGAAAAGGAAGAACTCTGGGTTGGCAAAAAGTTTTTGATAATTACAAAAAAAATTATCCTACCAAAAAAGAAATGGGCGAATTGCATTTTAAAAATATGCTCATAAAACCGCTGTCCGACAGTATAGCGCAGGTTTATGGAAATTGGGAGGTAAAATCAGATACCATCCATTCGGGTAATTTTTCATTGATAATGAAACTAAAAACCGAAGGCTGGCGCATTGTAATTGATCATACCTGGTAATGGCTAACACAATTCCTGCACTAATTCCACCTCCATATTCCATCCAAAAATATCTTCAGATCGGGATCGTCGGATATTTTCTAAATGTTTCTTTAAATTATTTGCAACCGGATTTTCTTTAGGAGTAATAAAAATTGATTTTCCCTTGTAAGATAATTCTTTAATAGATGCGATTGTTGCAGCAGTACCGGTAGCAAATGCCTCATCCAACTTGCCTTCAGAATATAAATTAAATAGGTCATCAACCGATATTTGTCGTTCCTCAACCGAATACCCCAAACCTGTGGCCAATTGCATTATAGAATCGCGGGTAATTCCCTTCAAAACCGTTCCACATCCAGCGGGAGTCATTATTTTATTACCGCTAACAATAAAAAAATTAGAAGTTCCGAGTTCTTCAACATATTTATGTTCCAAAGCATCGGTCCATAGCACCTGATGAAACCCTTCTTCCTGTGCAATACTTGTAGCATAGAGTGCAGCCGCATAATTTCCGGCGGTTTTTGCTTCACCTACACCGCCCCGGCAGGCTCTAATGTAATCTGTTTCTATTTTTACCCTCAATGATTCGGTATAATACGCCCCAACACTGCACCCATATATCATAAACATATAACGCGATGATGGACGAATACCTAAGGAATCATCGGAAGCAATTAAAAAAGGGCGAATATAAAGTGAACATCCATCATTGGCAGGTATCCATTTTTCATCAATTCGGCACAGGGCTTTTATCCCTTCCATAAAAACTTCATCAGGTACAGGTTCCATACACATTCTTGCTGCACTTTCCTGCATTCGGTGGCAATTATCCAAAGGCCTGAATAGCTGAATACCATCATTCGTTCTAAAGGCTTTCATCCCTTCAAAAATAGCCTGACCATAATGCATACACGATAAAGATGGACTTAATGGAATAGGTCCGTAAGGTTGTATCCGATAATTGCCCCAGCTTGTACCATCAAAATCAGCCATAAACATGTGATCTGAAAATTCTTTACCAAAAACCAGATTCGACATATCTACTTCATCAATCCGGGTAATTCGCGATTTATTTATTCTAATATCTATCATTTTGTTGAACGTAAATTTGGGCAAATTTCAACTTAATTTGCAACAATACAATAGCATTATGAAAATAGAACCTGAAGCCTTATACAGTATGTTCGACACACTGTTTTTACCCTCTGAAACACCCGTAAAAACTGTAAGAAATGACATTAATAAATTATCCGTCAAACGACTTATGATGTTGTTTGACAAAAAATATACTGATGAAGAAAAAGATTTTTTGAATAAAATTTTATCTGCCATCAATATTAAACCCGTAGAAGTTGAAACTTCCTTTGAAATTTCACCTGAAACTTTAATTAAAATAATGGATGATAGTTCAGGATATATTTTAGTTTGGGGAATTAATTACCCCGGTTCAGAAAAATATACACAAATTAAAAAAGGCGAAATGACCTTAATTTTTTCTGATTCATTGGGTACGATTAAAAACGACCAAATACTTAAAGCCAAACTTTGGAATTGTTTGAAGGAAGTTTTTGTAAAATAACGAAAACGATGTTTAATAATATTAGACCTCTTTCATAATTCAGCTCGAAAATTAATATATTTCGTACCTACGGCACTTTTTTATACTCTAAACATATTTCTACCGATATTTTGCCCGCCTAAGGCGGGCTTTTAAAATCCCATTAGGGATTGAATATCGGTAGAATCCATTAACCAATGAAAAACAAATCCCTTTAGGGATGAAATAAAATATTTGAATTATGAAAGAGGTCTATTAAAACATCAATCAACTATTTAAAATGTATTATTAGGAAGTTCTAAACCCAATCCATAGCCAATACAAGGCCACCAAAAAAGGTAGGGCAACCAAGCCAGAAACCGCCCGGCATATATACTAAAAGCAACATAAGGGCGATAAATGACACAACCGTCAGTCCCCAATAAAAGCCAACATATTTTCTTTTTTCTGTCATGGATATTTTGTGCGGCGAAATTACACATATTTCTTTTGAGAACAAGACTACATTTTGAACTCTGAAAAATAAACTACCCTTCTTGAATATTATTTTTTTTAAGAACCAAATTGCGCCATATTTGCTCAAATACTTTCAAAAATTAAATATGATAAAATCATCCTTCAAATACTCACTTATTATTCTCTTAAGCCTTACTTTATTATTTGGTACAAGTTGCAAAAAAGCCAATAAAAATACATCCCCTGAACCAGATCCTAAAGTTACCTATACTCCAAAAGAAATTTATCACTATTCCTACACCTCGATTGATGGTAAGCCTGTTGACATTTCAAGTTTTAAAGGAAAAAAAATAATGTTTGTAAATACAGCTTCCTTTTGTGGTAATACCCCCCAATATGAAAAATTAGAAGCTTTGTATAAATTGTACTCATCTAAATTGGTAATCATAGGATTTCCATGCAATCAGTTTGGCAACCAGGAACCGGGGGCAGATAGTACTATTGAAGAATTTTGTTTTAATATTTATGGCATCACGTTTCCGATGTCGGGCAAAATAGATGTAAAAGGCCCGCAGCGCGATTCGATATATATCTGGCTTTCTGAAAAAGATTTCAATGGGGTAAAAACAACTACCATTGACTGGAATTTTCAAAAATATTTAGTGGATGAAAATGGAAAATTTATGGAAATGTTTTCAAATACCATGCAGCCCGATGACCCAAAGATTATTGCGGCGATAAATAGATAAACTGTTTTTTAAAAAATCTACTAAAGAACCTTTATCTCCGTCCTCCTGTTTTTTCGTTTTCCCTCATCCGAGGTATTTGGCATTATTGGAACCGAAGAACCATAGCCTTTAAAAGTCAAACGTTTCGCGGCAATTCCTTTCTTTATCAAATAATCGTACACGGCTTTGGCACGATTTTGAGATAAGGGTTGATTTATGGTTTCGGCTCCTGAATTATCGGTATGGCCTCCAATTTCTACTTTAATAGTAGTATTTACAGTTAATAAATTAAAGAGTCTTTCGAGTTCAGATGTTGATTCCGTTTTTATTTCATATTTATTTACATCAAACAATACATTGTATAAAGGTACGGTTTGGCCTGTTCTTATTTTTTTAAGGGGAACGTCAATCAAATAAGGGTCGGACGAAGGATTGTCTTTTATCGAAAAATTTTCAGAATAAAATAAATAGCCTTCAGCAGTTACGTTCATTCCATAATTTTTATTTCCCGGAATAACGATTAAGAAATTTCCTGTTTTTTCATTTGCCCGGCAAAAACCGGCCAAAGTTGCTGTTGCTAAATCGGTAAGCTCTATTGATGCTTTTCCACTTACAGGCAATTTGGTGTCGGCATCATAAACTTTTCCTTTTACATAACTGGCCACTCCGGGTCTTGAATTTTCAGGCAATGTAAAACTGTAAATATCCACGCGACCCTGATGGCCGGGATTTGTTTTTTTATCACTCGAAAAATACCCCATTGTTCCCGAACGATTAATTATCAAGCCCTCTTCGTTGCCAACCGTATTTACCGGATAACCCAAATTTACAGGCATTGACCATCCTCCTGTATCATTTTGTTTGGCCATAAACAAATCGCGACCTCCCATACCCGGCCATCCATCAGATGCAAAATAAAGGGATACTCCGTCCTGATGAATAAACGGGCATTCATCATCAAAGGGGGTATTGATATTAGGACCCAAATTTACCGGATTGGTCCATGCTTTTCCTTCAACCGTTGTTTTCCAAATATCCATATCGCCATATCCGCCGGGGCGATTACTTGCAAAATATAATGTTTTGCCATCGGCACTTAGCGAGGGTTGTGTTTCCTTGGATTTTGAATTTATATTATCGGGCAAATGAATTGCGGCCTGCCATTTATCGCCTTTTACATAGGTTAACCATAAATCACAGGAACCGATATTTTGAGGATTTTGACAAGCTGTAAAAAATAAATATTGCCCATCTGCCGATGTGGTTGAAGCTCCTTCATTTTCGGGGGTATTTATTGGCGGTCCCATATTTATTGCATCCGTCCACTTTCCATCTACATATGTTGAAATTAAAAAATCTTCCTGACTTCGGGCATCCATACAGGTAAAAAACATAGTTTGCTCATCAGCCGTCAGAGTTGGAAAATATTCACTTAATACTGAATTAATGCCAGTGCCTAAATTTACCGGACTAAAGGGCACCGGATTTTTAACAGCGTTTGAGGCAAACCGGCAATTTTTTATTTGGCGCTCGGCCTCAGTTTTTTCCTTGGCCGGTATTTTGGTATAGGTTAAAAACTTTTTGTACCATTGTTCTGCTGTGTCGTATTTCATTTGGTCGAAACATACATCGCCAAGTACATAGTACGAAACCCAATAATCTTTATTTATTTTAATAAGTTTTAAATAGGTTTTTTCAGCAGCAGGCAGGTTACCTATTTGCATATAAACCTGTCCTAACAAGTCGTGTGCATCTACATATTCAGGATCTTTACTTATGGCCGATTTTACTAAATCCAAGGCTTTATCATATTCATCAATGCTAAATTGTTCAACGGCCTTGTTGAATAATTCAACCGCTTTTTTATTTTTTGAAATACCATCGGGTAAAGGCTGGGCGTGGGATAGGGTAATATTTATTATTCCCAATAAAATTAATCCTAATGTTTTTCTTATCATATTTTTATTTTAAAAAAATGTTCACTAATAAATTTTAAATGTGTTCAAATTTTCGAACCCCTACCCTCTCAACCCCAACTCAATTACATTCATATCAAAAACCTTACCATTGTCAATATTAAAATTTATCATAGTCCTTACTTTATGAAATCCCTGAATTCCGACTGCCCCCGGATTGAGGTGTATTAATCCAGGTATTTCAGGGTCGCGAATGACTTTCAATATATGGGAGTGTCCGCTAATAAACATGCCCGGTTTTTCAGTTTTTAAAATCTGTTTAATTCCCGCTGAATAATGGCCGGGATAGCCGCCTATATGTTTTATTATTACGGGTAAACCTGCACATTCAAAACGGTTTATTTCAGGGTATATTGCCCGTATGTGTTGCCCGTCAATATTGCCATACACGCCTTGAATTGGTTTATTTAATAGTTCTAATTTTTCATTTACATC
This sequence comes from uncultured Chitinophaga sp., assembly GCA_964355045.1. Classification (GTDB taxonomy): domain Bacteria; phylum Bacteroidota; class Bacteroidia; order NS11-12g; family UBA9320; genus JABWCE01. Next base: position 4,374 of record CAYHCM010000128.1, on the reverse strand, counting down.
CGAACCCCAATCGCCGCCATGCCATATTTCATCTGCTTCTTTGCAGAATTTGAGGATATGTTCATCAATATAGCCATGAGTGTCGGACAAAAGTATAATTTTTTTCAATTCTTCTATTAAATTTCAGGTAAGTTTGAACCCTTCAAAAATATTGGTATTATTTAATATGAACATTACTTTAATAATTATTCTTATCACCGCCGGCGTTTCATTTATGGCCTGGAACAATAAAGTTTTATACGATAAACTTATTTTTAATCCATATTCCATCTTTCATCGAAATGAATGGTATCGGATATTTAGCAGCGCATTGCTTCACGCCGATATACCGCATTTGGTTATTAATATGTTTGTATTGTTTTCATTTGGAAGTGTTATCGAAGAGGCTTATGCATCCTATATTCCGGGTGGATTGGCCATGTACGTGGCCATGTATATTTTATCAATTGGGGCGGCCAATATTAAAACCTTGATTGAAAACAAAAATAATGTATGGTACAATGCTGTAGGCGCTTCGGGAGCCGTATCGGCAGTTGTTTTTGCATTTGTATTATTTGCGCCCATCCAAAAAATATTTTTCTTTGGAATTATCCCAATTCCTGCCTTTTTATATGGCTTTCTTTATTTGGTTTACTCGCAATACATGGCCAAAAAAGGAACGGACAACATTGGCCACGATGCCCATTTTTACGGGGCTGTATTTGGTTTTGTATTTACAGGATTGCTAAGGCCTGAATTGTTTCAGTTGTTTATAAAACAGGTTTTTAACCTATAAAGCCTTTCGAATTGTTATTCCAACTTCTTTTTTTTCTTTTTGGGTGGTAAAAAATTCTCCCCCGTCACCACATTTTTTCCGGTTTTACTTTCCAATTCTTTTCGGGCATTTTTAGATACTGAGCCACCTTTTTTGCTGGCTATGGCATTTTGCCTTAATCCTTTTGCTTCATCTGTTTCAGCTATCTGTCGGGTTGAAAGTTCTGCAAGAGCCGTAAATATTAATTCCGCCTCACTCATATGGTCTCTTAGGTTTTGAGATTTTAAATTCTTTAAATCTTTATGCTTTTTTACTGTTAATCCCGTCCATTCCTGATGAATGATATTCGTGAGCAATGCAAACTCGTCTTTTTCCTTTATACCTGCATCTTTCCAATAATCGGTTAATTTATTTCGTGTCTCCTGCCCCGTCATCCTTTGCTGAATCCATTTTTCGCTTCGACCTAATTTCTGCCAGTTTTCTCTGGCTCGGTCTAGGCTTTGAGCAGGGTCAGCTATTTCCTGCATGCGTTCATAACCCACTTTTGCCAGCCATTGTTTAAATAGTTCGGCTTTTGGCGATGGTATGGATTGGATAAGGCGGAGTAAGGTTTTTACATCAGCAACATCTGTTTCCCTCATTTTACCATCAGTCGCTTTTAATTTCAACTGTCGACAAATTGTCGACAGTTCAAGTCCATCTTCAGTTTTAACTCTAATTTTCATTTTAAACCAATAGTCCCTTGCGTTGAGACTACCTGTTAATACTTCAACTACATCTATTATAGAAAAATACCATTGTTCTTCACTTTCATCCCAATGACTTCTTACTTGTTTATCTTCAAATAATTTAATGTTGGTCATTTCAATATTTATTTGAGGTTTTATTTTGCTTCAAATTTCAGTTGTACGATTTTTTCGTACAAAAATAATTTATAAACAAAAAGTTTGGCAACCAAATTAAAACACGGTTACAAATGCATTAAACAAAGTGAGGATTATCTTTAAAACGGCAAATCATCCACCGCATCGTTTGATGGGCTTAGGTCAGCAGGCTCTTCAGTATGAGGATTATCAACAGGAGCCGAAGAATTTTGAGCAGGTGCAGAAATAGTTGCAGTTCCATCTCCCGGCTCTACTTTCCAGGCTCTAACATCGGTGTACCACTTTCCATTATACTCGCGTGATTCGATATTAAAATAAACCTTTATAAAAGCCCCTTCTTTTATTATTTTTAGTTCATCGGCTTTGTCACCCCAAAACGAAATGCAAACCTTTTTAGGGTATGTTTCGATAGTTTCTATAATAGCATCTTGCTTTTTCCATTCGCCCTTAGCACTTGTTCCACTTTGAAGTGGTAATAACATCATTAATTTTCCTTGGATTTCCATATACGGCAAAATTAACAGAGGTATTTTGCTTTGCAAACAATGTGCATAAATTGCCTAAAACTGTTTAGGTTTGCCAATTCATAATGAATGAAATTTTAGCTTTTTTTATTGCGGCTGTCATCAGCTTTTGGGGATCATTGCAACTTGGCCCTGTAAATGTTTGTGTTATTCAAACTGCTTTGGCTCATGGCAAACGACAAGCCTTAATAGTGGCTACAGGCGGGGCTTTGCCCGAAATTATTTATGCATCATTGGCAGTATGGGGAGCTAATAGTATCGAAAAATATCCTTCCATTATGGACATTTTCGGTTGGTTGGTTGTTCTGCTATTATTAGTCTTGGGTATTTATTATTTTTTAAAACCGTATCATAAAAAAGAAATAACCCCTTCGGCCGGAGCTGGGTTTGGCAAAGGGTTTATGCTGGCTGTCTTTAATCCGCAATTGTTTCCTTTTTGGTTAGGGGTTTTGGTTTATCTACGGGGTTTTATTGATTTTAGCAATAGCTCGGTTATTTCACCTAATGCCACTTTTGTAGTGGGAACTGCCGTTGGCGCTTGGTTGCTTTTATTTCTATTTACAAAACTTGCGGTGACTTATAAAGATAAATTGAATTCAATTTTAAAACACAACCTTAATAAAATTGTTGGGTGTTTATTTATTATTCTGGCTGTGGTAGAATTAGTTAGAAGGCTGTGGTAGATTATTAGAAATTTTTTTGGTATGGGTATTTCGTTTTTAAAGGATTTAGAGTGGAGATTATTTTTAAACCTTAATAGAAAAGTTGTCAGCCAAATAATGACCTCTCATACCTTATTGAAACACTATTGTTAATAAGGTATGAGAGGTTAATTTTCGAGATAAAAATTCTACTAAGGTATTAATGCCAAAAAAACAAATTCTCATTCTCACTCAAAATCCTGTAAAGTCCATATTTTTTACTAAAAAATATTTTAAATCATCGCTAAAAGCATAGAGGCCCAAATCTCAGAATCTCAATTCATTATTTAATATACCTAAAATCGTGCCCGGCCTTTAACTGAAGTAAAGTTTCGTACATCAATTTTATCACATTGTCAATATCATCCTTGTGAACGGTTTCAACCGTGGTGTGCATATATTTTAAGGGCAATGAAATAAGGGCTGATGCCACTCCCTCAGATGAATAGGCAAACATATCGGTATCTGTTCCGGTGCTGCGGCTTGTAGCATGGCGTTGATAAGGGATTTTTTGCGCTTCGGCCACTTCTTCCAACATTTTTAAAACATTATTATGTACGGCAGGGCCAATGGTTAAAGTTGGTCCTTTACCGCAGGCTATATCGCCCTGATCTTTTTTGCTGTACATGGGGCTTGTGGTATCATGCGTTACATCCGTAACTATGGCCACATCCGGTTTCAATCGTCGTGAAATCATTTCGGCACCGCGCAAACCAATTTCTTCCTGAACTGAATTGACAATATATAATGTGTATGGTAATTTGTTTTTATTTTCCATTAACATACGGGCTACTTCGGCTATCATAAATCCACCGATGCGGTTGTCCAACGCACGGCCTACAATAAAGTCCTTATTCAGTTCCATCATCTCATCCACAAACGTTATTACGCTTCCAATCTGAACACCCATTTCTAAAGCCTCTTCTTTATTTTTTGCTCCGCAATCAATAAAAATATTTTTCAACGTTGGAGTTTCCTCTTTTCCTGTTTCACGAATATGAATGGCCGGCCAACCAAATAAACCTTTTACAATTCCTTTTTTTCCATGAATATTTACCCTCATACTTGGTGCTATCTGATGGTCGGAACCCCCATTTCTTATAACATAAATATAGCCTTCAGGCGTTATATAATTTACATACCACGCAATTTCGTCGGCATGGGCTTCTATCACTACTTTATAATCCTTGCCCGGATTAATAATCCCGACAGCAGTTCCATAGGTATCCACCATATAGTCTTCCGTATATTGTTTAATATAATCAAGCCAAATCTGCTGACCTGAATGTTCATGGCCTGTGGGTGAGGCATTATTGAGATAGTCCTTTAGAAATTTTTTTGATTCTTTACGCATGTGTTTTAGTTATTTGGGTTTTGAAATTTGTTTTTTGGAATTTGAAATTTGGAATTTTATTCGCGTGCAAAAATACAATTGTGTCAGAGTAAATTAAAGTTTAATATCAAGGTACTTTTTTGAGAATCAAATTATGTTATTTTTGCCATCCTATTAA
>CAYHCM010000127.1:0-10255 GCA_964355045.1 uncultured Chitinophaga sp. | reverse complement strand
AAAAAATAGCATTTCCCGCTATAAAATCACCTTATTTTAAATAAACCCAAAGCCCATTATCTTTCTACTAATAATAGACCTCTTTCATAATTCAAATATTCTATTTCATCCCTAAAGGGATTTGTTTTTCATTGGTAAATTGTTTCTACCTATATTTAATCCCTAAAGGGATTTTAAAGGCCCGCCTTAGGCGGGCAAAATATCGGTAGAAATACCTTTTTAGTATGAAAAAAGTGCTGTAGGCACGAAATATATTTCTACTCACGATGAATTATGAAAGATGTCTAATATCGAATAATTCGATTTTCAATTTATTACCTTTATATACTTATAATTTCAAGAATATATAATTTCATCATCCTGTCTTTTCGCAGATAAATTTCTGCAAACAAACAGCCCTCAAAATGACTTTTATCATAATCTAACATGTTATTGAGTAGGAACTTTGCTGTACAATTTCACACCAAAAAATAATAAATAGAAATATGAAAACAAAATCAGTAAAAACAATGGCAATTACTCTGATGAGTATTTTTGCCTTAGCAATTGTCTTTATAAGCAGTTGCAAGAAAGACAACAAATTTGAGTTGCTACCCGGCGATGGCTCCAATGGTACAGATTTAATTAATGCCACAATTGGATGCTACCCCCCTACCACCTACACTACACCCGGTGCATGGAAAGTTGACAAATCGCACAGCAATGTGATGTGGGAAACCAATTACTATGGAACAGGTGCACCACTTACTGGCCGTTTTAACATTTTTGAAATGAAAGTTAACTTCGATCAGGCAAATCCGGCTAACACTACCATCAAAGCATGGGTACTTTTATCATCTTATAACACAGGTGAACCAGGCAGAGATGCTTATGGCAAATGCGGCCCGGGTTATATGGGAGTTAAATGGGATACAACAAGTGCAGGTCCTCCTGTTGTTCTAAAACCAAAAGCAAGTACAGATACTGCCTGGTTTAATAGTACTGCTTGTGAAAAATATGGCAACGGATTTATGGTAACCGGTAATCTAACTTTTAAAGGTGTTACAAAATTAATTCAAATGCCGATGAGCTATACCGGAAAGTCAACAACGACTAACACAACAACCGGCAAGAAAACCGACAGAGCAGGATTGGCAGTAAAATTTGGAATGAATGCCGTTAGCGTTTTTGGAGTAACTTCTACCTCCATAGCCGATTTGGTTACTATCCGAGTAGATTGTAACATGGTTACTATCGCCTATTAATTTATTAATAAAAATATAACTCTATCAACATAAACAATAATTTAAAAAATAAAGATATGAAAACATTAAAATTAACAGCTCTGCTAATAATGGTAAGTCTTTTAACTCTTACCGCCTGTAAAAAAGAACCGGGTTTTGCAGATACAACAAATGTAAAAGGGACGGTTACTTATAAAGGTACTCCGCTTGCCAATGCCATAGTAAGCCTTGCGTTTAATACCAAAGAGGCTACTACAAAAATTGATGCCACAACTGTAACAGATGTAAATGGTAAATATAGTTTTTCAGGTCTCAATAAAGGCGACTATTTTGTAGATGCCGAATATACCAATGACCTTGAAATTAAATTGACTTCGGGAGGAGCCAAGGTAACAATAGGTGGTAAAAAAGGTGACTTGACCGTGGATTTATCTGTTCAGTAAAACAAAGAGGTTTTTATTGAATGTTTTTTAGGTGAGCATACTAATAGAATCAATCAACAGGGTGGTTTCGTAATTTCCACCCTGTTTTGTTTATTAAAAATTAAATAACTGTTTTTTTTTCGCGTGAATCATCTTTCAATTTAAGAAATTAATGCCTTCCAAATTCACCCTTTTCCGAAATATTAAGAAAATTGTAAAATGCTATTAAAACCCTGCAAAAAAGCAGCTTTTCAACTGATAATAATCATACAATATCTTGATTTTTATCATAAATTTAGCTCCGTATCGGTTGCAACTTTGCCTTGTCAAACTGACATAAAAAACCAAATTAAATAATAATAGTATGAAAACAAAATCAGTAAAAACAATGGCAATCGCTCTAATGAGTATTATTGCCCTCGCAATTGTATTCATCAGCAGTTGCAAAAAAGACAACAAATTTGAGTTGCTACCCGGCGATGGATCTAATGGTACCGATTTAATTAATGCTACCATTGGCGGCTATCCTCCTACCAGTTACACTACACCCGGAGCCTGGAAAGTTGACAAGTCACACTCTAATGTAATGTGGGAAACCAATTATTACGGAACGGGCGCTCCTCTCACAGGCCGATTTAACATTTTTGATATGAAGGTTAACTTCGATCAGTCAAATCCGGCTAACACTACCATCAAAGCATGGGTACTTCTATCATCATACAACACCGGAGAACCCGGTAGAGATGCTTATGGCAAATGCGGTCCAGGCTATATGGGAGTTAAATGGGATACTACAAGTGCAGGCCCTCCGGTTGTAATAAAACCTAAAGCCAGCACTGATACAGCCTGGTTTAATAGTACTGCTTGTGAAAAATACGGCAATGGCTTTATGGTAACAGGTAATCTAACTTTCAAAGGAGTAACAAAATCAATACAAATGCCTATGAGCTATACCGGGAAATCTACTACCACCAATACCACAACCGGCAAGAAAACCGACAGGGCAGGATTAGCTGTAAAATTTGGAATGAATGCCGTTTCAGCATTTGGGGTTACATCTACTTCCATTTCCGATTTAGTAACAATTAGGGTGGATTGTAACTTAGTTACTATTGCCTACTAATACCATTGTATAATTAAAAAATAATTTTTAAATTTTAACTTCAAAAAAATAAAATCATGAAAACAATAAAAATAACAGCTCTGCTAATAATGCTAAGTTTATTAACTCTTACCGCCTGTAAAAAAGAACCGGGCTTTGCAGATACAACAAATGTGAAAGGAACAGTTACCTATAAAGGTACTCCACAAGCCAATGCCATAGTAAGCCTTGCGTTTAATACCAAAGAGGCCACTACAAAATTTGATGCCACTACCATTACCGATGCCAACGGCAAGTATAGTTTTTCGGGCCTAAATAAAGGCGACTATTTTATAGATGCCAAATATACCAACGACCTTGAAATTAAACTGACTTCAGGTGGAGCTAAGGTAACAATAGGTGGGAAAAAAGGAGATTTGACCGTGGACTTAACAGTTCAGTAAACATTCACCCAATAATAAAAATCACTTTTCACAGGTGCTTTTTATCAGGATAGATGTTAACAAAATTAAAATAAATAGCAGGGTGGATGTTAAAAAAAACACCACCCTGCATAATGAAAGAGGATGTGTGCTTGATAATTCAATAAAAAAATAAACGGATGGCTTAAAAAATTAATGAATCAAAAAAATAAAAATAATAATATGAAAATCTTTTTTCAACACAAAGCACTTATAATAGCAACTTTAGTATTATTGATTGCGACATCCTGCCAAAAAGAATATTTTCCTCAGCCACCGGCACCAAAAGTTGCTAAGGAAACAACCACCCTCGAAGCAACTTTCGCTATCACCCCACCCCTTTCACTCAACGATCCGTTTTGGAAAGCCGCAGATTTTCTTAAAGTTCCGGTTATTGATCTTAACAAGAATATGCTTTATGGCGATGGTCTTCTTAACATGACCGGAACCTATAACGGATATTTATCATTTAATGGCGGAACCGACCCAAAAGTGGTAATGAAGGCTGCATACGATGCCACCAAATTATATATTTATCTCGAATGGATTGATTCCGATATCAGTCCTGCTTTTGAAGCTTCTTTTCTTAATGGCCCTCTTGATCCTTTAAAAAGCGATACAAGCGGAGGTTGGACTTCACAGGGAAACAGCGATAAGGTATCTTTAGCCTTTGAGATTGCAAATGCCTCAAGTGCGGCAGGTACTTTTTCTGATAAAGGATGTGCCGCCTCATGCCATCAAAATAAAATGCAACCCGCAACAGGTTCTGTTGATATTTGGAATTGGGATTTAGCTATTTCAGAACCATTGGGCTATGCCAAAGATATGGTTACTGATGGTGTTAACGGTTTCGTAAATGATGCCGGTACACCAATGGCTGTAAAAAATAAAACCTCTGCAAATAATCCACGTTCAGGGCCGGCCTATGAATGGAATGGTGTAGAACAAACCCATATTCGTCCCGACGGAAAATCAACGAATTTGGATCCGGCATTTTTCTTATTAAACAAAACTGCTTTCCTTGGTGATATTATTAAAGGTGAAAAAGTTTACCATAATGCAACCTATGGATGCGGCCATTGTCATGGTGAAAAAGGCGAAGGAGATGGCCCTACAGGCGAGGGAACGGCATTTGCCTCCACAGGATTTGCCGGAAAATATTCAAGAGCAATGATAAACACCTATTCAGGTAATTCAGATTTGCATACAGGATATTCATATTGGGCTCAGGTTCCGGCCGCCGACTATGATGATTTAATAGCATATATTAAAGGGTTTGGCTCCATACCAGGTTATTATCTTACCACCCCAACCGGAAGCAATGCCAATGTATGGTCAGTTTCGAATGTTGGACGAACTAAGGTTAACACCGCTGCACCTCATACATTATACAAAGTATTGTTGGTTCGTGATTTAGCAACGGGAAATTCAGATGATGCCCAGTTTTTATTACCAAAAGGAAAATCATTTCCATTTGGATTAGCACTCATGGATAACGATGGGAAAAACCACATAGGGTCACTAAAACAAATTCTTACTTTTAAATAAAGAAATGAAATGCCCATCAGAACAAAATTCACACAAACCAGAGTTAAATATGGGCATTCCATATGACCTAAGTAAAAAAATAAATATAAATTACAAATCGGAGATTCGATAATACCTTTAATTAAAAATAAATATAAACTAATTATCATATGAAAGTATTTAAACTAATATTTTTTATAGGAGTTATTTCAGGAATAATTTCTGCTTGTCAAAAAGAATTTCGTGCTACCCCTGCATTTGATCCTTCAGCAGCAGTAAGTTTTTCGAATGATTTACAACCCATACTTACTTCAGAATGTGCCAAAAGCGGCTGTCACGATAAAAGCTATCAACCTAATCTTTTAAAGGACAAGTCGTATTCAGCACTTACTGAAGGAGGATATATTGATACAATTAAACCTTCAGCAAGCACATTAATGATACGACTTAATAAAGATATGCCCAAAGGCAAATTGCCCCAAGGCGATATAAATAAATTTGAGGCCTGGATTACTCAGGGAGCAAAAGATAATTGAATAATTTAAAATAAAAATATAACCCACAATGAAGAACTCTTTTAAACATATTATGAAACGAAATTTTTTCAAAAAAGTCTTGACTTTGACTATTCTATTGCAACTATTTGCATTCTCGTCGTTTGCTCAGCAGGATGATACCACAGCCGTGGTTCCTGATGAAAAACCTAAAAAGGACAAACCGGTTAAGGATCCATTTGAATGTGGTTATTTGTTGAACAATCAAACAATAAAAATTCCTACAAAAAATACGCTTGAATTTATTATCCAACACCGTTTTGGAAAATTGAACAGTGAGGAATTTGATTTGTTGGGATTATATGCTCCATCCAATATCAGGATAGGTTTTAATTATACATTCACCGATAAACTTCAGCTTGGCATTGGAACTACTAAAAACAATAAACTTCAGGATTTTTCATGGAAATATTCAATACTAAGCCAAACCCGATCCGGCAGAATTCCTCTAAGTATTGTTTACTTTGGTGAGGCAGCCATTGATGTTAGAAAAGATGCTTTTCCAAAAACTACCAACAGACTTTCCTATTTCAATCAAATAATTTTTGCCCGAAAATTCACCGACAAATTTTCGTTGCAGGTAGCTCCCAGCTATTCTCATTTCAATATGGTAGATTCATTTGTTGTTCATGGAAATATTGGTTTATCGGTTAATGGAAGATATAAAATAGGAGATGCATCAGCCGTGCTTTTTGAATACGATTATAACCTGACAACCCAGGACGATAACCGAAAGGGAGAAAAACCAATTATTGTAAAACCAAATCTTAGTATCGGGTTGGAAGCTTCAACCGGATCGCATGTGTTTCAGGTTTTTGTTGGCACATATGAATCCATTATTAACCAATATAATATTTTATATAACTCCAATGATTTTACAAAAAAGGATGTAGTTATTGGCTTTAATGTAACAAGGCTCTGGAATTATTAAAAATAAATACTTCTTATAAAAAGTCTTGTAAAAAAAACAAATTAAAAGTTAAACTCATAAAATTTTAAAATTATGTCACAAAAATCAGACGAAATAGAAAAACTGGAAGGTGACCAATCCGGAAGAAGAGATTTTCTTAAATTAGGATTGCTGGCTGCCGGTGTAACCGTTGTTGGCGGTGGTTTACAAAAGGTATTTTCTGATGATAAAGATTCGGGAGAAAAAGAGCAAGTACTTACCGCTGACGGAAAACTTGTGGAAGTAAATTCTTCTGATCTGAAGGATCATCGTTGTTGCGGTGTAACCCCCGACGAAGCACGAATAGGAATACCGGGCAAAAAATTTGTAATGGTGATAGATTTAGCACAATGCAAACATGCTCTTAAATGCCAAGATTCATGCCAAAAATATCATCACCTTTCAGGAATGAATGTGTGGTTAAAAGTTTTCAAAATGCATGATGCACCTGAAACCGCCCCTTATTGGATGCCCAAACCTTGCTTGCATTGCGATAAACCCCCATGCGTAAAAGTTTGCCCGGTAAGTGCCACCTATAAAAGAGATGACGGAATAGTACTGGTGGACAACGAACGATGTATAGGTTGCCGGTTTTGTATGGCAGCATGCCCTTATTCCACCCGTTCATTTAATTGGGAGGAACCAAAATATCTTTCCAAATCAACCGGAGAAACCTACTCACCTGAAACAGGTGTTCCTCAAAAAATAGGAACCGTAGAAAAATGTGATTTCTGTCCTGATTTACTAAGACAAGGAAAACTTCCTCATTGTGTAACAGCCTGCCCGAATGGTGTGTTTTATATGGGCGATTTAAATGAGGATACCGTTAGCAACGGAATCGAAACCGTACGTTTCAGCCAATTAATGAAAGACAAAGGGGGGTATAGATTGAATGAAATACTGGGAACTGAGCCAAGTGTATATTATTTGCCCGCCGCCAACCGATCATTTCCATTTGAAGATGCTGAACCCGGTACAGGAAAAATGGTAGTAGAAGAGTAAAATTCAAAAGGAATTGTTTCTGATTAAAATTCTATAAAAAATGAATACCATCAACATTTCCTTTTTAACAAAGAATTATTTAATTTATTATGATAGAAAATAAAAATGAAATAAATGAAACAGATGCAATAAAAATGTTGCATGAGTACAACGAAGACCTGTTGCCGAAAAAATTCGGAATAGTAGGTAAATCATGGACAGCCTTGCTGTGTGTTGTATTTCTTACAGGTGTATTTTGTTATATTAATCAACTTCGAAGTGGGCTGATAATAACCGGGATGAGAGATTTTGTGTTTTGGGGAATCTATATTTCCAATTTTGTATTTTTTGTGGCAATAAGCCTTGTGGGTTCTTTAATAACGGCCATCCTCTATTTGTTAAATATTAAATGGAGGGCTCCGCTAACCCGGATTTCGGAAGTAATAGCAGTAGCTGCAATTACCTTTGCAGGTTTAATTATCATTGTTGACATGGGCCGGCCCGACAGAATCTATAATATGATTCTTCACGGACGAATCCAATCCCCCATTATCTGGGATGTTATGGTAGTTTCCACATATATGACTCTAAGCTTATTGCTCCTTTATTTTCCACTTCTTCCCGGCATTTCATTTTGCCGCGATCACCTTAAAGGATTACCAAAGTGGCAGAAATGGATGTATAAATGGCTTTCATTGGGTTGGAAAAATAAACCCGAACAATACGAACTTGTGAAAAAAGCAGTTACTATTTTATCCGTAACTATTATTCCTGTGGCACTTTGCATACATACGGTAACGTCCTGGTTGTTTGCAAGTACATACCGCCCGGGATGGGATAGTACAAACTTCGGAGCATATTTTGTATCCGGAGCATTTCTGGTAGGTTCGGGAGGTGTAATAGCCGGAATGTTCGTCCTTCGCCGCTTTTACCCCAGTTACTCTAAATATCTAACCGATCTTCATTTCGACAGGATGGGTAAACTTATGGTACTTCTTGCTATGGTGTATGCTTATTTCTCAATCAATGAATATTTAATTCCGGCCTATAAAATGAAAGGTGAGGAAGCCGAACATCTTCATGAACTGTTCACAGGTTATTATGCCCCAATGTTTTGGTCTGTTCAGTTTTTCGGAATGATACTTCCCATAATGGTTCTTCTTTTTAAAAGAGGCCGAAAACCGCTACCTATCTTTATAATGGCTGTACTTGTAATTGTTTGCGCATGGTTTAAAAGATATCTGATAGTTATTCCATCCATGTCTTTTCTTCCCGTTCAGGAAATTCCTGAGGCATGGCGACATTATTCTCCAACATTTCAGGAATGGGCTATTACAGGAGGTTCGCTGGCAGGAGCATTGTTAATTATTACCCTATTTGTTCGCTATTTTCCAATAATATCAGTTTGGGAAATAGCCGAAGAAAGAGGAATCTCTCACGAAACAATTTACAAACATTTAAATAAAGGTGATGAAAAATAATTTTATTAATTTAATAAAAAAAACTTTTGGTGGAAGAACAATTCTTTTTTCGCTTATAATTTCTGCATTAATCCTTAGCACCTATGCTGCAAATGCACAGGAAACAGAAGAAAGTTCTTCTAAACTTTCTTGTTCCATGAATATAAGTTATATAGTATCTAATGGAATTAAGAGCGTAAAAGTGCAGGTTAACAGGAAGGAAAAAGGAAAAACAGTTTCTGTAGATAATCTAAAATCACCTGTAAATCTTTATTTGAATGAGGTAAAAAAATATGATCCTCTTACCGGATTTGGATGGATAAGCAATATTTTTATTAATAAAGAAGGAGAAGGCATATTTGAGTTTCCAACTAATTTTAATAAATTAACTTCCGGTATGCATGAATTTACCTTCATAGCCAAAATGGGTTCCGACCCGTTATATGAAGATATTGAAGAGGAAATTATCATCACAGATGCTAAAATTACTATTGTGTATTCAGGGGAAGACTCCGTAAAATCAGCAACGGCCCTTTTGACAGCCTGGGTTGATAATGCATACGTTCCGGTACCTGAAGCTGATTTGAAGCTTTGCATTAAAAGGTCATTTAATTTTCTTCCCTTTGGCGAAGAAGGAGCTACTACCGATGAAAACGGAGAAATTTCAGGTGACCTTCCCCTTGATCTTCCGGGGAATGCAAATAAAACTATTACCTTAGCGGCGAGATTAGAAGACCATGAAACCTATGGTACAGTAGAAGTTACTCAACATGTTCCATGGTCGGTACTCCCGAAAAAAAATCCGGAAAGCAAGCGAACTTTATGGTCGCCGGGCGACAATGCCCCTCTCCTTCTGGTTTTTTCATCAGTCATAATAATAGTTGTTATTTGGGGAACTATTTTTTATCTGATTTACTTATTAATAAAAATTAAAAGACTTAGCAAAACCCCATAATAATTAATGGGTAACATCATAAATACGAAATAAAATATAAGTTAAATGTGAAATGTCAATAAATCTATAATTAGTCATTTATTGGCATAGTATTTGTGGATTAATAAATATAAGATAGTCAAAGAAAATATAAAAATAAAAGAATAAATATGAAATCACTAACAAACAAAAGATTAGTAACAGTAGCATTAATGATGCTTGTACTTGGATGGATTACCATGTCGTTCGAATCAAAAACTCAGGATGATAAACCGAAACCCTGGAAGGTACCTGAAACTTCAAAAAAAATGAAAAACCCTCAGGCTAAAGCCGGAGCCGAAAGTGTAACTGCAGGTAAGGTATTATATACCAAACACTGCAAATCATGCCATGGTTCCAAAGGTTTAGGTGACGGACCAAAAGCAAAAGAATTAGATACCCCTTCAGGTGACTTTAGTACGAAAGAATTTCATGGTCAAACAGATGGAGAACTTTTTTACAAAATAAAGGAAGGACGCGATGATATGCCTTCATTCAAGAAAAAAATTACAGATGATGAGGATCTTTGGAACATCGTTAATTACGTTCGAACATTCGCCAAATAAAAAACGGGAAATTATTAAAATAATTTCTCAAACCTTA
>CAYHCM010000126.1:8277-10274 GCA_964355045.1 uncultured Chitinophaga sp. | reverse complement strand
GTTAAAGGTTAAAGTAAAAAGGTTAAAGGTTAAAGTGAAAAGGTTAAAGGTTAAAAAAAGGTTAAAGTATTTTTCAAATTTCAAATTTCTATTGTGATACTGTTAAATTTTGTTCGCGGTAATAGCTTTTTCCTTCATTTTCCCAAAGGATTCTAACTTTATAGGAGCCGCGGGAAAGCTTTGCAGGTTCAATTAAAAATAACCCCATTGAATCTGGCTCTATTTTCAAAGTAAAATCTTTTTTCCTGTCTTCATTTCCTATAAATTCTATTTTCCCATTTTTAAAATTGGTACGTAATTTGGCCGGAATTGTAATGAGAAACCCTTTTTCAGTTTTTTCTATCAATGTGTCGCTACTCTCTTCATTAAGATTTTGGGAGGCATCTATAAGCGATTGGTATTTTAACTCCTTGTCATAATAATTATCGTCCATCATTTCATTGTTTTGTTGAAATGCTATAAATACCATAGACAGCATGGCTATTATGAAAACAACAATAGTGAGTGTAATTTTATGTCCCCAGTTCATTTTATAAATTATTCTTAAATGGTCCTAAAAATTTGGTTTTAATGGTTTGTATTTTTTCATTATCCTTATAAACCCCTATCTCTATTGCAGTGCTGCGCCTGGGTAATGCTTTTTTAGGGATTTCCAAAAAGAACGTAAATTCATTAATTGCTTCCTTTTTTAGCCTGATCCTTTGTCGTCCTATCAGTTTAATTTCTCCGGGCAAGCCTTCCAGTTTCAAAGTTAGGGGTATTTCTTCTTTTGTTTTATTAATAATTTTGGCATCAAACAGATTACTGATTTTTCCGCCGGGTATTTCCTGATAGAGCTGACCTTTTACCCGTGATATATAAGTATCAACCGTTTTGCGCGATGCGATAAGCAGGCTCATACCAATCAATAAAACGCCAAGCAATATGGTATAGGCTTTCATTCGGGCATTAAAATGAAATTTTTTTCCTCTTGATATTTCGTTTTCGGAAGCGTAGCGTATAAGCCCTTTTTTAAAATTAAGGGAATCCATCACTTCATCACATGCATCAATACAAGCAGTACAGCCAACACATTCCATTTGCAGCCCATCCCTAATGTCAATGGCAGTAGGGCAAACCTGAACACATTTCCGGCAATTTACACAGTCACCGTATTTTCTTTCTTCATTTCTGCTAAGCTTGCCACGCGGTTCGCCCCGTTTATAATCATAAGCAATTTGCATTGTATCTTTATCAAACATCACGCTTTGCAAGCGGCCATAGGGGCAAATGGTAGTGCAAACTATTTCACGCACAAAGGCAAAAACCGAATAAAAAAGCAGGGTAAAAATAATTAGTCCGCCCAATAAACCCAAGTGTTCAGCCATGGGTTCATGAATCATTTTTATTATTTCTTCTACACCCAATATATAAGCTAAAAAGGTATTGGCTATGGTAAACGAAATTAAAAGAAACAGGGTGTGCTTTAGTAATTTTTTTAAAATATGTTGACCTGAATTACCTTTCACATCACGTTTTTTTTGTTGATTGGGCGAACCTTCAATTAACCATTCAACAGGGCGGAAAACAAATTCCATAAATACTGTTTGCGGACAAACCCAACCGCAGAATAACCGCCCGAAAACAACTGTAAACAATACAATGAAAACAATAAATGTAATCATTCCGATGGCAAAAATGAAAAAATCCTGAGGCCAAAATATTTTGCTGAATAAAATAAATTTTCCTTCTGTTACATTTATCAGCATAAAGGGTAAACCATTTACTTTGATAAACGGGATTATAAAAAAAGTGGCTAAATAAAAATAGGCAATAATTTTTCGATACCTATACCACTTGCCTGAGGGCCTTGAGGCATATACCCAATTTCTTTTGCCCGAATCGGTAACTGTACTGGCACGGTCTCTATAGGTTTCGGCATGTAATAAATCCTCTTCTCTCAATAGGGTGGCTGTTTTTTAGATTTACGATTTTAGATTTACGATTTTAGATTTACG
>CAYHCM010000126.1:0-8177 GCA_964355045.1 uncultured Chitinophaga sp. | reverse complement strand
TTTACGATAAAAACAGATTTGAAGTGATAATTATAAGATAGGTTCTTGACGTGGGTTTATCGAAATAGCTTTTAAAAAACAGGAATTGAAAATTGATTTATTCCTATTCTAAACACTCATTTTTTTATAGTTCCTGAATCTTTAACCTCTGCTGTTTTTTCTACATACAATTCTCCCTGTGGTTCCTTAGCCCCCGCTGGTTTGGTTCCCCTTATAGATTTAACAAAACTTGAAAGTTGAGCCATTTGCTTTGGTGAAAAATTATTTTGCCAGGCAATCATACCTTTTTCGGGCCAGCCGTATTTAATGGATTTGAAAATATCTGCTAATGAACCTCCATGAATCCAATAATCATCCGTTAGATTAGGACCTATACCGCCGTCCTTGCTGCCACCATGCGGTTCATGGCACGAAAAGCAAATTTGTGCAAATATTTTTTTACCATCTTCAATATCCGAGACTCCAAGCATGGTAACCGAATTTTCGTCAATTATATCGGCCTTGGTAACTAATTGCTTCGATTTTGCTTTTTCGGCCTGTGCCATCTCAATATTATATTCTTCTACCTGCGAAGGTGCTGTCTTGGCAATTTGGTATCGGTATAAGTAAACACCGGCAAATATAATTGTAGCAATTAATCCTGTTGTAAACCACGGCGGCGTTATATTATCCAATTCCCTGATCCCATCATAATCGTGGCCGGTATCAATATCGGCTTCTTCTGAAGAAGGCTTAAAACTATTCATCTTGTCCCATAATTTGGTTAACATGGCTTTTGGTTTTTCTTCCATAATTGATGGTTCATCAACCGAAATTATTTTTTCATCAGCCTTTGGTTTCAGCATCCTTAAAATTTGCCACGAAAAAAAGATAATAAGCAAACCTTCAATAAATATTACCGACGTTATTAGCCATGCTATCCAATCACCCGAAATGTCGCTGGCATTAAGGGTTTTACCCTGGCTTAAAGGACTTAAGGATAAAAGAAAAATAATTATCCCTATTTTTTTACCGGAATTGGATTGAGGCTTGTTTCTTTTAATTTCCTTTTTAAGTGCAAACAAAAAAGTTTTGCTTGTGATATAAAGCGGCACCAACAGGATAAAGGCAATACTTAATAATATCCAGTTAAAATCCATACCAATGCTTTTGGAGGAGGTAGCGGTTTGCGATGCATCTTGCGCCAAGAGAAGGTATGGCAAAATCAGAGTAATACAACTCAGTATAATTTTTTTAAGAATATTCTGTTTCATTTGATAATCATTTTATGTCTATTTTTTAATTTAAGGTATTATCGAATCTTTGATTTGATAATTTATTTATATTAATCCAATGGTAATTTTTCAATCCGTTCTATTTCCTTTTTGTCAATGCTAAAAATCCATAGTGTAACCAAAATAAAAAAGGTTACAAACAGGATGAGCGATACAAGCGGATAAACACTTATTCCTGTAATTTTTACTAAATAGGTTGAGAATTTCATCTTATTATTTTTTAGGTTCTAATTTTATATCGGTACCAATGCGTTGCAGGTATGCAATAAGGGCTATTATTTCTTTATCACTCGCTATTTTTATATCAGGACCGTTTAAGCCCAAGGCAATTTTACCGGCTTGCATTTCCAAATCCTGATTGGCTATTTCTTCATATCCTTCCGGATATGGAACTCCCATTTTTCGCATGGCATGAATTTTGGAAATGGTACTTCCTTTATCAATTACGTTTTCATAAAGTGACGGGTAAGACGGCATAATGGTACCGGGCGATATTATGCTCGGTTCTAACATATGGTCATAATGCCATTTGTCAACATATTTGCCTCCTATTCGTGCCAAATCAGGTCCGGTTCGTTTACTTCCCCATTGAAAAGGATGGTCATATACAAATTCTCCGGCTTTTGAATATTCTCCATAGCGGATTACTTCATATCTGAACGGGCGAATCATTTGCGAATGGCAATTGTAACACCCTTCTCGAATATAGATATCCCTGCCCTGCAACTCCAAAGGAGTATAAGGTTTTACAGAAGTAATGGTTGGAATATTTTCCTTTATTAAAAAAGTGGGAACCATTTCTACCAAACCGCCTATGCCTACTACAATTAAACTAAGAACCAACAGCAGCAAAGGTTTTCGTTCAATAAAACTATGCCAGATGGAGTTTGAAGGAGCATGATATTCTTTTACTAACGGAGGCGCTTCGGCTTCCTCTCTGGCTAAAAACGAACCTGCTTTGGCAGTTTTTAATAAATTATAAATCATAATAAATACGCCAATTAAAAAGATGGTTCCTCCAATAGCCCTCATTATATAAAACGGAATAATGGTTTGAACCACATCAATAAACTGATATTGCAACTGACCCTCGGGAGTAAAAGCTTTCATCATAAAATACGACTTGAAAGCACTCCAATACATGGGTACGGCATATAAAATAATTCCTAAGGTACCGATCCAAAAATGGGTGGAAGCTAATTTTTTTGAATAAAGTGTGGTACTAAATAATTTTGGAATGAGCCAATACATCATGCCGAAAGTTAAAAATCCGTTCCAGCCCAAAGCACCAATATGAACATGCGCCACCGTCCAATCGCTGTAATGCGATATTGCATTTACATTTTTCAACGACATCATCGGGCCTTCAAATGTGCTCATACCATAACAGGTAACGGCAACCACAAAAAATTTCAAAACAGGGTCTTCCCTTACTTTATCCCAGGCACCCCGGAGGGTAAATAACCCGTTGAGCATTCCACCCCAACTTGGCAAAATCAGCATTATTGAAAATGCCGTGCCCAATGATTGCGCCCATTCAGGTAATGCAGTATAAAGCAAGTGATGTGGACCTGCCCATATATACAAAAATATTAAACTCCAAAAATGCAGAATACTTAATCGGTATGAATACACCGGTCTGTTGGCAGCTTTTGGCAAATAATAATACATTAAACCCAAATAGGGGGTGGTTAAAAAAAATGCAACAGCATTGTGACCATACCACCATTGTACCAAAGCATCCTGAACTCCCGCATACCACGAATAACTTTTCATAAACGACACAGGAAATTCGAATGAATTAACCAAATGAAGCATGGCTACGGTAACCCATGAGGCTATAAAAAACCAAATGGCCACATACAAATGCCGTTCGCGTCGGGTAAAAATAGTACCGAACATATTGATTCCGAAAATTACCCAAATCAAGGTAATCAATATATCAATAGGCCATTCCAATTCTGCATATTCCTTACCGGTGGTATAGCCCATAAGCAACGATACCGCGGCACAAACAATGATAAACTGCCAACCCCAAAAATGAATTTTTCCCAATACATTGCTCCACATCGGGGTTTTAAGCAATCGGGGAATGGCATAATAAATACCGGTAAAAATACCATTGCCCACAAAAGCAAAAATTACAGCATTGGTATGCACCGGTCTTAAACGACCAAAGGCTAAATGCGGAAAATATTCGCTAAAATTAAGAAACGGAAATGCTAATTGAAATGCTGCAATTACTCCGAGGAGCATCCCTACAGCACCCCAAAAAATACAGGCAATGGCAAATAATTTCGGGAGTTTGTTGTCGTAGTAAAATTTTTCTAAAGTCATATGTAATTTTCTGTTTTTTAGTTATAGGTCATATGGAATGCCCAAATTTCCGGCGGCTTTGTTAGAACTTTCTTTTATTGGGCATTTCATATGGTATTACTTTTTGTTTAAATTTTCAGGTTCAAATAATATACGTTCGGCCGGGCTTTCTATATCATCGTATTGCCCGTCGTTTACACTCCACAAAAATGCTATTAAAAAACCTCCTGCTATGCATAGGCTTACCAGTAATAATATGATGATGACATTCATTTTTTATTTTAATTCTGTGTTATTTTCTATCGGTTGGTGTCTTCACCAAACGAAAATTTCAAACTGTTTGGTGAAGACACCAACCAGTAGGGGGGTCTTCTCTTTTTTATATTTTTATATCCCTCGTTAAGCTTTTAAATTTATTATTTTATTTTTTAAACCCAATCCCTTCGAAACCCATTCGGTTAATCCGTAGGTTAATAAAATGATGGTTATGGAACTTGCGGGCATTAATATAGCTGCCACCACCGGTGATAAAATTCCCTGTATAGCATAGTACAAACCTATAACATTATAGGTAGCTGAAATAGCGAAACTGAATAATATTATTTTCTTTCCTTTTTTGGCCAGAGTTAAAAAAGTATCTAACACAATCAGTTTTGATCCGGCTATTATACAATCGGAAGAAGGTGTAAAATTGTTTGACGAATCGGTTACCGCTACTCCAATGTCACTTTGTTTTAATGCACCTGAATCGTTTAATCCATCGCCTACCATCATCACGTTTAAATGGTGATTGGTTTGTAAATCTGTAATATAATCTAATTTCTGTTGAGGGCTTTGGTTAAAAAGAATTTCACTTTCATGCCCTAATAAGTCTTTACTATTTTTTAGCTCCGCATCATTATCTCCCGATATCAATGATAATGAATATCGGGTTTTAAGGGATTTAATTAATTGGGTAACCCCAAAACGGTATCTATTGGTAATAATAAACTCTCCGCAAATTTCAGAATCTATAAAAACAACCACTTTGGTTCCTTGCTTTTCTTTTAAATATTCTCCTCCAACATATTTTGGAGAACCTATTTTTATGTAATGTTCATCCACCCAACCTGCAATGCCTTGTCCTTGGGTTTCCTTAAAATTAGTTACCTCTGTAAGCTTTGGGTTATTTAAATAATCGGATACCACCTTACTTGCCGGATGCGATGATTGCTTTAATAAGGAGGCTAAACAAATTTTTAATTCATCCGGAAGTATTTTGCCTGCATATTTCACCTGTGTTCCGTTGGCCTGTGTCAGAGTACCGGTTTTATCTAATACTATGTGATTTATTTTTGATAACTTTTCAATTATTTCAGGCGATCGTAAATAAAATTTATTCAATCCGAAAATCCGAAGCAAATTGCCATTGGTATAATTTTGCGACAACAATAAGGCACAGGGACAGGCAACTATTAACACTGTGGTGATGGCATTCCACATTAATACCGATTCACCCTTAGAGTACCAAAACAAACCGGCCGCTATACCCAGTGCTAAAACCACATATGTAAAGTATTTGCCTATGGTATCATAAAGGCTTTTTTTAATCGTTTCTTTTTTATTAAAAACAGGGTTGTTCCATAAATTGGTGAGATAACTTTGTGAAACTTCATTTACAACCATTAATTCAAGCAAGCCTTCTAATTGTTTTCCTCCGGCATACACCATTTCGCCAATGTTTATTCTTACCGGTAAACTTTCACCACTCACAAAACTGTAATCAATTTTGGCATTACCTTTTGATAAAATACAATCTACGGGTATAATTTCATTGGCATGAATTTGAATAATATCGTTTATCATAACCTTGGAAATTTCGGTTGGAAGTATTAAACCGTTTTTAACCACATTAAGCGAAATGGGGAAAAATGATTTATAATCCCTGTCGAACGATATGGTTTTATAGGTGCGTGATTGCAGCCATCTGCCTATGAGCATAAAAAATACGATACCACCCAAACTATCTAAATAGCCGCTTCCAATGCCAGTGGTTATTTCATAAATGCTGCGCAAAAAAGTGATGGCCAAAGCCAAAGCAACCGGTAAATCAATATTCAGATATTTATTTTTAAGGCCGTTCCATGCTGAAACAAAAAATTCGGTAGCCGAATAAAATAATACGGGAATGGATAAACCCAGACTTAATGCCCTAAAGAATAATTGCAATTTAGGGTCAATGGTATTTGGATTGGCAAAGTAATCGGCCAGGCTCATCATCATTATATTGCCAAAGCAAAAACCGGCTACACCTATTTTATACCAGCGTGTCCGGTCAGTTTTATTTAAGTCATTTGATGAAATTTCGTTTAAGCTTAAATAAGGTTCATATCCTATTTTGTCCAACGATTCTACCACATTTCTAAGCGAAGTTATCGTATTATCAAAAACAATAAATACTTCTTTTTTGGTAAAATTAACACGTGAAGAAATTATCCCTTCATTCACTTTTCTGATATTTTCCAATAACCACAAGCAACTGCTGCAATGTATCTGAGGCAAATAAAATGTTACATGACTTTGCTGCTGATTTTTATACTGAATTAATTTATATTCAATCTCCAAATCATCTAAAAACGAATATTTGTCGGCCCGGCTTATTTTATTTTGAATCAATCCCGGCTGAGAGTTTAACTCATAAAAGGTGCATAAATTATTTTCATCCAGTATTTCAAAAACCATTTTGCAGCCATTGCAACAAAAATATTTTTCTTCAATAGAATAACTATTCCTGCCCTGAACTTCATTTCCGCAATGGTAGCATGATTTTAATATGGTGCCGGCTTTGCTCAAATTATTTGCGGGTGCAATATCCTGAGAGGTTTCTATTTAAAAACTGATAACCGTCAGTCTAAAATATGATTATAGTCCTTAGTAAATTTATTTTTAAGTTTCCCTTTTAGCAAACCCTGTTCTTCTATAAAGTTTTTAAGAAAAAATGGCCTGAATCCAGTTTTTCATTAAAATTGCCAATGGTATTATTTTCCATCATGGCAATGATATTTTTTTTAATATCTTTAAATTCAAAATGAACCGGACAAGGATTTGTTTCCGAGCACGCTATTAAACCTAATACACAATTGGTAAAAAGTTTATCGCCATCCATGGCTTTTACAATATCAGAAATGGAAGTTTTAAAATCTTCATCAGTCATATAAAACCCTCCGTTTGGTCCTTTTACAGAGTGAACCAATCGTTTTCTTACAAGTTCCTGCATAATTTTAGCAATAAAATGTTCGGGGGCATCAGTACCCTTCACAATTTCTTTTAGGCCTATACGCGCCTGATCTTTTGATTTTTGAGCTACAAAAATCATTGCTTTAATGGCATATTCACACGATTTTGAAAACATAAGTATTATCCACCGGCGAAAGTAATAAAATATAAAGAGATTCTTATCCTTATATGAATTATCTTAATTTCACACGTTCAATATTTGGCTATGTGCTTTTTTAAAAGGACAAAATTATCCTATGATTATAGTTTAAGTTGGCTATTTCAACACACAGTTTTATATGTAACAATATGTTTTATATACCCGTAAAACTTTCCAACGAGCTAAGGTCGTACAATTAAGTTTGTCTGTCCACGCCTTTTGCTCGGGATATTAAACAATCCTTCCTTTTAAAATAAACAGTCACAGATTTCTGAATTAAAAAAATAAGAATGATTAACCCCGCCGGATGATCCAAAATCCATTAGAATAATAAAATTTCCCGCAAGGTTAATCTGAAATAATTCTTAATCTGTAAATCAGCGGCTATGAATGCAGAATAGAAACGTAAACTGTTTTGACATTTTAACAAATAGCAATATTTATTTTTTAATGCCGATAGCTATCGGAAGGTATTGTTTAATCTTTGATTTGATATTGTGTCAAACCCGCACCAATTAATACTTAAGCTGTCTTTTTATTAGCAGTATAAAATGCCAATACGCTCAATACTACCAGTAATACCAAAGCAGGTATTGGTGGCTGAACCTCTCCTCCTAAAAAATGTTTCATAGCAACAGCAAAAAACACTATGTAGCCAAAACCTATGCCATTCAGTATTTTATTTGCAGCAGAAGTTTCCAAATTTCTGGCAAAAAGGATAACTATTGCAAGTGCCACCATTAAGCCTGCAAGTGCTTCGTGCATAAGTGTACCAACCCTTAAGGCATCGCCCTGATTTAATTTCCCAAATGCACCTTTGGTTACTGCCTCAGCCCCAAAGAAAAATCCAATTCCTTCAATTAAAGAAATTGCTCCGATTAATGTTAATACGTTTTTTGTAGTTAAAAAGTTCATACTGTTTTTTAAAAATGTTCCTACTCGTTTGGCTTTTCGGTACCGCCCCGTTTTTTAAAATGGTCGCTGGTCTCCATTTTATTTGCGGACAAACATACAGAATAATAATATACAATTGTCTGTATCAAAACTTTTAAAAAATTGATTTTTTATCAACTTCCCATGGGAACAATGTACAATCCTACCAGATTGAAATTCGGACATTCCATATGACCTTTAACTATAAAACAGAAAATTAGAACAAGGGTTGTTTACCG
>CAYHCM010000125.1:0-10307 GCA_964355045.1 uncultured Chitinophaga sp. | reverse complement strand
GCAATTCACAATAAGAAGTATTGAATATGTTTACAAACTGATAGCTTTTTACTCCTCACTTTTTCTTCATAAATTTGTGACGAAAAAATAACCATAAAATAAAATTTCGGAAAAATATTTCAACCATAATATTTAAGAGTAACAACAGAGATAAAATAAAATTCTTGTCACAAATATAGCATATATTTGTGACAAGAATAAATTAAAATAATGACTAAAACAATTGAAATACAGATTCTTGAAATAATTGAAAAGCAGGAAGGGGGTGTGCTGTTTTGAGGTGTTTTTTAAAACTGTAATACTGATGTATAGTTTATAAAAAAAAAAATATTCGTCACAAATTTGTACTAAATTTGTGACGAAATATAATGATAAAAAAGAAAATAAATATTGAACAGCGAATCCTTGCAAAGATGAAAAAGGCAAGTAAAGGTACTGTATTTTTTCCCGAAAATTTTAGTCGCCTGGCAGGAAATGCAGCCCTGCGTAAGGCATTGCAGCGTTTAACAGAAAATGAAAGTATAGTGCGTGTGGCACATGGCATATACGTAATACCGAAAGAAAGCGATTTAACAGGAAAAATTATTCCGGGTGCTGAAGATATTGCTGCTACAATAGCCAAAAGAGATAAGGTAAGAATAGTTCCTACAGGTGTACAGGCATTGCATTTACTGGGATTAAGCACACAGGTTCCAATGAATAGTGTGTATTTAACTGATGGAGCTGCTCGAACTATAAAGGTGCGGAAACAAACCATTAAACTCAAACGAACTACCCCTAAAAATTTATTGGCAAAGGGGGAGATAAGTGCTTTGGTTATTCAGGCATTAAAATCGATTGGAAAAAACAAAGTGACAGAAAGCGAACTGAATAAAATTATAACCTTTCTTACAAAGGAAAAAAAAGAAAATGTATTGAATGATCTTAAGTTGGCACCTGCCTGGATAGCCGACATCATGAAAAATGCATTAAAACCCGCACTATGACAGAATGGTTAAAATTAAATAACGAACAAAAGATTGAAGTATTTGAACAAATTCGTACAAATACCGGAATACCATTGCAAGCCATTGAAAAAGATTGGTGGGTAACGCAAACTTTGAGACTTATTTTTGAAATGGAATGTGCAGCTTCACTTCTATTCAAAGGAGGAACATTCCTCAGTAAAGCATGGAATTTAATTGACCGATTTTCAGAAGATATTGATTTGGCATTAGATAGAAAATTTTTGAATTTTGGTGATGTAATAAGTGCAACACAAGTTGAAAAATTAAGAACCAAATCTTCTCATTATATTTCTTCAACTTTCTTTGAAGTGTTAAAAGAAAAATTTGCAACATCAGGGTTCGATAACATGGATATTCAGTTAGCCGAAGTGCAAAACAACGACCCGATTATTATTGTAGTCAATTATAAAAGCGTTTTTGGAGCGACTGAATATATTCAGCCTAGAGTATTGGTGGAAGTGGGCAGCCGCTCCATGCGAGAACCGTTTACTGATAAATTATTTTGTTCGCTGGTAGGTGTATATTTTAAAGATAAAGATTTTGCCGATGCAGAAATTATTATACGCACTGTTAATCCGGAAAGAACATTTTTAGAAAAAATATTTTTACTGCATGAAGAATTTCAAAAGCCCGGGGGAAAAATTCGGGTGGATAGACTTAGCCGTCATTTATACGATATTGAAAAAATGATGGACACACCTTATTCAACTATTGCTTTAAGGGATATGGAATTGTACAATGAAATTGTTGAACATCGCAGAATTTTTACACGTGTTGGTGGAATAAATTATGCCCTTCATTCTCCGGATAAAATTAACCCAATACCACCGGATGAAATTATTGCAGAATGGAAAAAAGATTATGAAACCATGCAGGAAAGTATGATTTACAAACCATCACTTTCTTTTAACAAATTGATAGAAAGAATACAATTATTAAAAGAAAGAATAAACGCAATCAAGTCTCACTAAATGCTGCCACTCCAATTAAACAAACATTCCGTTTAAATTTAATTGTGTTTTATAAAAACAGGTAAATTATTATCCAAAAACCGACAACCACCCAATAAAAAAACCCTCGCAACTTTTAATTTGCAAGGGTTTACGTGTTGTAAATGTGATCCCGCTGGGATTCGAACCCAGGGCCACTACATTAAAAGTGTAATGCTCTACCAGCTGAGCTACGGAATCTTAAAAGTGGGGCAAAAATAGTATTTATTTGCTCTAATGTCAACTAACAATTCAAAAATAAATATCGTCTTATTTTAGCCGATTTTTGTAGTTTAAAATAAATTTTTATCGCTCATTTTCATGCCTTTAATGATATTGAGCATCATTACTTAAAAATAATATGTAACTAATTTTAGTTTCAATAAGTAATATAACCGACTAATGACCCCAGCGCAATACAACCTATGTGTTAAAGAATATGCTGACGGAGTTTTCAGATTTATAATGAAAAACCTGAGAGATGGCGATGAGGCACAAAACATTGTACAAAACACCTTTGAAAAAGTGTGGGTTCGACGGGAGGACGTGATTTTTGAAAAAGCAAAGAGTTATATTTTTACTATTGCTTATAGAGAAATGATAGATATTATAAGGGCTAAGAAAAAATTTACTGATTTGGAAACCTTAAATGAAAATACATTTACTACTGCTCATGTTAATTATACGGGTGTAAAAACTCTGGTTGATAAATTGGTAAATAAACTGCCTGAGAATCAAAAAACAGTCATTACACTGCGCGATTATGAAGGATATGATTACAAAACAATAAGCGAAATATCCGGAATGACTGAGGCTCAGGTAAAAATAAATATTTTTAGAGCAAGGCAATTTTTAAAAGAATGTATAGGGAAAATGGAAGTATTAATATAAATAAAATGAAGCTAACAAAAGACAATTATGAGTTTTTGATGTTTGAAATGTTGGAGGACAATTTAAACGATGCCGAAAAAAATGCTCTGATGGAGCAAATAAATAAAGATACTTTTTATAAGCAGGAATGGATTTTGATGCAGCATACCATTATAATTCCTGACGAAACGGTAAACTTTGTTGACAAGCA
Organism: uncultured Chitinophaga sp.; assembly: GCA_964355045.1. Taxonomy (GTDB): domain Bacteria; phylum Bacteroidota; class Bacteroidia; order NS11-12g; family UBA9320; genus JABWCE01. The sequence continues at coordinate 7,230 of CAYHCM010000125.1, read as the reverse complement.
AAATTTATTGAAACCGGATGGTTTAAAATTTACATTTTTAACTTTTTGGCCTGTTGCCAAAATTGCTGCTTCGCTCCTGTTAATCGGCTTAGTTGGTTTCTGGTATTATGATTATACCAATGATTCGATTTCAGTTTATCAGCCTGTGAAAAATAATTCAACCTCTGAATTAAATAGTATTGAAACGCCAGAGAATAATGAAAACACAGCCGACCAATTAAATGTTAAAAACAGAAAAGGAAATTTGACAACAAAAAAAGTATTTGCCCATTCAAATGATATTGCACTTATAATACCTGAACCAAAAAATGATACCATACTTCCAATTTATATTCCGGAAATAATATATTTAAAACCACTAACAAATAAAGGGATTGCCTACCAAATTGATAAAAGTGAAATTATAAAACCCGTTAACTTTATGATAGAAAAACCTAAGGCAAAAGAGCCAAATAAAATTGGCAAACTATTGGTTCAGGCTGATAAATTAAGAAATAAAACAAAAGGATATTGGAGCGATATACCGAATTTGAAATTAAAAATTACCCCAAAAATGAAAAACCATAAACCAAGCATAGGTTTCGAATTAAAAGGTGAAACTATTTATGCAAATGCACTATTAGAACTTAAATAAATTATTAATATTATACATATGAAACAATTATCTATTTACTGCACAATTGGTGCATTGCTGCTTTCAAGCCTTATCAAAGCTCAAGTTACTGATTCAACTACTACCAAAAAGCCGATGATTATTGATGGCAAAAAAATCAGAATAACCATTGACACCAAAGATAAATCGGAAGAAACCGAAGATTCCAAAATTATTATTGATGGCGATACCATGTTAATAGCTGAGGATAAAGCCGACAACCCGGATAAAAAAAATATAATAGTTAAGGAAGAAAAAATAATTATTAAAAAGAAAGGGGCGAAAAAGCACAATTCAAAGGAAGAAGATGGGAAAAGAAATCCGAGTAATTGGTTTCATGCCGATTTGGGATTTAATTTTTTAGCCAATAATGGTACCCTTGATATGCCCGAAAATTATAAAGACCTTGAATTGGAAAATGGTAAAGGCTGTAATTTTAATCTTAAAATTTATGAGCAATCCATCAGCCTTCTTCCAAAGCACCTATATTTGATATATGGTGTAGGAATAGACTGGAACAATTATAGATTTAAAAACAATGTTGACCTGCTTAAAGATTCAATTCCGCTGGCCTATTCAATAAATTCAAATGTTGAGTATAAAAAGAACAAATTGGTTTCAACCTATCTTACTGCACCTTTAATGCTAAAATTACGATTCAGGGAAAATAAAGAGGGACATGCATTTCAAATAGCAGCAGGCCCGCAATTCGGATATTTGTTGAACAGTCATACCAAACAGAAATGGAATAAAGACGGCGATCAGAAGAAAAAAACCAACGGCGACTTTAATCTTACTGAGTTTAGAATTGGATATTCCGTTTACTTAGGCTATCAGGGTATTAATTTTTATGCCCGTTATTTTCCTGTCTCCGCGTTTAAAACAAATCAGGGACCTGATGTAAATACAGTTGCAGTAGGAATGTCAATAGGAAGTTTTTAACGTATTTGCTTCGGGTAAATCATAAAAAAAACATCTAACCGGTGGTTGGATGTTTTTTTTTATTTTGAAAATCAATAGTTTAGAATTAAATTGATATTAAAATGACAAAAAAGATGTTATTACCAATTTACCTTTTATTTTTGAAACATATATATTGCTGTAATTAAATTAATCAAACAAAAAACATGAAAAAATTAAATCAAATTCTAACAGTAGGTCTTTTAGTATGTGGCCTAAGTTTTGCGGCTTCAGCTCAAACAACATCAAAAGATGGTGGATCAGGTGACAAAACTACAATTGACAAAAGTAGCAGAGGTGCCGACCCTAACATTAAAGTAGCCACCCGTACAAATGGAGATGGACAAGTATCTAAATCAGTTGACAAATCAGCAAGAGGTGCCGGAGGATGCACAGCTTACTTTGACAACCACACAAGTTATTATGTTTATTGCTATGTTGACGGCTATTTGGAAGGTTACATTTCTCCATGGGGATATGGATCGGTAAGTGTAGCTAATGGAACTACAGCACTTTATGCCGTTGCTGAATTTAGTGATGGAAGTAAAACCACCTGGGGGCCGTTATCAAAGTATTGCAGTTATCAAACTTTTGAATTAGAAATGTACAGTTCATATTATAACTGGTACCTTTACTAAACACCGAAGCAATCTAAAAAGATCTAACGAAAGCCCCGGTAAATGCCGGGGTTTTTAGTAAACTTAAAAAAAACAATTACAGCAAAAAAAAACAATCAACATGAAAAAGATACTGATTATAACAACCATATTCCTTTTAGGAAACACAGGTTTCGCTCAGGCTGAAGACCTTGGAAAAATAATGTTTGAACGGGCAGATTTTTTATACAAAAACCAAAAATTTGATTCGGCATTATACTTTATAAATAAGGCAATTAAAGCATCACCAAAATCGGAAGAATATATTTTTAAACGCGCTTTGATAAAAGAAAAAACCCGCGATATTAAAGGGGCAATAAGCGATTACAAAGCGTGTATTGAAATTAATCCAAAGCCTGTTTACTATAATAATATCGGTGTTATTTATGCCATTGACAGTAAATACGATGAGGCCATTACATGGTATAATAAAGCCATTGCCAAACAGGCTGATTATGCTCAATCTTGGGTTAATATTGGCGTAGCCTACTATTATCTTAAAAAATATGACAAGGCGTGTGAAGCCATGAAAAATGCCAGCAAGTATGGCTTAAAAATGGCTGATTCCTTTATTGCAGCTAATTGCAATTAAACTTTTTTAAATAAATTTTTACTGAAAAGCGGGTGATTTGATTCATTCGCTTTTTTTAAATTTTTACTTCTTGATCCGCCTAAATATTTTCTTCAAAATATTTCCCCTCTAATAAATCAATTCTATTACTTTCGCAGGCGAAAAAAAAAATAACATGCATACTTCTTATATCACCGAAAATAAGGATCGTTTCTTAAATGAATTATTTGAAATTTTGCGTATCCCAAGCATAAGTGCTGATAAGGCATTTACACGTGATGTTAGAAAAACTGCCGAATTTGTCAGAGATAAATTGATTGCCGCAGGAGCCGATAATGTTGTATTGGAGGAAACCCCCGGAAATCCTGTAGTTTACGGTGAAAAAATATTTGATACAGCCTTGCCAACAGTTTTAGTTTACGGGCATTACGATGTTCAGCCATCTGTGCCCGACGAACTTTGGACCACACCTCCTTTTGAACCAACTATACGTGATGAAAAAATATATGCCCGAGGTGCTTGCGATGATAAAGGGCAAATGTATATGCACGTTAAAGCGTTTGAAACTATGTTGCAAACTAATACATTGGCCTGCAATGTAAAATTTATGATTGAAGGTGAAGAAGAAATTGGCAGTACCAATCTGGAGACATATGTGAAAGGAAATAGGGAAAAACTGAAGGCAGATGTTATTTTAATTTCAGATACCGGAATGATAGCCAACGACACTCCTTCAATTGACGTAGGATTGAGAGGCCTTAGCTATGTAGAAGTAGAAGTTACAGGCCCAAACCGTGATCTTCATTCGGGGGTTTATGGTGGTGCTGTGGCTAATCCCATTAATATTCTTTGCAGCATGATAGCAGGTATGCATGATGAAAACCGCCATATTACCATTCCGGGTTTTTACGATGATGTAACTATATTAAGCGATGCCGACCGAAAGGCTCTAAACTCAGCTCCATTTAATTTAGAAAACTATAAAAACGATTTGGCAATAGAAGATGTAATGGGAGAAAAAGGTTATACAACTTTGGAAAGAACAGGAATCCGCCCGACTTTTGAAGTGAACGGAATTTGGGGTGGCTATATTGGCGAAGGGGCTAAAACGGTTTTGCCATCCAGAGCCTATGCCAAAATATCCATGCGATTGATTCCCAATCAAAAATCGGATACCATCACCAAATTATTCTCCGATTATTTTGTTTCCTTTGCTCCGAAAGGAGTTAAAGTAAAAGTAACGCCTCATCACGGAGGTGAAGCTGCCATTACCCCTACTGATTCTGTAGCATTTAAAGCTGCCTCCAAAGCTATAGAAACAACATACGGAAAAACTCCTGTTCCAACCTTTGGCGGGGGCAGTATTCCTATTGTGGCTTTGTTTGAAAAAGAATTGGGTGTAAAAACCGTCCTTATGGGATTTGGTCTCGACAGCGATGCCATTCACTCCCCTAATGAGCATTACGGACTTTTCAATTTTTATAAAGGCATTGAAACTATTCCGTATTTTTATAGATATTATGCGGAGATGATGAAAGGGTGAAAAAATTCCAAAACCCAAGATCCAAATTCCAAGGTTCTAATTTCCAATTTCAATTTTTTTCCAAAAACGCCTTCATTTTTTCCTTTTGCTCCGGTGTATCAAAACATGCCATATAATTTCGTCTTTCAAATGCAAGCCCGTCATTTAAGCCCATTTCAAAGGATTTCAAAATACTTTCTTTGGCCATTTGAACAGCCACCGTAGATTGCGAAGCTATAAGCGTGGCCATTTTATCAGATTCATACATCAGCATTTCGGTCGGTACCACTTTATTTACCAAACCAATTCTATAGGCTTCGGCGGCTGATATAAAATTTCCGGTCAATACCATTTCCATGGCTTTGTGTTTTCCAATAAGTTTTGGCAATCGCTGCGTCCCTCCTGCACCGGGCATTATTCCTAATTTAATTTCCGGTTGGCCAAACCGGGCATTTTCAGAGGCTATTATTATATCGCAAATCATAGCCAATTCACAGCCTCCACCCAGAGCAAACCCGGCAACTGCGGCTATTATCGGTTTTTTTATCTGTTTTAAACTTTGCCAAAGGCCGTACATATCCATTTTCCAAATTCCTAATGGGGTTTGTTCGGCCAAAGCTTTGATATCGGCACCTGCAGCAAAAGCTCTTTCGGAACCCGTGAGAATCATGCAATTTACATTTTCATTTTTATCAAGGTTTTGCAATGCAACGTTTAATTCATTCAGGAAGTCATAGCTTAAAGCATTTAATTCCTTGGGTCTGTTTAGTGTAACAATTGCTATTTTTTTGGCTTCGATTGTAGTAACAAGTATATTTGCTGAATTCATTTTACAAAAGTAATGATTAGAAAATTTATATATACGGCCTGCATTTCCATTTATTCTACTATTGGTTTTGCTCAAGCCAAAGTGGAGTTTGAAAATAAAACAATAGATTTTGGAAAAGTAGTCGAAGGCAGCATTTGCAAACATCGGTTTATTTATAAAAATATTGGACTGGAACCTTTTATAATTAGTCATGTTTCTGTTACCTGCGGATGCACCGCTCCGTTTTGGTCTAAAACCCCTTTACTACCGGGCGATACAGCTTCAATATATATTGAATTTAATACTCATAATAAAATGGGAAATGTGGCCAAAGGGGTTAATCTGATGACCAATTGCGCAGAACCTTTAATCGGGCTTATTATTTTAGCCAACATTGTACCTGATTCTACTTTTGTACCAACCATAGATTCTTTAAGTGCCAAACCTTTAAAATTAGTTTTTCTAAAAAGTTTTTGCCAGGTTAATATTCCGTTGAAAAGCCTTACCAAATCAGGATTTAAAGGAAACGCTGCCGATGGTGAAAAAATTATTAAAAGAATTCTAAAGGACAATAACCAACTGCTTTATGACCAGATTTGGTTTACTCAGGAAAAGGGAATGATAGTAACCAATATGATGGATAAAAATCTTCAAGCTCCCTTAATTACTCTTATTAAAAAAGAACTTTTGAATAAAAAGAGATTGAAATATTGGGTAAAGAAGGTTAACGAGGGTTAAAAGATTTGACAACTTTTTAAAAGTTGTCAAATCTAAAACAACTCAATCCCCCGTTGGTTCAATACTGCTCGTTTCTACCATCAGCATAACGGTTTTCATCAATGCCCTTGGTCGGTGCATTACGCCTTTGCTTATCGTTACACCCTGATTTGGGTTTAATTCAATGGTTTCATTTTCCAGATCAATGAGCAATTGTCCCTGGAGCACAAAGAAAAATTCATCATCGTTATCGTGCTTGTGCCAATGGTACTCCCCTTCCACAATTCCTAAGCGAACCACCGATTCATTGACTTGAGTAAGAGTTTGGTTAAACCATGTGTAAGGACAATCTTCCACTATTTTGTTGATGTCCATTTTTTCGAAGTGGCTGAATTTAATATCCAGATGTGTGTTGTATTTTGAGTGATCTTCCATAGTTTTTTAAAATTCCAAATTTCAAAAATAAAATTCCACGGGGTCAAATATATCGTTTTAACTTTTCCAAAGTTTTGAATCCGCTAATTTACTTTTCCAAAGTTTTGGAACTTTGGAAAAGTTTTAGAACCCTCATCTATCTTTGCACCCTATGGAAGTCATAAGCAGTTTGCAAAATCCGTTAATAAAACAAATTCAGAAATTGGATAAAAACCGCGAACGAAGAAAGCAAAATTTAATTCCTGTTGAAGGCATACGAGAATGCCGATTGGCCGTGGATGCAGGTTTTAATATTGAAAAAGTTTTGTATTGCAGTGATTATATTTCTGAAAGTAAACTAAAGACAGAACTGAATTTACCCCAAAATATACTTTGCATTAATGTATCGCCTCCTGTTTTTGATTCTATCGTTTATAGAAAAGGAATTGCCAACTCTTTAGCTTTAATTAATCCCAAAGATTTTTCTTTAGAAGATATTGATGTTTTAAAAAATCTATTAATCTTAGTCATTGATTCGGTTGAAAAACCCGGAAATCTTGGAGCTATGCTCAGAACTTGCGATGCCGCCGGAGTGGATGCAATCATCGTTTGCGATCCTCAAACCGATATTTATAATCCAAATTGCATAAGGGCGAGTTTGGGCACCGTGTTTACAAAAAAAATAATTGTAACCACTGCCGATAATTGCATTGAATGGCTGAAAACAAATTCAATTAACACCTTTGTCACTTACCTTGAATCTGCCAAAAATTACACTTTAGAAGATTTTACAAAACATACGGCTATTGTTGTCGGTTCTGAAGCTTATGGCATTAAAGATATTTGGTTATCAAGCGATTTTAAAAATATTATTATTCCTCAATTTGGCAAAGTGGACTCCATGAATGTGGCTAATTCGGCTGCTATTGT
>CAYHCM010000124.1:7622-10331 GCA_964355045.1 uncultured Chitinophaga sp. | reverse complement strand
CGCCACCTCCCAAACCTGCAGCCGTTGGTCAGAAGTGTAGGACACCAACAAGAATCAACAAAACACAAAGAAAATGAGAGCAATTGTATATTCAAAATATGGACCACCAGAGGTTGTTTCATTAATGGAAGTTCCTAAACCACAACCCAAAGACAACGAAGTATTGGTTAAGGTTTATGTATCGACAGTAAACCGCACTGACTCAGGTTTCCGTAGTGCCGAATATTTTATTTCACGATTTTGGACCGGACTATTCCGACCTAAATATCAAATACTGGGTTGTGAGTTTGCAGGAATAATTGAAGAAATTGGACAGCACGTAACAACATTCAAGAAAGGTGATAAAGTTTTTGGGTATAATGATAAAACCTGCGGTGGACACGGAGAGTATTTAACAATAGCTGAAACTGATGCGGTTATAAATATGCCGGACAATTTAAGCTTTGAAGAGGCGGCACCACTTACAGAGGGGGCTCATTATGCCTTAGTGGATATAAGAGCAGCAAAAGTAGAACGAGGACAAAATGTTTTAGTTTACGGAGCAACAGGTGCTATTGGTTCTGCGGCTGTGCAACTATTGAAACATTTTGGAGCAGTGGTAACAGCAGTATGTAATACAAAAAACGTTGGTCTGGTCAAATCTCTTGGTGCCGATATTGTTATTGATTACCAGACACAGGATTTCACCAGGACAGAAGGTAAATTTGAATTCATCTTTGATGCAGTTGGAAAAAGTTCATTTGGTCAATGCAAGCCTTTATTAACTGAAAAAGGAATTTACGTTTCAACCGAATTAGGGAAAAACGGAGAGAATTTATTTCTTGCATTGACCACACCTATTTGGGGTGGCAAAAGGCTATTATTTCCAATTCCGGCCATCACTAAGCAAGACGTACTATTTTTGAAAGAACTTGTTGAAAAAGGAGAATACAAGCCAGTAGTTGACAGACTATATAATTTAGACCAAATTGTAGAGGCATATAAATATGTTGAGTCTGGACAAAAGACTGGAAATGTCGTAATAAAAATAACAGAGTATGAATGACAATAACACCAGCCACTACAGCACATTTGCAATAGGCAGGTTTTCGTGCTCGGAAGACAGTATTGTGGTAGCCGAAAGCTCAGTTCTCCTCATCAACATTTGTGCTGAAAAACCTGCCCATGGCAAATCTGCAAAACGTCAGCTCTATTTTTAAAGACATTAGATAATGAATCAACACATTGACTTTCTAGAAAAAATATTCAAACAAAGAATTTCATAATCCCTATACCGATTGGTCGGAAATTTTAAAGAGGATTGAAAACAAATATATTATTCATAAAGACAATTTAAAGCCGCATAATTTTATCTGCTATTCATTTCCTTTTTCAACCGCACCACTTCCTCTGATATTTGTCCATTAATAGACGAGTTTTCTTCCGATCGTCGTATCAAATAAGGTATGGCTTTTTTCAATTCACCATAGGGTAAATATTTGGAGGTATTATAACCGGCCTTTGCCAAATTAAATGTTAAATGATCACTCATACCAAGGAGTTGCGAGAATCTTACTTTTTTATTATGGTCAGTAATATTATATTTTTGGATGCAGGAAACTGCAAATAAATTGCTTTTATCATTATGTGAAGCCACGCAGGTGTCAATCTTATCGGAGTTTTTTAAACATTTTTCTACCGCCTGATTAAAAGCGGCGTCAGTTTGATCTTTGGTTTCATAAACCGGCGATGGCCTGTTTTCGTTTTTGGCAGCTTCCCTTTCTTTTTCTACATAAGCGCCTCTTACCAATTTAATGCCCGGAATGTACTTTTTTTCGCCTCCCTCTTTAATTAATAAATCAATATAATCCAATCGGTCGGTAAGGTACATTTGCAGGGTATTAAAAATTACAGCTTCTTCCTGATTGTATTTTTCCATCAGATATTCAGTAAGCCGATCAAAAATATCCTGCATATATCTGTCTTCAGCATCTATATATACTATAATTTTTTGTTCGTAAGCGGTTTTACCTATTAGATCCATACGGTTCAAAAATTCCTTAAACCTATCATTGTTTGCTACAAGTTCAGCTATTGATGAGTTATTTATTTCTTTAAAAAACTCGGGATCTTCAAGTCCCGATAATTTAACGCTTACATAATTACCGGGCGCTTCATTGCCCAGTTTGATAATATTGGCGGTAATAATATCGGCATTATTAATAAATGATTCTTCGTTTTTCTCAGCTTCCGAAACATAATCTAAAACCGATTTGACATTATATAAACCGAGTTTGCTAATCAGGGAGAATGCTTCTTCGACGGTTTCTCCTGCACAAAATATTTTAAAAACGGTTTGTTTAATAAAAAAATTAAAAGGCAAGTGATATTTGAGAATACCGTTGGCGCAAACCGATAAAAGCTTTACAATTTTAGGGTATTGTAATAATTTAAAAATGATATAGGTATTTCTAAGTTCCGAATCATTTTTATACGTAAATGCTGTTTTTAAATTTTCGATATTGAGGGTTGATTCCATCCTATTTTCTTTGTTTATTGCTATTTCCATACTCTTCTTTAGTTTGTTAATTCGGCTCTAAGGTGGTTTTTATTTTTAAAATAATAATTAATAAGTACAATAGCGAGTATTGAAAACGAAATCATAAGGCCAATGCCTGCAATAAAAAATGTAGTGAAGTAAGGATACAAGGATTCCATCATTTCTGAATA
>CAYHCM010000124.1:3267-7522 GCA_964355045.1 uncultured Chitinophaga sp. | reverse complement strand
TGAGTACCGTGGGTATAAATATTTACAGCCGGAATGGACATGAGTATGGCTTGCCCAATATTGATAAATACCCAAATATCAGCCGCCATTATAAACCGATAAGGAAAATAGTGATAATGTTTTTGAATACTGCTTACACTTTGTTTCCAGGTATAAATTATTTGTATAAAAAATATCCATTCAGTCATGCTTACGGCATAGCCTATAAAACGGATAAATTGCTCGGTAGGAAGTGTATAAATATGATGCCCCCAATTGAACATCAGATTAAATAAACCAAGAAAATACATGGCAAATGCCATTTTACTGCGGCCCACGTTTTTTTTGTTTTCAATTTTATCCATTAAAAAAAAGGCCGTTCCATATATAATTTGATTCCATGAACCAACCAACGAACCATTTACTTTCCACTGAATGGTCATGTCGGTAATAAAATGCTCCCTGAAATAAGGGAATACCCATAAATAATTTTCGATAAACGTAAACAAAAAGAAAATTATTCCGGTAAGCCACATCCATATGTAAACAGGCCAGTCTTTAATTTTTCGGACTATATGTACAAAATTTAATAAAAAAATAATCCATGCAAAAACAATGGGTAATGCCCATATAGGATTGAATTCCCAATATTCCCTACCTCCAAATTGTTTGGTAAAGTACGAGTAAAAAATACCTGCGATGGCCACTATCCACAAGCCCCATTGTATTAAATTGGTTTTATTGCTGATCTCATTTTTCGAATACATCTGCAAGCCACTGAAAACACATCCTGTTGCACCTAAAATAATCCAAAATAATACCGATGAAACATGTAATGGCCGGAGGGAACTGAATCCAATACTGTTTTTCAGAAAATCAGGAAACAAATAACTTATGGATGCTAAAAACCCAAAACATAATCCTAAAATTAACATGGATAATGAGGTTAATAAAAAAAGCTTGCCAATAGTTATTTTATTTCTTTTCATAATATTCAATCATACCAATATTTGTTTTAATAAAATTACGGGGATCGGCATTTCCACTGGCATCAGTTGATTTTAAAAATTCTACAAGGTTGTTCATATCTGTTTCCGAAAGGTTACAGGCCGGCATTTGTTTTACTCCTGATTTAATCATGGCTCTGATAAACATTTCACCTTTTTGGGGATTGGAAAAAATATTTGTTAAATCAGGCCCTAAATAACCTCCCAAGCCATAAAGTTGATGACAACTTTGACAATTATTTTTTTGCCATACTATCCGGCCTTCGGAAGCATTTTCTTTTTTAAAATTAGCATCTGCACAAATACTGAGCGGAATAAGATATATCCGGAATGAATAAACCAAAAACGTAAAGCATAAGATAATAAACAGATGAGTTGTATTCAGTTTCATATATAATTTTCTATCTATTTTTTAAACTAAGGCCATATGGAATGCCCATGTTTCTTGCTGGTTTGTGTGAAGTTTGTTCTAATGGGCATTTCATATTAATATAATTCCTGTAATATGGTTTTAGGTTTATCGCTTATTGAATTGAGGGAATGCTTAACAATAAGCTGTGCAACGGTTAAAAGATTTTTTAATTCCAAAAGTTCCTTACCCGGTTCACAATCTCTAAACTTTTCTATTATTTCATTCTCAATTTTCAGTAACAGGTTTTGGGCTAAAAGTAATCCGGGTCTTTGTTTAATAATACCTGCATAGGTATCAATTATTTGTTTTATTTCATTTCTGAGAAATAAAATTTTTTTATAATCGGATTTTTTAGTTGGAAACGATTTTAGCGGTACGTCAGGTAGATTGAGATTTTTATCTATATTTTTTAAAATATCTAAACTTGCTTCATAGGAAAAAACTATTGCTTCAAGCAAGGAATTGGAAGCAAGACGGTTTGACCCGTGTAAGCCGCTGCATGAACATTCGCCACATGCATATAAGTTGGCGATTGACGTTTGCGCCTTGATATTTATTTTTATACCTCCGCATTGGTAATGCGCTGCCGGAGCAACAGGAATCAGGTTTTTACTTAAATCAATTCCCTGCTCATCGCAATATTTATAAATACCCGGAAAATGTTTTTTAAAATCGGGTAAGTTTAAATGGCGGCAATCCAAATAAACATGTTCGTTGCCCGACTTTAAAAGTTCAAAATGTATCGCTTTGGAAACAATATCGCGTGTAGCCAATTCGCCCCTTAAATCATACTCAAACACAAATCGCAAGCCTTTTTTATTTACCAAATAAGCTCCAAAGCCTCGTACTGCTTCTGAAATTAAAAATGAAGGGTTTGTTTTGGTTTGATAAAATGCCGTTGGGTGAAACTGAATAAACTGCATATCCTTAATTTCGGCATTGGCGCGGTAAGCCATTGCTACTCCATCGCCTGTGGCCACTAATGGATTGGTTGTAGTTTTAAAAACCTGCCCTGAGCCGCCTGCTGCAAGCATCGTAATTTTAGCTTTAAAAATTTTAACGGTATTGTCGTGTTCGCTTAAAACATAAGCACCAAAACAAATATTATTGGAAGTAATTAAATCAAGAGCGAAATAATGTGAATGTATAGAAATGTTTGGGTAAAGATGAATTTGTTGGAGTAGTTTTTTTTCAATTTCAAATCCGGTAAAGTCTTTATGATGCAAAATTCTGGCATGTGAATGGCCTCCTTCAAGGCCCGCAGAAAATTGACCCGAAGCTTCTTCATCAAACTTTACACCCCAACCAATAAGTTCCTTTAATCTTTCAGGAGCTTTTTTTACAACCATTTCAACTACCTCTTTATTGCAAAGCCCCCCTCCTGCTTTTAGTGTATCATCAATATGGTTTTGATACGAATCGGTAAGTTTATTTAAAACCACGGCTATTCCTCCCTGTGCATAGCGCGTATTGGTTTCTAATTTATGGCCTTTGGCCAATATGCAAATTGATAAATCGGGTCGTTCTTTTGCAATATTAAGAGCAAATGAAAGTCCCGCAATTCCTGAGCCTATTATAAGAATATCCTTTTTAACCATTTAAGCTGAAATGCGAAGCATACGTTCCAACGGTAACAATGCTTTTTTTCTTAAAACCTCCTGTACCATAATTTCAGGTTTCTCATCTCTTAAACATAAATATAATTTTTCAAGCGTATTCATTCGCATAAATGCACATTCACTGCAGGCACAAGTATTGTTTTCGATAGCCGGGGCCGGAATAAGATGTTTATCGGGAACATCTTTCCTTATTTGGTGCAATATTCCTGCTTCGGTAGCAATAATAAATTCATGGCAATTACTGTTCTTTATGTAATTTATCATGCTGCTGGTAGAACCTATAAAATGGGCAACATCCAAAATTTGTTTGTCTGATTCGGGGTGAGCTACAATTTTGGCTTTCGGAAATTGAGTGAATATAGCTATCAATTTATCGAATGAAAAAGCCTGATGAACGATGCATGCACCTGGCCACAGCACCATGTTTCTGCCTGTTTCCTTAATTAAATAATTTCCCAAATTTTTGTCAGGGGCAAATAGAATGGGTTGGTCAAGCGGAATAGACTCAATTATTTTTTTGGCATTGGATGATGTACAAACAATATCACTCAGTGCTTTTATTTCGGCTGAACAATTTATATACGTTATGGCTATATGGTCAGGATATTTTGCGCGGAAGGCTTTAAAAGCTTCCGGCGGGCACGAATCGGCTAATGAACAGCCCGCATTTATATCAGGCATCAATACTTTTTTAGAGGGGTTTAATATTTTTGCCGTTTCGGCCATAAAATAAACTCCTGCAAATACTATTATATCAGCATCAGTTTGCGCAGCCTGATTGGATAATCCAAGACTGTCGCCTAAAAAATCGGCAATGTCCTGAATAGCCGGTTCCTGATAATAATGAGCCAGAATGATGGCATTTTTCTCTTTTTTTAATTGTCGTATTTTATTAACGAGATCAGAATCTGTCATAATCTAAATTAAGTTGTAATGTTTGAATAATTTTTAGTGATACCGGTTGTGTGTCCTGAAAGAAAATTTTCGAAAGAAAACGAATGAAGCATTTTTTTGAACTCAAAAAGTTGTTGAGTCATATTTTCATAAGCTTCACTTCCTTTAATATTTATAATATGTTCGATGGAGTAATAATAGTCAATTCCTTTTAGTAAATTGGCTTTAAAGTTTTGAAAATAAGCTATTTTTTTATCTGTTAAAATACTAAACTGATCTTCAATCTCTTTTTTCAAATAGTCTAAATAGAGCTGCATTTCGTTGATAAAAAGATTAGGCCGGTG